>DASYXS010000032.1:0-9154 GCA_035934535.1 bacterium
GCGCCGGTCAGAATAAGCGAGAGGGCGCGCGTGTCGCCGACGAGACGAGGCAGCAGCGCCGCGGCCACGGGCGGGAGCGCGGCCAGGGTGATCTCCGGCAGACCGAACCGCGCGCCGTCCGAGGCGACCACAAGATCGCACAAGAGCGCCAGCTCCCATCCTCCGCCGAGCGCGGCGCCGTGCACGGAGGCGATGACCGCCTGGGGCAGCGCCAGCATCTGCCCCGCCAGCCCTTCGAACGCCTCGAGCATCGGACGCGCCCGCTCCGGAGCGTGCGCCGCGACGTCGACGCCGGCGCAGAAGGCGCGCGTGCCGGTCGATGTGATCGTGACGGCGGCGACCTCGGGCGTCCGGGCGAGCCGCGCGCAGGCGGACGTCAGGCCGAACAGCATCGGCAGCGTGAGAATGCCGAGCGGAGGGCGGTCGATCACGATCCGGGCCGCCCGGCCGTCGATGCTCAGCGCGACGCGGCCGTCGGTCTCGTCCATGGGGCGCGGGCCTCCGAAGAGGCGGCGTAGCCGTCGAGGAAGATTCGCGTCATGCCGTCGGCGAGGGTGTCGGCGTTGCCGTCCGCCTCCGGCCGGTACCACATGTGGATCCAGTTGAGCATCCCGAACAGAGCCATGGTCGCGAGACGCGGCGGCACCGCGGCCGCGGCCGCCTCCGACACGACGTTGCGGCAGATCGTGTAATAGCGGTGGCGCAGCGCGTAGATCTGCGCCGCCTGGGTGCCCTGCAGCGCGTCCAGCTCGCGGGTCAACACCTTCATCTCGTTCATGTGCCGCAGGAAGTGCTCGAAGTGATTGCGGATCACCACGCGGACGCGGCTTCGGGGATCCGGTGTCGTCGCCAGCTTCTCGGTCAGCGAGTCCAGGACCATGGTGAAGCTGCGCTCGCAGATGCGGTACAGGAGCTCGTCTTTACCGCGCACGTAATAATATAGGCCGGCGACGCTGATGCCGGCGGCGCGGGCGACGTCACGGATCGTCGTCCGCTCGTAGCCCTGCGACGCGAACAGCGACGCGGCGGTCTCGAGGATCGTGTCCCGTCGGGCATCGTATGCCATCGTGGCCTCGTTCGAGCGCTCGATCACCCACCCATAGCCTATCGGCCGCGGAGCCGGCCGCCAATGGAGAGTCCGGCTCATTTGCATGAAGCAAATGCCGCACCCGCCGGACCGGCTTTGGACGCGGGCGCGCCCGCGGCCGATCGCCGCGGGCGCGCGTGATGCTGTGGTGGGGATGGGAACCTCGTTACATCGCGACGATGAAGCCCGCCATGTAGCCCTCTTTGCTGGGTCCCGCGTAGCCCTGCTCCATCGCCCAGCCGTGGCCGCCCGCGTCGCAGGTCAGCGCGCAGTACCACCGATACGTGCCCGGCTGCGCGATCGTGAACGTCGCGCTCGTCGTGACCGGCTGCACGTCGTTGCCGACCTCTTTGCCGCCCTTGATCTGAATGTCGAGCTTCGCCTTCGGCGAGGTCAAGGTGTGCGCACCCTCGTCGTAATTGATGAAGTCCACCGTCACCGGCGTACCCGCCTTGATGACGAAGTTCGGCGGCACGAAGGCGTCATGCCCCTTCTTGTCGGGCCCGAGAATGCCGGTCTTCCCCCGGAAGATGTAGACCGTGACCTTCTGTGTCTGCGCGGCCGCCATGCGCGCAAACGGTCCTGCCATCAACGCCGCGCCTGCCAGTCCGCCGGCGGCTACCGCCAGCGCCTCACGCCGGCTCACGTTCTTACCCATCCGTATCCCCTCCCTATCAGTTTCGTGCGGGTGCTTGGGGTACTGGGCTGAGTTTAGCCGCAGACGGTCGCCGAGCCTATCGGACTTCGGCTGGATTTCGTATCGGGCGGCGGTACGACCGGCGAGACACCGGCCAATCGGGCTACTTCAGCGTCAGCAGGTAGGCAACCAGCGCCTTGAGGTCGTCGTCCGAGATCTTGTCGAACGCCGGCATGTTCGTGTTGGGGTTGACCTTCTCGGGACTGCGAATCTGCGCGGCAAGCCGGTCGGCCGAGAGGCGGCTTGCGACGTGCGTGAGCTCGGGACCGACCGTGTAGCCATGCCCGGCAACGACATGGCAGCTGTCGCAGTGGTTTGCAACGAAAACCTGGTGCCCTTGATCGAGGAGGGCCTGCGGCGACCCCGGGGGCGCCAGACGTGTGCCGGGCGGTACCTGCACCGCGCCGTAGTACGTCAATCCTCCGACCAGCACCACGGTGCCCGCGGCCACCGCCATGGCGAACGGCCGCTTGGCCGGGCGTCGTTCGGGGCGCCGGTCGAGCAGCGGAACGAGGAAGAGCAGCAGGATCGCCGCAACGGGCAGCACGACGACTCCCACGGGCTCCCAGATGGGTCCTTCGAAATACTTCAGCAGCTGAAAGTAGAACAGGAAGTACCATTCGGGGCGCGGCACGTAGGTGGTGGAGGCCGGATCGGCCCTCACCTCTGTCGGCACACCCTGCCACGCCGTCAGCGCGAACAAGACAAGCAAGATGAACAGCGAGACGCCCAGATCTTCCGCCAGCTGCTCGGGGTAGAATCGCTTGTTCTTCGCGACCGTGGCCTCGTTGCCCGGGGCGGGCGCGATGCCGTGCCGGTAGACGAGGTACAGGTGGAAGATGACGAGCGGCACGAGCAGGGCCGGCAACAGCAGCACGTGGATGGCGTTAAAGCGGGCGAGAGTGACGGGACCTACGTCGGCCTCGCCGCGGACCAGTTGGAGCAGCCAGCCGCCGATGACCGGCACCGTGCCGACGATCTTCGTGCCGACGACGGTGGCCCAGTACGACCGCTGTGTCCAGGGCAGCAGATAGCCGGTGAACGCGAAGCCCATCACGATCAGGAGCAGCCCGACGCCGGCCATCCAGGTGAGTTCACGCGGCGCCTTGTACGATCCCCACACGAACGTCCGGAGCATGTGCAGCCCCGCGAGGATCACGAGCGCGCTCGATCCCCAATGGTGCAGCCCGCGCAGGACCGGGCCGAAGACCACCTGCGACATGATGAATGTGATGCTGTCGAAGGCGTGCTCGGGGGCGGGCGAATAGTTCATCGCCAGAATGAGACCGGTCACGACCTGCACGACGAGGAGAAAGAGCGTCGCGCTGCCGAGCGTATGGGGCAGGCCGGTCTCGTCGGGAACGCTGCGATTCAAGAACCCGCCGAACAGCCCGACGCCGCCGAGACGGACATCGATCCAGCCGGCCAGTCCGCGCCGCGGGGCGCGTGCGGGTCTGCTCACGCGCCACCCCGTACGAGCGCGCCCATGTACAGCGTGCCGTTCTCAACCTTGTTCTCGTAGCGATCGAGCGGCCGCGGCGGCGGCCCGGCCAGCACCTTTCCCGTCGCGTCGAACTGACCGCCGTGGCACGGACAGACAAACCTCTGCAGCGACGCCTCCCAATGATAGGGACAGCCGAGGTGCGTGCAGTGATTGTCGAACACCCGGTAGGCGCCCTGGGCGTCCCGCTCGACCCAGACCTGCATCTCGGCCGTCGCGTTCACCCATCCCTCCCTGGCCGGGTGCACGTGATGCGCCAGCGTGGGTTCCGGCCCGAACGCGGTCACGGGCCCGATCGCCACCCAGGCCGCCTTCTCGACCGGCTTGAAGGCCGGTGACAAGAACGCGCCGATGACGGGTAGCCCCACCAGCGCTCCGAGAATGGCGCTCAACGTCCAGAACATGCGGCTGAAGAACGTGCGGCGATCCACCGCGGCTGCCTGCCCGCGCTGTGCGCTCATTTCCCCCTCCCAGTCCTGGGCCCGCGAACCCGCGGCGTGACGGCCCGTCGATCTTCCGAACTTCACACTACGGCGTGGGGACTACGGTCCCTCTCGGGCGACGTGTCGAGGATACGGAGCGGGCAACAAAAAATCTTCAGACCCTGGGCTGATCCCACGGTCGGGTCACGATCCGACCCGGTTTCGCGGGCCGATGCCGGCCGGGCGGGGTGCCGCGACGAGGTGTGCGCTACGCCGCCCGCAGCGTGGCCCTGTCGGCCTCCAGCAGCCGGCGCCGGGTTGCGGCCGCCAGCGAGACGGCGTCCGCGAGGTCCTCCGCGATCTTCGAGATCTCGGTCCGAACCGTGCTCGGCGTCGCCGACAGGCGCTCGGCCTGGCGCACTTCGCTCAGCGCGTTGCGCAACTGGCGCTCCACCTCGATCAGGGCCCAGTAGCCCTCGTGCTTCTGCGCCATACGTCACCTCCGGACAGCGCCCTCGACTCCACCTCTATCATGACCGGCGGCGCGCAGGCCGGGGATCGGACCTACGCCCGATTCGGGGTCCGGCGCGCATCGGTGTCGAAAGGGAACCCCGGCATGCGGGTCACATTCCTCGGCGCCGTGCGCACCGTCACCGGCTCGATGCATCTCGTTGAGACCGCCGGAAGCCGCATTCTGCTCGACTGCGGGTTGTTCCAGGGACATCGCGAGGAAGCGGCCCGCATCAACAGCGTCCTGCCCTTCGACGCGTCGAGCCTCGAGGCCGTCGTGCTCTCGCACGCCCACTTGGATCACTGCGGCAATCTGCCCACACTGCTGCGGAACGGCTTCCGGGGCCCGATCTACTGCACCCCCGCCACGCGCGACCTCGCGGCCCTCGTGCTGCACGACAGCGCCAAAGTGCAGCACCAGGATGCCCGCCACGCGAGCAAGATCCGCGCGCGCGCGGGGTTGCCGCCCGTGACCCCGCTCTACACCGCGAACGAGGTGGACCGGACGATCGGCCGGTTCCGGCCCGTCCCGTACCACGAGCCGTTCCGGCTCGGCCCGGCGCGGGTCACCTTCTACGACGCGGGACACATCCTCGGCTCCGCCATCACGACGGTCGAAGCGGACGGGCGGACGCTCGGCTTTACGGGCGATCTGGGACGGCCCGGCGAGGCCATTCTGCGCGATCCGGAGATCCCGCCGGGCCTCGACGTGCTCGTGATGGAGTCGACGTATGGCAACCGTGCGCACAAACCGCTCGACGGGGCGGCGGAGCGGCTCGGGGCGATCGTCCGCGAGACGGCCGCGCGCGGCGGCGCGGTCCTCATCCCGTCGTTCGCCGTCGGCCGGACGCAGGACATTACCTACGCGCTCCACCGCCTGCGGAACGCGGGCGCCATTCCGCCGATTCCGACGATCGTCGACAGCCCGATGGCGGTGGACGCGACCGGGATCTTCCGGCGGCATCCCGAGTGCTTCGACGACGACACCCGAGCCATGCTGGCGCACGAAGATCCGTTCGGGTTCAAGGGGCTGCGGTACGTCCGCGAGGTGGACGACTCCAAGGACCTCAACGACCTGACCGACCCCTTCATCGTGATCGCGACGTCCGGGATGTGCGAGTCGGGGCGGATCCTCTACCACCTGGCGCACCGGATCGGGAACGCCCGCTGCTCGCTCGTGATCGTGTCGTTCCAGGCGGAACACACGCTGGGCCGGCGCCTTGCCGGCGGCGCCTCCTCGGTGCGGATCTTCGGGGAGCCGTACGAGGTGCGCCTTCAGGTTCATCAGCTGGCGGAATTCAGCGCGCACGCGGACGGCGACGAGCTGCTGGCGTGGGTGGGGCGGGTGCCGCGGGCAGGACGGATCTACTGCGTGCACGGCGAGGAAGCCGGGTCGCTCGCGCTCGCCGCCTCCCTCCGGGCCCGAGGATATGCCGCGGACGTACCGGTGCGCGGCCAGCAGATCGACGCCGCTACCTCGTAACCAAGCCCGGGGGCTTCGCCGGCGCGGGCCGCTACAGACCGCCTCCGGCCGCCTCGCTGTTCACGCGACCCCGCCCGGCCCCGCGCGCGACGGGCCGGCGGATGGTGCGCTCGAACTCCGACGGGGTGAGGTCGCCTTCCTCCAACCGATGCCACAACTCGTCGAACTCGTCGGACGTCTGCCGGGCCGGCTTTACCGTGATGAGGAACAAGAACCCCAGCACGCCGACGATGAAGCACACCAGCGCCGCTGCGATGAGCGCGCTCCAGATCCACCCGGCTCCAAACAACGTCGGCCACATGACGCGGTCCTCCAGATACGAAGTCGCACCGTCTACTTCGGTTCGGTGCCGGAGGCCGCCGCCTCGCCGGCCCGCCCCTGCGGCGGCGCAGCGGACGCGGATTCGGGCTCCGTGATCTCGCCCCAGTAGCAGTCGTCGCAGAAGCGGATGATGACGCCGCTTCGCTCCAGCTCGTGGCGCACCTCGCGCAGCCCGCATTTTTCACAAGCCGTGTAGAGTGGCTTCACCGCTGCCCTCCTGCGGACCGGTCCGTCGGCGCCCCGGGCCTTTGCCCCACGGTACCATCGTCCCGGGGCCCGGCCCATCCGGCGGTCATCTGATTCCGGCTCGTGCCGCAACCCGATCCTGCGTCTGGGGAGTCTCGGCGTCCTGGTGCGAACAAAAATATGGAGCGCACTTTGTGAGCGGCACCGCGCCGTCTTCGGCCGTTCAACCCCCGAGCCTACTGTCGTCCGGTGCTCTCCGAAGAGGCGCGCTCCTCGAAGTGGACGTGGCCGACCGTCGGTTCCCGGGCGCCGGCGTTTGATTCGGCGACTCGCCGCGTGCGCTCCACTTGTACCGTACCACCGGCACGCGGCACCGCCTATCGGATGGAGGTCGTATTTGGCCGCGGCGGAGAGCCGATCCGGCCGGCGGCCGCCGCCGGAGGGACGGCCCCGGTTCTGCGCGAACACCCGGCGGGGGAACACGAGTCCATGCAGGCGCTTACCACGATTCACGCGATCGCGATCGGCCTCTACCTCGCGGTCGCGCTCCTGCTCATCGCGCATTACGTCGAATTGCGCGCGGCGTACGTGCTCTGGTGGGCGGCCGGAGCGTTCGCGCTCGCGGCGCGCGCCCTCGCCGATCTCGCGGCGCTCAACGCGCCCGCGCCGGTCCCGCTGATGCTCGTGGAGATGACGCTGCAGCTCGCCGGCGCCGGCTTTTTCCTCACCGCCTCGGTGTCCCGCGACCCCCGCTCACGGGGCATCGCCGTCGTGGGTACGTTGGGCTTCGGTGCGCTGATGGCGGCGGTCATCGCGGCGCTGCTGCTGACCACCCCCCACGTGATGCTGGCGGACGGCATCGCCGGCACGGCAACGGGGGTGGCCTTCCTGCTGGCGGCCGAAGGCTACCGGCGCGCCGAGCAGGTCCTCGACGACGCCGGTACGCGGCTCATCTTTGGCGGATTGGCGATCGCGGGCGTGAACTACCTCGCCTGGGCATGGGTACCAAAGCCCGTGAGCCTGGAGACGGCCTTCGAGCTGCTGAGCGGGCTGTTCGTGCTGGTGTTCGGCGCGGGGGTGCTCGCGCGATCCGTGCAGCGGGCGCGGCGGCTCGTCATCCTCAGCCAGCTCAGCACCGCGCTCCACCGCTCGAGCACCGTCCACGATCTGCTGCGGGACGTGCTCGAGCGCGCGGGCGACCTTCTCCAACTCCACAGCGGCTGGGTATTCCTCAAAGATCCCGGCACCGACGCGTACGAGCTCGCGGCATCCTATCATCTGCCCCACGCGCTCGCGGCGGACCGGCGGCAGGCGATGCGCGGGTCGTGCCGGTGTCTTGACCTGCTCGCGGCGCACCAGCTCACCGATCCGGTCAATATCGTGAACTGCATGCGGCTCGAGCGCGCCGGGATGAACGCCCAGCACGCCAGCGTCCCGCTGCGGACGTCCAACGGGATCGCCGGGTTGATGAACCTGGTGCTGCCGGCCGGCCGGGTCTTCGGCCACCGCGAGCTGGCGCTGCTGGCGACCGTGGGCGGCGAGGTCGGCCTGGCGATCGAGAAGACCAATCTCCTCGAGGAATTGGCCGTCAAGGAGCGCATCCGCGCCGAGCTCATCAAACGGGTGCTCACCGTGCAGGAAGACGAACGCCGCCGGATCGCGCGCGAACTGCACGATGAGACCGGCCAGTCGTTGTCGGCGCTCATCGTGAACCTCGACATGGTGCGGGCCGCCGTCGAGGACCAGCCGCAGACGGCGGACGCGCTCGACCGGCTCAAGGGTCTGGCGGAGACGGCGCTGGAAGAGGTGCGCAAGTTGATCTACGACCTGCGGCCCACGGTGCTGGACGACCTCGGCCTCACCGCGGCCCTGCGATGGTACGCTCATGCTCAGCTCGAGCCCCGTGGTGTGGAAGTCGCGTTCAAAATCGAGCTCGGCGGGGCCCGGCTCGACACGGTCGTCGAGACCACCCTGTTTCGCATCGCGCAGGAAGCGATGTGGAACATCGTTAAGCATTCCGGCGCGACGCGCGCCGAACTCGAGCTCGGTCTCGCCGCCGGCCGCGTGCGTCTTCGGGTGCGGGACAACGGCCGCGGCTTTCGGCTCGACGGCCAGCGGACCTTCGACCCGCTGCGCGGCGGCCTTGGCCTCGGCGGCATGCGCGAGCGGGCCGCGCTGATCGGCGGGACGGTCTCGATCCGGTCGAGCGAGGGAGACGGCGCCGAGGTCGTGGCGGAGCTCCCGTTGACGGCTCCGGGGGGCGCCTGACCGCATCCGGTCTGGTCCCGATCTCGAATCCCCTTCCAAACCGATAGGCCGTGCGGCCCCCCCTGCCTACAATAATTTTATGGAGCACAGGGACCGCTCCGGGCGTTTGGTCCTATGGGCCGTCGGCATCGGCTGGCTGGCGCTGCTCGTGGCACTCGCCGTACTATCTACCGCGCCCCAGCGGGGGGGCCCGGTGGCCGTTCCGTACAGCCGTTTTCTCGCCGGGGTCGAGAATGGGACGATCGGCGCCGTCACCCTCGACGGCAATCTCGCGCGTTGGACGACGCCGGCGCATGCCGAGTTCGTAAGCCGGCTCCCGTACCAGCATGCGGCCTACCTCCGCCTGCTCACCGCGCGCGGGGTCGCGATAGCGGTGGCGCCGCCCCACGACGGCGGCGGATCCTGGCTCCTGCCGCTCGCGCTGGGCGGCGTCGCCATGCTGCTCGTCATGGGGCTGCGGCGGCGGGACGCAACCGGAGGGCCGGCGGCCGGGTTCCGCAGCAGCGGCGCCCGGCTGCAGACCGGGACGAAGACCACGACCACATTCGAGGACGTGGCGGGGGTGGACGAGGCGAAGGAGGAGCTGGAGGAGATCGTCGAGTTCCTCCGGGATCCGAAGAAGTTCCAGGCGCTCGGGGCCAAGATCCCCCGCGGCGTGCTGCTCGTGGGGCCGCCGGGG
>DASYXS010000033.1:0-8806 GCA_035934535.1 bacterium
CGGAGGGACGTCAATGCCGAAACCGACGATAGCTCGTAACATGATCCCGAGCGTCACGCGGATTCGCCGCCAGATCAGGAGGCTCAACTCCGCCTACCTGGATGCTGAGGACAAACGGGAAGCGGTCGCCGTTCTTCAGGCGTGCGTGAGCGAGCTCGCGGTGGTTCACTCGTTGCTGCCGGCCGCGCTGCGGAACAGGAGCTGGGTCCTGTCGATCGAGCGCTACGTCGCTTGACCGCCGCCGATCGTAGGAGAGGTTGCCCGGAATGATCCGCGGGAGGTCTGCGGCAAAGGGGATCGTGATCGCAGCGGTCACCCTGACGATAGCCTGGCTGCACTCCGTCGGGGCGCCTGCGAACGGGACGGGAGGCCCGACCGTCGAGGCGCAGGGCATTCTCGTCTCCGTAGACTCTGATGCCGGGGCGTTTACCATCGCAGGAGCGGCGGGCACGCAGGAATTCTATGTGACGCCGGACACCATCATCGAGCTTGGCAGAATGGAACGGATCCGGTTCCGCAACCTGGCACACTTCATCGGCACCACGAGCGTCGTCCTGTCCGCGGATACGGGCGCGCGCCAAGACGCGAACCGAGTGACACTGCTCGTCATGCCCTTCCGGAACGCGCTGCCGGCCCCCGAACGCGACCACACGCCGTAAGACAAACCCCCCGCCTTCATTTGTGCGGCTGTTGAGTGGTTCCGATTTGACTAAATAGGCCGCCAAGAAGGTCGCCCAAGGCAACGAGGTCATAGTTAAGAGTGTCAATCCATTGGGACACCGGCGCATTGCGATCACGTATCTGACTTGCCGAGCAATACTCGCGCGTGAGTTCGCGGTCTACGATGATTCCCTGACGGTCCTGTTGGGACGGCTCTTTACAGTACTGCGGACCGTATGCTGTCTGAAGAATCAATGCGAGCACCAGAATGGTGATGATGGCGGAGAAGGGTCTCGCCGCCGGTCGATCCGGGCGTCCACGATTATCCGCCATCAGAGAACACCGCCCAAATTCGTGGGTCAGGCTTGACGAATCTGGTGGAGACGAGCGGATTCGAACCGCCGACCTCCTGAGTGCGATTCAGGCGCTCTCCCAACTGAGCTACGTCCCCACGCTTTGCACGGGTCCGGCACGGCATCGCCTTCGCACGATGGCACGCCGCGTGTTCGCGCGGCCCGTCGATATGAGCGGTGCGAGCCGATTATATCCGACGCGACCCGCGGCCGCAACGTCTGCCGGCGCACCTAGGCGGCGGCGAGGACGTGGCGCAGGGCCGGCTCGAGTTCGGCGAAGCGAAATGCATAGCCGGCCCCGGCCAGCCGAGCCGGTTCGACGCGCTGGCTGACCATGAGCGCCTCATCGGCCATCTCGCCGAACAGCGCACGCAGCGCCGCCGCCGGGACGGGGATGACCGCGGGCCGGCCGATCGCATGCCCGAGCGCGGCGGTGAACTCGCGGTTGGTCACCGCGTGCGGCGCGACGACGTTGACCGGCCCGTCCAGCTCCGCGCGATCGAGCGCGAGCAGAACCGCATCGACGGCGTCGTCGATCGCCACCCAGGGGAGATACTGCCGCCCGTGGCCGAGCGGGCCGCCCGCGCCCAACTTGAAGATCGGCACGATCTTGGCGAGGATGCCGCCGCTGCCCGCCAGCGCCACCCCGAAGCGCGGATGTGCCACGCGGATCCCGGCCCGGCGGGCGGGGTCGGCCGCGGCCTCCCACTCACGGCACACGTCCGCGAGGAAGCCCGTGCCGGGTTCCGAAGCCTCCGTCAGCACTTCGTCGCCGCGATTGCCGTAGTAGCCGACGGCGGAGGCGCTGACGAGGACCCGCGGCCGCCCCGCAAGCCCGGCCAGCGCGCGGGCGACGAGACCGGTGCCGAGGAGGCGGCTCTTCCGAATCGCCTGTTTCTGCTCCGGCGTCCACCGCGAGGCGAGCGACGCGCCGGCAAGGTGCACCGCGGCGTCGATACCCTCGAGACGGGCCGCGTCGATCCGGCCGCCGTCGGGCTGCCACGCGATCTCGTCCGCGCCCCCGGCCTCGCCGCGAACGAGACGGACAACCTGGTCGCCGCGGGCGCGCAGTGCCGAGGTGACGGCCGAACCGATCAGTCCGTGGGAACCCGTGATGACGACTCGCATGACGGCGGCGGTGCGCCTCCTTTGGCGGCGGTCCGGTCGTTTCCTATCATATCGGAGCGGGACGGCCGTCGAAGGGCGGGAACCGGCCGCGCGCGAAGGGACGCCGCGGAAGGGTTCGGCGGACCGGCGAAGGGGACGCAGCGGTGAAAGGCACGGTCGCCTCTCTGTACATCTGCCCGCGCGCGGAAGAGTCGATGACGTCCGTGCCCGCGGTCCGGGCCGTGTCACCTTAATCGAAGAAGGAGCCTTCGACGCGCTGCGCCCCGACTACGAGATCGAGTTCGGCGCCGGCGACAGTCGGCGCAACATCGTGACGCGCGGCGTAGCCCTCAACCATCTCGTCGGGCGCGAGTTCCGCGTCGGCGATGTGGCGCTGCGCGGCATCCGGCTGTGCGAGCCGTGCCGGCACCTCGAGCAGGTCACCGGCCGGCGCGTTCGCGCCGGCTTGGTCCATCGCGGCGGCCTGCGGGCGCAGATCCTCACCGCCGGCTCGATCAGCACCGGCGATCCGATCGAGCCGGTCGAACCGGAATGGCGGATCGTCTCTGTAAGTACCCGGCGGGCAGGGACACGGTCAATCTTCCGCAGTTATTTGGAATGATGAGTACCGCCGTTGCTGCCACCATCACCCTGCCCGCCGGAACCCCCCGAATCGGTTACGGTGTTTTCAGCCGTTATGCACCGAAGCACGGGGGAAGTGTGCGATCGTCTGTTTGGGTCGCTCGATCGACTTCCCGCCCGCCGAGGGGCGGGACGGCGCGCCGGCGGACCCGACGCCGCGCCCGCCGTCGTATGATGGTTTCATGAGCAGAGACCTCTATCAGGACCTGGCCCAGCCCGCGCTGACCGCCTACCTCGAGAGCGTCATCCCGGCGCGGCCGTCGGTCCTCCAGGAAATGGAAGCCTACGCGGCGGAGCGACGGTTTCCGATCGTCGGACCCGTCGTGGGCCGGTTGTTCTATCTGCTGACGCGGGCCGTCGGGGCGCGGCGCGTTTTCGAAATGGGCTCCGGGTTCGGGTACTCCACGGCGTGGTTTGCGATGGCCGTCCGGGACAACGGGGGCGGTGAGGTACACCACGTCGTCTGGGACGAAGGACTGTCGCGGCAGGCGCGCGAGTATCTCGGCCGGCTCGGCCTCGCGGACGTCGTGCGCTTCGCCGTGAACGAGGCCGTCGCCGAACTCACGCGGACGCCGGGGGAGTTCGACGTGATCTTCAACGACATCGAAAAGGACGCCTACCCCGCGTCCTTCCCGGCGATGAAGGCGCGCCTCCGGCGCGGGGGCCTCCTGCTCGTCGACAACATGATCTGGCGCGGCCGGGCGATGGACCCCGCCGTGGACGACGCGGCCACGCGGGGCGTGCGCGAAGTCACGCGGCTGCTCTTTGCGGATCCCGATCTCACCGGCGTCATCGTGCCGCTGCGGGACGGCGTGTTCGTCGGCCACAAGGCGCGCTAACCGGCTCCCCCGTGCGCAGCCGCCGCTTTTGGGCGTACGTTCGCCGCTATCGGCGGGCGTATGCCGTCGGCTATCTCGGAGGGCTCGTCTCGATCGCCATGGCGCAGTCCTCGCCGTGGATCATGAAACTGGCGGTGGACGCCATCGGCCGCCACGCCGGCCTGGGGCTGCTGGCCGCGTACGCCGGGGCGCTCGTGGGGCTCGCCGCGGCGGAGGCCGCGGCGACCTACGTCATGCGGTGGTCGATCATGGCGGCCGCCTATCGGATCGAGACGGAGCTGCGCCGGGAGTACTTCGCGCATCTTGCGCGCATGCCGCTCGCGTTTTTCGAGCGCACGCCGACCGGCGACCTGATGGCCCGGGCCGTCAACGACATCCGCGCGGTACAGCGGTTCGCCGGCGTGGGCTTGATGCGCTCCGTTCACACGACGGTGATGCTGATCGCGTCCGTCGCGTTCATGCTGAGCATCAGCGTGCATCTCACGCTCGTGATGCTCGCGATCCTCCCCTTCGTGACGCTGGTGTTTCTGCTGCTCGGCCGCGAGATCCACCGGCGCTTCGACGCCGTGCAGGCGCAGTTCAGCGCGCTCTCCACCCGCGTGCAGGAGATGATGAGCGGCATTCGGGTCGTGAAGGCCTTCGCCCGCGAGCCCGACCAGCTCGCGAGGTTCAACGAGTCGTCCGAGGCGGTGGTCCACACGAACCTCCGGCTGGCGCGGGCCCAGGGCGCCTTGTGGCCGTCGATCGGCCTGATCCTCGGCGTCGCGTCGGCGGTGCTGCTGTGGCAGGGCGGCGACGCGGTCATCCGGGGGACGCTTACGCTCGGCCAGATGGTGCAATTCTCGTACTACCTCGCCCGGCTGAGCTTTCCGATGATCGCGCTCGGGTGGGTGGCGAACCTTTGGCAGCAGGGCCGCGCGTCCATGAACCGGCTCGACGCCATCTTCGCCGAGGCGCCCGCAGTTGCCGATCCGCCCTCTCCGCTCGCCGTCGACGGTATCCGCGGCGAGATCGCCTTCCGGCGCGTGAGCGTCGTCCGCGACGGCGCCGCGGCGCTGCGCGACGTGAACCTCGTGATCCCGGCCGGCCGGACCGTCGCCGTCGTCGGGCCCACCGGCGCCGGGAAGACGACGCTCGTCTCGCTGATCCCCCGCGTGCTCGATCCGACGGACGGACAGGTCTTGCTGGACGGCCACGACGTGCGGCAGCTGCCGCTCGCGGTCCTGCGGGGTGCGATCGGGTTCGTCCCGCAGGAGCCGTTCCTGTTCTCCGACACGCTGCGCGCGAACATCGCGTTCGGGGCCGCCGGGACGGCCGACCCGGCGCGGGTACTGGAGGCCGCGGAGGTCTCACAGATCGCCGCCGACGCGGCGGACTTTCCGGCGGGCTACGACACCGCCGTCGGCGAGCGCGGCGTCACGCTGTCGGGCGGACAGCGGCAGCGCGCCACCATCGCGCGCGCCGTGATGCGCGATCCGCGCGTGCTGATCCTCGACGACGCGCTGAGCAGCGTCGACACGCAGACCGAACAGGCGATCCTTCGGGGCCTGCGCGGCGTGATGGCGGCGCGCACCAGCCTCGTGATCGCCCACCGGATCTCCACGATCCGGTCGGCGGATTGGATCGTCGTGCTCGACGAGGGCCGTGTGGTCGACCAGGGGACGCACGAGGACCTGATCGCCCGGGGCGGGCTGTACGCGGAGCTCTACGAGCGCGAGCTGCTGCGCGAAGCGCTCGAGGCGGAGGAGCCGGCGTCGATGTCATGGCCGCCGGCGGCCGGCACGACGGACGGCGCCGACCGATGAGCACGCACTTCGACGAGGACCCGATCCTCGGGCGCGCCTACGACGCGCGGCTCGTCCGGCGTCTGCTGGCCTACGTGCGGCCTTACGGCGCGACGGTCGGGCTGTCGATCGCCCTGCTGCTCGTCGCTTCGCTCGCCGATCTCGCCGGACCGACGTTGTACCGGCTCGGCATCGACCGCTACATCGCGCCGCCCGGCGCCCGGGGGACCGGCGCGGACTTCCGAGGGCTCGCGGGGCTCGCCGCCGTCTACCTCGCCGTCCTGGCGCTCGGCTTCGGCGCCCGCTGGGCGCAGAGCTACCTCATGCAGGCGGTGGGGCAGCGCGTGATGGCGGACCTGCGCGCGCAGATGGTCGCCCACCTCCAGGCGCTGTCGATGAGCTTCTTCTCGCGAACCCCCGTGGGACGGCTCGTCACCCGCGTCACGAACGACGTCGACGCGCTGAACGAATTGATCACGTCGGGCGCGGTCGCGATCTTCGGCGACGTCTTCACGATGATCGGCATCCTGGCGATCATGCTGTGGATGAACTGGCGCCTCGCCCTCGCCGCGTTTGCCGTCCTGCCGGTCGTGTACGTGATCACGGAACGCTTCCGGCTGCGGTCGCGGGAAGCGTACCGCGCGGTCCGCACGCGCCTCGCCCGCATCAACGCGTACCTGAACGAACAGATCACCGGGATGACCGTCACGCAGTTGTTTACGCAGGAGCCGGGGCGCCTCCGCGCCTTCGACGAGCTCAACGCCGCCCACCTCGACGCCAGCCTCGCTTCCACGCGCAACTTCTCGCAGTTCTACCCGGCGATTCAGCTCGTCGGCGCGCTCGGCGTCGCGCTTCTCTTGTGGTACGGCGGGGGCCAGATTGCGCGGGGCGTCGCGACGCTCGGCGTGCTCGTCGCCGCGATCCAGTACGCGGAACGGTTCTTCGATCCGCTGCGCGACTTGGCGGACAAGTTCAATATCTTCCAGGCGGCGATGGCGTCCTCGGAGCGCATCTTCCGCGTGCTGGACGAGCCGGCCGCCGTCCGGGACGCCGCGGATCCGTCGCCCGTGCCGGGCATGCGCGGCGACATCGTGTTCCGGAACGTCTGGTTCTCGTACCAGGACGACGGCGCGCCGGCGGCGGCGCCCGTGTCCGCGGGGCCCGCCGCCGGCCGGCGGGCCGACGAGCCGGCCTGGGCGCTCCGCGGCGTCTCGTTTACGATCCGCGCCGGCGAGCGCGTCGCGATCGTCGGCCACACCGGCGCCGGAAAGACCTCCATCATCAATCTTCTCACGCGCTTCTACGATCCGCAGCGCGGCGAGGTGCTCGTGGACGGGACCGACGTCCGCCGGTACCCGCAGCGCGAGCTGCGGCGGCACGTCGGTCTCGTTCTGCAGGACGTGTTCCTCTTCTCCGGAACGATCGCCGACAACATCCGCCTCGGCAACGCCGCGATTTCGGACGCCGACGTGCAGCGGGCGGCGGAGCAGACCGGGGCCGCGCGGTTCATCGAGGCCCTGCCGCGGGGCTACGCGACCGAGCTCCGGGAGCGCGGGGCGGGCCTGTCGTCCGGGCAAAAACAGCTGATCGCGTTCGCGAGGGCGCTCGCCGCGCAGCCGGAGATCCTGCTGATCCTCGATGAGGCGACGAGCAGCGTCGACGCGGAGACGGAAGTCCTCATCCAGCGCGCGATGACGGCGGCTCTGCGGGAACGCACCGCGATCGTGATCGCCCACCGGCTGTCCACGGTCCGCCACGTCGACCGGATCCTCGTCCTGCACAAGGGCCGCGTCGCCGAAGAAGGGACGCACGACGCGCTGCTCGCGCGCGACGGGATCTACGCGAAGCTGTACCGGCTGCAATTCGCGGACCTGGACTGACCCTTCAATGTTCATGGTGGCCGGCCGCGGAGTCGACGGAACTATCCGGCGCCGCGCGACGCTGGAACGAGTGTAAGACCGTGACGCCGCCGGCACACCCCCCTGCGCCGGCGGACAACGTCGGCGGCCCCCGGCGAACGCCGGGGGCCGCACGCGCGCTCCGAATGCCTGCGAACCCGATTAAACGGCCGCCGCCGTCGCGCGACCCGCCCGCGTCAAGCCCGGGATACCGAGCCGCACCGTCAGGTAATCCGCCAGCACTTCGTACGGATCGAAGCCCACGACCTCGACGGCGTTCGACACGAAATTCGACAATGCGTTGACATCGTAGTAGTAGGTCCGGCCGTCCCGGTCGTCGACGAGGTACTCGACGCCGACGAGATCCAGGCGCGCCCGCCTCGCAATCGTCAGGACGTCGCGGCAGACCTGCGCCGGCGGCGTGCACGCCTCGACCCGCAGGGCGACCTTCGGAAGGCCGGCCGGACACAGGTCTGCCTCCGGCTCGACCTGGCAGATGTCGGCGGGGCACAGGTTGAAGCCGCCCGGCTTCGGAAAGACCTTGATGGCGTAAAGCACGCGACCGTCCAAGACTTCCACGCGGACGATGTGGCCGTCCCGCGCCGGCAACAACTCCTGCACCAGCGCGGTCCGGTCGATGCCGAGGTCGAGCGCATCCTGCGCGGCGGCCGCGGCGAGGTCTTCCGGGCGGTCGAACCGCTGGATCCCCGCTCCGCTGCCCCCGATGTTCGGCTTCACCGCGACCGGAAAGACGAACCCGTCCGCCGCCCCGGCGGCCTGGCTCGGATGATTGATCACCCGCGTGCGCGGCGCGCGCAGTCCAAGACGGCGAAGCAGCAGCTGCTGCGAGACCTTGGATGTCTCGAGCGCGAAGGCGTCCGCCCCGTTGATCGTCTCGACGCCCGCTTCCTCAAGATAGCGAAGAAATTCGCGCGCGTACACGATGGCCTGTCCGTGTCCGCGCAGGTGGGCCGACGGGCTCATGCGGTTCAGCACCAGCGTCCACGGCGGAGGCGTGCCGCCCGGATCGAACCGGTGCGTGCTCACGTCGATCCGGTCGTACGGTACGCCGCGCGCGTCCAGCGCGGCGAAGAGCGGCGCGAACCACTCCGGGTGCTCGTACACGATCCCCAGACGGGGACCCCCTGTCTCCATAGAAATCACCTCACGCGCCCTCAACGGGCGTGCTACGCCTGCCCCCGCGGGGGCGGGCGACCATGAAAGTCACACTCGGTTGGCCGTGCTATGGAACTGCGTGGAACGCCGGGAAGCGGAGGCGTGCTACCTCCGCGGAGGACAGATGCAGCGCAGCGGGGTTGGCGTAGATGGTCTCGTGACGCGGTTCATGCGCCCTATCCTAGCAGCCGGAGACGGCAGGCGCAACGTCGAGCTCGCGGGCGACCTCGTCGAGAAAGTCCCGCGCCGCGTCGAGCGTCATCGTGCGGTAGGCCGGGTCCACGATCAGCGTGCGCGCCCCCGCGGCGGCGTAGCGTGAGGCGAGACCGCGGGTGATCGGGACGCCG
>DASYXS010000048.1:0-15086 GCA_035934535.1 bacterium
ATCTCCACGCTGCGCCGCAGCGCCTCCATCAGGTCGACGACCTTGCCCGGCGCCTTGGCCTTGACCTCGGGCACCGGCTCGCCTTTGCCCTTCGCCTCGATCAGCGCGAGCACGGCCTGCCGGTACTCGTCCTTGAACTCATCGGGATGGAACTCGATCGCGAGGCTGTCGACGAGCTGCGCGGCCATCTTGCGCTCGTTCGGATGGACCTTCACGTCGACCGGCACCTCGTCGAGTCCCGACACGGCGCGAACCTCATCGGCGTAGTACAGCGTCGAGAGCACCATCGCATCCTGGAACGGGCGCAGCGAGACAACGTGTTCCTTCTCGCGCATCACGACCTTGCCAACCGCGATGCGGTCGGCCTGGCGCAGCGCCTCCTGCAGCAGCGCGAACGCCTTGGCGCCGCCCTCGTCGGGAACGACGTAGTAGGACCGCTCATAGTAGATCGGATCGATCTCCGCGAGCTCCACGAACCCGGCGATGTTCACGTTGCCGCTCGTGTCGATCGGAATCTTCTCGAGTTCGTCGTCGGTGACGGTGACGAAGTGCCCTTTGCTGACCTCGTGCCCGCGCACGACGTCGCTCCACTCGATCACGGTCTCATGGTGGGGACAGTAGCGCTGGTTCTTGATCGGCGTCAGACAAGTCTTGTGGAGCAGGCGAAAGCGGACGTCCTTCTCCTCCGTGGCGGTATAGAGCTTCACGGGGATCGTCACCAAGCCGAAGCTCACGTAGCCTCGCCAGACCGGTCGCACAATCGCCTCCGGGGAGAAGCCTCTATGAACGCCCGGCCGCGGATGCTCGACCCGCACCCGCGAATGGGTACCGAGCATTGTATACCGCTCCGTGCCGGCGCGCAAATGTGCGCGACGAACGCGTGTTCGGGCTTAGCGCGGACCGGGCTGGGAAGACGAGATGGGATGCGGGCGCGCGGGCACCGGCCGCACGGCGGCGGCAATGTCCGGCGGACGCACGGCCTGCAGCAGCTTGAACGCCCGCTCGTGGTGTGCCGTCGCTTCCTTATACCGGCCGGAGAGCCCGGCGACGTGCGCCAAGTCTTTGTAGATGGTGACGAGCTCGACGGTCATGCCGACGTTTTCGCAGTGCCTCGCGGCCGCGGCGAGGGCCCGGTGCGCTTCCTTCACGTCGCCCGCCGCGGCGGCGAACGTACCGAGCAGCGCCTGCGCGCGCGCTTCTTCGTCCGGCAGCGCGGCCTCGCGGCTCCGGACCAGGGCGCGCTCGGCGAGCTCCTTCGCCTGCGCGGCTTCGCCGCACGCGCCGAGGCAGCGTGCGAACTCGATCAGCGTGCGGCATTCTCCCGCCGCGTCGCGGATTCGCTCCTTCACGGCCAGGCTCGCCGTGAAGTGCTCGACGGCGTCGGCCGGCCGTCCCAACTGCATCAAGAGCGTGCCGGCCTGATCGCGCACGTGCGACAGGTGGCGCAGGTCTTCGTATTGCTCGAACAATCCCTGCGCGCGCTCGAAACTCAAGAGCGCGCCGTCGTAGTCCCCGTCCTTCGCGAGCACGGTGCCGAGCCCATACAGCGCCTCGCCCACGCGGTTCGGCTGCGTCGCCTCTTCGAAAATCCTCCGCGCCGCGCGGAAGGCCTCCGCGGCCTCATCGAGGCGTCCCCCCCGGGAGAGCGCCGTGCCGAGCTGCAGATAGATCTCGCCGCGCAGCGAAGGTTCGGCACCGTCGAACCGCTCTGCGAGCTCGACCGCCGTCCTTGCCAGCGCAACCGCGCGCCCGTAGCGCGCCTGCCTGAGTTCGATCGAGGCGAGACGGTGGGAGGCGCGGCACTCGAGGCTCGGCGCCTCCTCGGTGCGTGCGCGCGCACACGCCTCGGCGAGACGCGCGTGGGCTTCATCGACCCGGTCGAGACCGAGCAGGGCTTCACCCTCGCCCACCGTCGCATACAAACCCACGAGGGCATCCCGCCGCCCGGCCGCCACGCGCCGCATCTCCACGAACGTCTCGAGCGCGGCGTCGAACCGGCGGCCCGTCAGTTCAACCCGACCGCGGCTCCGCAGGACATCGAGGAACTTCGCGGAGATGGCGGCCTCACCGCCGTCGAGGAAGTACGACACCGGCCGCCCGAGGCGGGCCGCAAGACGTTCGAGCGAGGCCACGGACGGCTTCGCTCGGTCGTGCTCAAGGAGACTGATGAATCCCTTGGTGAAATCCGGCCGGCCGAGTTCGTCCTGGGTCAGCCCGAGGGCCCGGCGCGCCTCTCTGAGGCGCTGGCCGAAGGTGGACTTCGGTGCGAGCCGCCCGCCCGTAGCCGCAGAGATCGGCGCCGAAAGACGTGGGCTCAACCCAACGGCCTTGACCGCGGTGGCACGGTCTAGGTGACGCCCCACATGACGGCCCACGGTATTTAATAGTACTGTTCTTCGGTCTTGACGACAAGCAATAAATATAACCGCACGATAATCTATGACGTTTACGGAAGAGTATGGTATAATTCTCGGCATTGCGATCTGCCTTGGGAGGCTTGCACTCCGATGTACACCGAAAAGACGCCCACAGACGAGACACCCGCCGAGTCCGGGCACCGGACCAGCGGCGGGGTCGGACTGGCGGCGGAGGCCGCGGACCCGCTCTACCGGATGGAAGACGTCGGCAAGCGGACCGGTCTCACACCGCGCGCCATCCGGTATTACGAGGAAGTAGGATTGCTCGCCGCGCAATCGCGGACGGCCGGCGGCTTCCGTCTGTTCACGGAGGCCGACGTCGTGGTGCTCCAGCGCATCAAGGAATTACAAACGCTGCTCGGCTTCTCGCTTGCCGAAATCAAGGAGAGCCTGCACGTCGACGCGGTCCGCGCGGAACTCCGTCAGGCGTACGCGCAGGCGACGGACCCGCAAACGCGGCTCGGGGTCCTCGACCGGGGCGAGAACGTCGTCCTGTCGCAGATCGGCCTCATCGACGAGCGCGTGAGGCGGCTGATGCAGCTCCGCGCCGAGTACGCCGAGCGGCTCGCCCGGCTGCGCACGCTGCGGACACAGATCCTCGGCGGCGGCGAGGCCGGCACGGAGCCCTCCCGATGAGCGACGCACCCGGCAGAACCGACCTGGAAGACCCGCGCCCCACGACCGAGGAGCGTCCCACGCCCGCCCGCGCGGGATCGGCCGACGGCCGCGGCACGTCCGCGGCGCCCGCGCCCGCCGCGCCGCGGCCGGCATCCGCCGCGGACAACGGCGAAGTGGCGCGGATCGCGCGCACCGTGGTCGAGACTGCGGTGCGCCCGCAGCTCAACCTCAGGCGCATCGCGCTCCTCGCCGCGGCCGCCGCCGGCGTGATCGCCTTGATCGCCCTCGTGGTCTACTGGCGCGCCAACATCGGCATCGTCAAGACCGACAACGCGCAGACGGTGGGCGACATCTCGCCGGTATCGTCGATGGTCCCTGGAACGATCCTGAAGCTATACGTCGTCGAAAACCAGCACGTCGCCGTGGGCGACCCGCTCATCCAGCTCGACCCGCAGGACTACGAGGTCGCGCTGGCCCGCGCGAAGGCCTCGCTTGGCGCCGCGCAGGCCCAAGTCCAGGCGCTGCGGGCGGCGCTCGGCGTCCAGCAGCAGCAGTTCCAGGCGGACGTCCAGGCGGCCGCCGCGCGCGTGCAGGCGACGCAGCCGACGCTCCCGCAGGCCCGGGCGCAACTGGACATGCAGGATCGGACCACCGCCGCGCAGCTCGCGCAGGCCAACGCGCGTGTGACGACGGCCGCGGCCGCGGCCGCCGCGGCGAAGAGCGCGGCCGACACCGCCGCGAAGACGCTTGGCCGCGACCGGCAGCTCCTGGCCCAGGGTGCGATCGCCCAGCAACAGGTCGACACGGACGCGTCGGCCAACGAGGGCGCGCGCGCCCGATACCAGGCCGCGCAGGACGCGCTCGCGCAGGCCAAGGCGGATGTCCTCGCCGCGCAGGCGGCGCGGCAGCAGGTGGCGATCGCGCGCGGCGCGATCGCGGTGAATCAGGGGCAGCTGTCCGGCGCCCAGGCGCAGGTGCAGCAGGCGGCGGCCGGCGCCAGCCTCGTCCGGCAGCGCGCGCAGGAACTGGCCGCGGCCGAGGCGCAGGCCGCCAACGCCGCCCAGGCGGTCCGGGCCGCGCAGCTGAACGCGGACCGCACCGTGATCCGCGCCCCGGTGGAAGGCTGGGTGACCAACCGCACCGCCGAGGTGGGACAGTTCGTCCAGCCCAACCAGCCGCTGCTGTCGGTGACGCAATCGCAGAGCGTCTGGGTGGTCGCGAACATCAAGGAGACCCTGCTCGGCGGCATCCGGCCGGGACAGCCGGTCCGCGTCCGCATCGACACCTACCGCGGCCGCACGTTTCGCGGACGGGTCGAGAGCATCGGCACGGCCACCGGATCGACGACGGCGCTCTTGCCGCCGGACAACGCGACCGGCAACTTCGTGAAGATCGTCCAGCTGGTGCCGGTGCGCGTCACACTGGACCCGCGCGACGTCGGCTCGCGTCCCCTGCAGGTCGGGCTCTCCGCCGAGGTGGCGATCAACACGCGCGGATCCGCGCGCTAGAGAGCTCTCCGCAATGGCCGTCGGCACCCTGACACCGGCCGCCGCCCCCGCGCGGCGCTACGCCGGCAAGTACATCGTCGCGCTCTCGGTCCTCTTCGGCTCCGTCATGGCCGCGATCGACACGAGCGTCGTCAACGTGGCGCTCGCGCACATCCAGGCGAGCTATGGGGTCACGCTGCAGGAAGTCACGTGGGTCAGCACCTCGTATCTCATCGCGGTCGTCATCGTGATGCCGCTCACGGCCTGGTTCGCGTCGGTGCTCGGCCGTAAGCGATTCTACATCCTATCGGTGGCGGTATTCACGGTCGCCTCGGCGTTCTGCGGCTTCTCGCGGACGCTCGGCCAGCTGATCTTCTTCCGCGTCCTGCAGGGGCTCGGCGGCGGCGCGCTCCAGCCGATCGCGCAGTCGATCATGCGCGAGACGTTCCCGCCGGAAGAGCAGGGCCAGGCGATGGGCTTCTTCGGCATGGTCGTGCTGCTCGGCCCCGCGATCGGGCCGACGCTCGGCGGCTGGCTCACCGACAACTGGTCGTGGCCGTGGATCTTTTTCGTCAACCTGCCGATCGGCGCGCTCGCGCTGTTCATGGCCTCCTCGTTCATCGTCGATCCGCCGTACATGCGCGGCCGCGGGTTGTTGAAATTCGACGGGGTCGGCATCGGCCTCTTGGCGGTGGGTCTCGCCTCGCTACAGATCCTTCTCGAGGAGGGGGAGCGCGACGGCTGGTTCGCCAGCACCTTCATCGTGGTCCTCACCGTGATCGCGGTGGTGGTCCTCACCGCCTTCGTGCTCTGGGAGTTGCGCACGCCCACGCCCGCGGTCAACCTCCGCATTCTGAGCGACGTCACCTACGCCGCCGGCACCACCATCATCGGCGTGCTCGGCCTGGCGTTGTTCGGCAGCCTGATCCTGCTGCCGCTGTTTCTCCAAAACCTGCTCGGCTACACCGCGACGCAGGCGGGCCTGACGCTCATGCCGCGCTCGCTCGTGATGGTCGTGATGATGCCGGTCGCCGGCTTCCTGTACAACAGGCTCGGCGTCTACATCATGCTGCCGTTCGGCCTGGCCGTGAGCGGCGCGGCCGGCCTCATGATGTCCCATTTCACGACACAGACCAGCCATCTCGGCATCCTGCTGCCGCAGATCATCCAGGGCATCGGGTTCTCGTTTATGTTCATCCCGCTCTCGACGGCCACGCTGTCGACGATCCCGCGGCCGCTGATGCAGAGCGCCACCGGCCTCTACAACCTGGTGCGTCAGCTCGGCGGCAGCCTCGGGACGGCCATCGTCATCACGCTGCTGGACCACAAGACGACGACGGCGAGCGCGAACCTGGTGCGCTACGCGTCGCCGTCCAACCCGGTGTTTATGTCATGGTGGTCGACCATCCAGGCGGGCCTCGAGGCGCGGGGCAGCGACGCCGCGACGGCGCACCGGCAGGCGCTGGCCGTGCTGCACATGTTGATCAGGCAGCAATCGGCCGTCGTCGCGTTCGACTACGTGTTCGCCCTCGTCGGGGCCGTGTTCATCGTGTGCCTGCCGGTCGTGCTGCTGATCCGCGACCGGGACCTGGATCAGATGGGGGCGGCGCGCGCGGCCGCGGCCGCCGCCGACTAAGCGTCCGCGTGTTATCATAGACCTCGAACGGGAGGTCTCCTGAGGAGGCGTCTGTGGCCACGATTCCGGACCCCGCGAGTCCCGACTACTTTCTCGAGAGTTTTCCTCGGGACGACTTCCCGCGTTACGTCTGGACGCAGCGGCCGAAGGGGCTGCCCGCGGAAGCCTGGACCACGGAGACCACCCACCGGGACGGCCAGCAGGGCGGCCTTCCGCTCACGGCCGCGCAGAGCCTCCGCATCTACGACCTGCACTGCCGGTTTACCGCCAGGTCGGGCGCGATCCGGCAGGCCGAGTTCTTCGTCTACCGCCCCTCCGACCGCGAGGCGCTGCAGGGCGCGCTCGAGCGCTACCGCGGCGGCGCGCCGATCGAGCCGACGACCTGGATCCGCGCCACGCGCAAGGACGCCGAACTGATCCGCACGCTCGGCGTGCGCGAGACCGGGATGCTCGCCTCGGCCTCCGACTACCACACGTTCCACAAGTTCAAGCCCGGCGGGCGGGCGCAGGCCGCGATGACGTACCTGGACGCGGTGGCGGTGACGCTCGAGGCCGGCATCCGTCCGCGGCTGCACCTCGAAGATGCGAGCCGCGCCGACATGGACTACATGCTGGCGTTCGTCGAGGCGTGCCTCGACGCCGCCCGGCCGTACGGCGACGCGATGCGGCCGAAGTTCCGGATCTGCGATACGATGGGGCTCGGCCTGCCGTACGACGACGTCGCGCTGCCGCGCAGCGTGCCGCTGATGTTCCGGACGCTGCGGACGCGGCTCGGCCTCACCCCGGCCGATCTCGAGTTCCATCCCCACAACGACACCGGACTCGTCGTCGCGAACTGTCTCGCCGCCGTCCGCGAGGGCTGCGGCGCCGTCAACGGCACGTGCCTCGGCAAAGGCGAACGGACCGGCAACGCGCCGCTCGAGCAGATCATTCTGCACCTGCTCGGCATGGGCTACTTCCCGAACGCCCGGCCGGACTTCACCGCGCTCAACGAACTCGCGGAATTGTACGCGGAGATGGGCGAGCCACTGCCGGCCAAGTATCCGCTGTTCGGCCGCGACGCGCACCGGACGCGGGCGGGCATCCATGCCGACGGACTCAACAAGTTCTGGTGGATGTACGCGCCGTTCGACGTGCCGAAGCTCCTGGGGCGGCCGCTCGAGGTGTCGCTGACCAAGGACTCCGGCCTGGCCGGCCTGATCTTCGTGATCAAGCAGCGCCTCGGCGTCGAGCCGGCCAAGGACGACCCGGCGCTCATCGCCGTGCACGACTGGATGATCCGCGAGTTCGACGGCGGCCGCCAAACCGCGATCGAGTGGGAAGAGCTGGAGCCGGTCGTGCGGCGCCACTTCGCCGGCATCGCGGCCGGGACGGCCCGCCGCTAACCCCCCCCCGCGACCTTCGGCCGTGCTGGCCCCTATCCGTCTCTCCGAGGTCCTCGCCGCGCTTTCGGCCGCGCTGGATCTTGCCGAGGGGCAGCCGGCCGGACACGCGGTGCGAACCGGCCTTTTCGGCATGCGCCTCGCCGAGGAATTGGACCTCGACCCGGCGGCGCGCTCGGCGCTCTACTACGCGTTGCTCCTCGCCAACGCCGGCGGTCCCGGCACCGCGGATGAGGTCACGGCGCTGCTCGATGGCGACGACCGCGCGCTCAAAGCCGGATTCGCAACCGTGGACTGGACGCGGGCCGTCGCGGCCGCTCGGTACGGTCTGCGCCACGCCGGGGAAGGCCGCCCGGTGTGGTCGCGGACCCGGGCGGTCGTTCGCACCGCGGGCTCGGTGGGCCGCGTTGCGCGCACGTTTATCAGCGGGCGCGCGGAGCGCGGGGCGGCGGTGGCGCGACGCCTCGGACTGCCCGAGGCCACCGCGGAGGCGATCCGCAGCGCCGACGAGCAGTGGGACGGGCACGGCCATCCGAACGGTACGCGCGGCGAGGCCATTCCGCTTCTCGCCAGGATCGTCGGGCTCGCGCGGACGGTGGATGTCTTTGCGACGGCAGGCGGCCCCGAGGCGGCCGTAGCCATGGCCCGCGCCCGGAGCGGGAAGTGGTTCGACCCCGCCCTGGCCGACCGCGTCGCCGCCTGGGGCGGCGACGCGCTGTGGTGGACCGGCCTCCGGGGCTCGGCGGCGGCCGCACGGCTGGCCGCCGCCGAGCCCTCCGACCGCATCCGCATGGTCGACGACGCCGGCCTCGACGACGTCGCCCGCGCGTTCGCCGGGATCGTGGACTCCAAGCGCTCATGGACCGCGGGGCACTCCGCGCGGGTCGGGGCGCTCGCCGCCTCGATCGGCGCGGCGCTCGGGGCCGACGCCGCGGGCCGGCAGCGCCTTCTACGCGCCGGCTTGCTCCACGACATCGGCGAGCTCGGCGTCGCAAACCGCGCGCTCGACGAATCCGAGGCGGTGACGCCGGCGGAATTCGCCGAGATCAAGCAGCACCCGCTCCACACCTTCGAGATCCTCTCCAAGATCCCGCCGTTCGCCGACTTTGCCCGGCTCGCGGCGCTGCACCACGAGCGGCTGGACGCGAGCGGTTATCCGTGGGGCCTGTCGGGCGACGACATCGGCACAGAGGCCCGCGTGCTCGCCGTCGCCGAAGTGTACGATGCGCTCACCGTGTGGCGCCCGTACCGCTCGGCCATGACGCCCCAGGAGGCGCTCATGCTGATGCGCAGCGACGCCGGGCTGGACCGCGCCGTCATCGCCGCGCTCGAAGAGGTCCTCGGGCCGGAAGCCCGCGGCGGAGACGTGCCTGCCCTCCGCTCCGGTCCCGGCCGCGAGGACACCGGAACCGCCGACCATCCCGAAACGACAACCGGCTAGGGCACGACACGCTGCAGCGCAGACTGGAGGAAATGAAATGTCCGCCGCCATCGCTCCAACGCTCGGCATCGAGACACTGGAGACGCCTTCGCTCGTCGTCGACCTCGACCGGCTCGAGGGGAACATCGCACGCTGGGCCGCGTACGCCAAAGACGCGGGGGTCAAGCTCCGTCCCCACGGCAAGACCCACAAGTGCGTCGAGATCGCCCG
The DNA here is from genome assembly GCA_035934535.1 of bacterium. Lineage (GTDB taxonomy): Bacteria > Sysuimicrobiota > Sysuimicrobiia > Sysuimicrobiales > Segetimicrobiaceae > DASSJF01. Next base: position 9,192 of record DASYXS010000048.1, read on the forward strand.
CCGCCAGCTCGAGGCCGGCGCGGTCGGGCTCACGCTGGCCAAGATCGGCGAGGCCGAGGTCATGGCGCGCGCCGGCGTCGAGGACGTCTTCCTCGCCTACGAGGTCGTCGGCGGGCCCAAACTCCCGAGGCTCCTCGACCTCGCGCGCAAGATCCGGATCCGCGTCGGCGTCGACAGCATGGACGTGGCCACGCCCCTCGCCGATGCCGCGGCGTCGGCGGGCGTGAGGGTGGACGTCATGCTCGAAGTCGATACCGGCCTCGGCCGCTGCGGGGTCGCGCCCGGCGCGCCGCTGCTTGCCCTCGCCAGAGCGGTGGCGGGGTCGCGCGGGCTGCGCCTCGCCGGCATCTTCACCTACCGCGGTTACCGGGCCGGTCGCGTCGTTGAGCCGCCCGGCGATCCTCTCGGTGGGCGTCCGCGGGGCGATGCGGCCGAACTCGACGGAAGCGATCTGGAGACGGCCGGCCGTGAAGAAGGCGAGATCATGGTCCGCGAAGCCGCGCGGCTCCGCGCGGCGGGGTTGGCGATCGACGACGTCAGCGTCGGCTCGACCCCGACCGGACGTCCCGCGGCGAGGGTGCCGGGGGTGACCGAGGTCCGGCCGGGCACCTACGTCTTCAACGACGCGATGCAGGTGCGCTGGGGGTCGGCGAAGCCGGAGGAATGCGCGCTCGCGGTGGTCTGCCGGGTGATCAGCCGGCCGTCGCGGGACGTCGCAGTGCTCGATGCCGGCAGCAAGGTGCTGACGGCGGAGCGCGGTCCTTTCAGCAGCAGGGGGGACAGCCACGGCGTGCTGCGGGGGTATCCCGATTGTCAGATCGACCGGCTGTGGGAGGAGCACGGCCGGGTCCAGCTCACCGAGGACGCCCGGCGGCTGCGCGTCGGCGACTTCGTCGAGGTGATCCCGGCCCACGTCTGTCCCACGGTGAACCTGGCGCGGCGGCTCGTCTGCGTGCGGGACGGCCGCGTCGAGGCGACGTGGGAGGTCGCCGCCCGGGCGGAGGTACAGTAGCGCCGGCGTCTAGCGCGAGGCCGTGCGCCCCGCGGCGCACGGCCGCCGGAGCGCCGTGCTCCCGATCGCGACCCCGAACGCCAGGTTGTCGTCCTCGTTCCAGGTCCACATGCCGACCACGCGTCCGTCGGCGTCCAGCACCGGGGAGCCGCTGTTACCCGCTCGGGGCCGATTCGTCGACGCGACCCGGAAAATGGGTGTGCCGTCGGGCGCCACGCCCACCCAATCGACGGTGCCGGTGGCCGTCCAGCGCACACCCGGCCTCACCGGAATCCGTTCCTCGACGAGTCCGAACCCGACAATGCGCACGGCCATACCGGGAGACGGATCGCCACCGAGTGTGAGCGCGGGAAACGGCGGCAATGGGGTCAGGTGAGCGGAACGCTCGATGCCGCCGAGCCAGAATGACGTGAACGGAAAGCGCGACGGACCAAGTTTGACTTGGGCAACGTCCCGGCCCAGCACGGGCTTGTCTTTCCCGAATTTATACGGGAGCGTGTTCGCGCACACGATCGCGGCGCTGTAGAACTCACGGCCGATGACCGCCAGCAGCCGGTACCGCTGCGGGTACCACTGCGCCGGGTACACGAGGTGGCTGTTGGTGAGCGCCGTCCCGTCGCGGTCGACAAAAAACGCCGTCCCGAACGCGGACTCGTCGCCGTCCGGCGTCACCGCGAGCAGTACGAACGTCGCGCCGTCCGGGCGCGCCGCCGGCTGGGCCCCGGCGCGGCCGCCCGCGAGCAGACAGGCCAGCGCCAGCGCGACGACGCCGTAACGGCCGATCCGCGGCATGTGCCGGTGTTCGGCGGGATCGCGGGGCGCCTCCTGCGGCCCCCCGGAGACGGCAGGGCCGGCTCTCCGCCGGCGCCGAAACTTTCCGCCACCACATCTCGCCGCGCGGCCGCGACACGCCCGGCCGATCGCCACGCGGCAAAGGACGGGGATCATGGACGCGAAGGGCTATGTCACGCAGATGCTCACGCTCTCCCACACCCGGCTGCGCGAGGCGATCGACGGCGTCTCCGACGCGGATGCCCGACGCGTGATGGCCGGGAGACTCACGCCGGTCGTCTGGCAGGTGGGGCACCTGGCCCTGGTCGACGGGATTTACGTCCGCCGCGCCGGCGGCGAGTCCCCGGTGCCGGCCCCCTATGCGGAACTGTTCAAGCAGGGCAGCGGCGGAGAACAGGATTACCCGCCGGTGTCGGAGGTCTGGAGCGTGTTCGACACGACCCACCGGGCCCTGATGGACCGCGCCTCCGGCGCCAACTACGAGGCGCCGATCGACCAGCCGGCGTACAAGACGGTCGGCGAGATGCTGCTCTACGCCAGCTACCACCGCGGCTACCACATCGGCAAGATCATGTCGCTGCGCGGCCTGCTCGGGAAAGCCCCTCTGAGATAGGCGTCCGGCCACGGACACCGCGGACGTCGTCATCGTCGGCGCCGGCGTGATGGGCGCAAGCGTCGCGCATCATCTCGCGGCGCGCGGCTGCCGCAACGTGCTCGTCCTCGAGCGGTACGGCCGGCCCGGCAACGGCAGCACCTCGCGGGCCACCGGAGGCTTCCGGCTGCAGTTCGGCAGCACCGTGCACGTGCGCCTGTCGGCCCTGTCGCGGGAGAAGCTGCTGCGCTTCCGCGAGGAGACCGGCGTGGACCCGGATTACCGTCCCCGCGGGTACCTGTTCATGGTCCGCGACGAAACCCAGCTGCGGTCGCTGCGCACCGTGCTCGAGACCCAGCGCGCCGCGGGCGTCGACGACGCGCGGGAAGTCACGCCGGAAGAGATCCGGCGGATGGCGCCCTGGGCGCGAACCGACGACGTTATCGGCGGCACGTTCGGGCCCGGCGACGGCTTCATCCGGCCGCTCGAGATCACGCGCGGCTATCTGGAATCGGCCCAGCGGAGCGGCGTCCGCGTGGAGTACGATACGGGCTGGGTCGAATGTGTCGTCCGCGACGAGGGCGGCCGGCGTCGAATCACCGGCGTGCGCGCCGGCGGCCGCGAAATCGCCGCGCCCTGCGTCGTCAACGCGGCGGGGCCGTGGGCCGGGATGTTCGCGGCGCAGGCCGGCATCGACGTGCCGGTGCGGCCGCTGAAGCGGCAGACCGGCATCACCGTGCCGTTTGCGAAGCTGTCCGACGACACGCCCATGACGATCTGCCATTGGGACGGCGTGCATTTCCGCGTTCGGGACGGCCGGGTGCTGCTGCTCTGGCCGACCGATCCGACCCCCGAGGAATCGGCCAAGCCGTTCGACACGACGTTCGACCCGCGGTGGCTCGACGGGCTGCTGCCGCTGGTGCACGCGTACTTCCCGATCCTGCGCGACGCGGCGATCGACCGGCCGCGCTGCTGGGCCGGACTCTACGAGATGTCGCCGGACCGCCACGCCCTCCTCGGCGCGGCGCCGGGCCTCGACGGAATGTACCTCATCAACGGCTCGTCGGGCCACGGCGTGATGCACTCGCCGGCGCTGGGCCAGCTGCTGGCCGAAATCATCCTCGACGGCCGCGCGACGTCGCTCGATGTGGACCCGCTGCGGCCGTCGCGCTTCGCGGACGGGCACCCCAACCCGAGAGACGACGTGCTGTAGTCGCGAGCCCCCGCCGCGGCCTTCCCGGAACCGAACGGAATCCAAAGGACCCGGCCGCCGTTTTCCCCCACACGGGGACCAGCCGGCGTGAATTCCATAGTGCCGGCCGCGCCGGCGGCCGGCGGGATGCGCCGGCGTCGCCGCACAGAGGTGGGAACCATGTCTCTCGTTCTGACACAAAGCGAACAACCATCGGGCGCCGGACTCGCGACGGCCCCGGGCGCCGCCGCGGCAGCGGACACCGACGCTCTGGACGCGTATTCCCGGACCGTCGTGAGCGTGGTCGAGCGGGTCGGGCCGGCCGTCGTCAGCCTGGCGACGACCCGCGAAGCGCCGGAGCGCCTGCGGCGGCGCGGCATGCCGGCGATGCGCGGCGCCGGAAGCGGCGTCGTGATCGCCCCGGACGGCTTCATCCTGACCAACAGCCACGTCGTGCGGGGCGCCGAGCAGATTCAGGCGGGCTTCGCCGACGGGAAGACCCTGCCCGCCCAGGTGGTCGGCACCGATCCGCACGCGGACCTCGCGGTCCTCCGCGTCCCCGAAGGGAGTCTGCCCTCGGCGGAGCTCGGCGATTCCGCGCGCCTCCGCGTGGGACAACTGGTCGTCGCGCTCGGCAACCCGCTCGGGTTCCAGGCCACGGTGACCGCGGGCGTGATCAGCGCCCTCGGCCGGACGCTGCGCGCGGAAAACGGCCGGCTGATCGACAACGTCATCCAGACCGACGCGCCGCTCAATCCCGGCAACTCCGGGGGGCCCCTCGTCGACTCGCGGGGCGTCGTGATCGGCATCAACACGGCTGTGATCGCCGGCTCACAGGGGCTCTGCTTCGCGATCCCGGTCAACACCGCGGCGTGGGTCGCCGCGCAGTTGATGCGCGACGGCCGCGTGCGGCGCGCCTATCTCGGACTGGGGGCGCAGACCATCACGGTTGACCGCCGCGTCACCGTCCACTATCACCTCGACGCGCCGACGGCCGTCCGGATCACCGAGATCCACTCGGGGACCGCGGCGGACCGGGCCGGGCTCCGGCCGGGCGACGTGATCGTACGCGCGGGGGAGCGTCCGGTCCGGACCCTCGACGATCTGCTGCTCGCGCTCGGACACCACACCGCGGGGACGCCGATCGAGATCCAGTTCATCCGGGGCACCGAGACGAAAACGGTCACGGCGTACCCGACGGACCTTCCGGACGAACAGTAACGCGCGCGGAGAACCCACGCCGCACTGTGGGCGTGGATTGTCACCGTGGTCGAGTTCGGAGGCGGGGTCTGCCTGCTGCTCGGCATCCCGGTCCGCCCCGCCGCCACGCTCATCGCCATCGAGATGCTCGTGGCCACCGCCAAGGTCAACTGGGTCCGGGGTATTATTGGAATCGCGGCGGGTGGGAGATGCCGGTGCTGATTGCGCTGCCGGCGGCGGTCCTCGCGATCACCGCGCCCGGCTCCCGCCTCCCGGCCGCGCTAGCGCGGCCCCGCTCCGGTCCACGGCGTTCCCCGAGCGGCGTCCCCCGTTTGCGCGTGCGACGAACTGTTCGTTTACCTAACAATATGCTATACTGACGATCGATGACCACCCTCGTTTCCGACCGCTCGGACCGCGCCTCCGAGCGGCGGCGCGCCCTCGCCGCCGAGTGCGCCGCCGGACTCGTGGACGTGGCCCCGCTCATCATGCGGCGCGTCCGCGCGCGGATGCGGCACGAGATGCCCGATTTGACGATGCCGCAGTTCCGGTCGCTCGTCTACATCGAGGTCCACCGCGGGTGCGCGCTGCGGGCGCTCGCCGACCACCTGGGGATCACGCCCGCAACGTCCTCCGCGCTGGTCGACCGTCTCGTCCAGCGCGGATGGGTGACGCGCGCGACCGACGCCGCGAACCGCCGGCAGGTGCGCCTCGCCCTCACGGCGCGAGGCGAAGCCCGGCTAGGGGCGGCGCGCGCCGCGGCCCGCCGCGAGATCGCGCACGCGATCGCCGACGCGCCCGCCGCGGCGTTGCTCGCCGCGCGAAACGGCCTCGACGGCCTACGGGAGCTCCTTCTGAGAGGCGGCGGAAGCCCCCGGTGACCGGCGAAGCGGCGGTGGTCCGCACGGAGGGCCTCACGAAGCGCTACCCCGACGTCACGGCGGTCGACGGCGTGTCGATCGAGGTCCAGTCCGGCGAAATCTATGGACTGATCGGTCCCAACGGCGCGGGCAAGAGCACGATGATCAAGATCCTCACCACGCTGCTCCCGCCGACCGCGGGCGCCGCCTGGGTCGCCGGCGCTGAGGTCACGCGGCAGCCGTCGCA
>DASYXS010000056.1:0-32691 GCA_035934535.1 bacterium
CGCCATGCAGACCGTCCGGCACGCTCTCCCAATGCCGCTGCTCAGCCTGCCCCCCGACAACGGCGGAGAGTGCCTCACCCACCTCCTCATCCCGTGGGGGCGCGACAAGCGCATCGCCTTCACCCGCGGCCGCCCCTATCGTTGTGGGAAAAGACATTTAAACTGATTGACAGAAAAAAGTAACATGGGTATGCTTATGTCATGGCTAGAAAGAAGACCACCATTTACGTTGAGGACACTCTGCTGAAAGCGGCCAAAGTTCTGGCGGCCCGTACGGGCAAGAAAGAGTACGAGGTATTCGAGGACGCCCTACGGGGTCACTTGGGACTGGCGACTCTGCAAACCGTCTGGAAGCGCAACACGCTCGCCGAAAAAGACGCCCTCGATGTGGCGTATCGGGAGATCCACGCATCGCGGAAGAAGTAAGTGTTTCGCGCCGTCCTCGATCCCGGCGTCCTGATCGCCGCTCTGTTATCCCCTGCCGGAGCACCTGCTCAGTTGCTGCGAAGATGGATCGACGGAGAGTTCGAGCTCATCGTGTCGCCGAAACTTCTCAACGAGCTGGGGGCCGTTCTGCTGCGACCGAAATTCACCTCATACGTGACCCAGGACGAAACGCGCGCGTTTCTGAGCCTGCTCGAACAAATGGCCACGGTGGCCGCCGACCCGCCATCGGTTCCTGGATCGAGTCCCGATCCCGGCGACGATTACCTCGTTGCTTTGGCGGGAGCCGCGGCGGCTCAGTACTTGGTATCCGGCGATGCTCACCTCACGGGGCTGCGCCGACAGGAGCCGCCCGTCGTGACCCCACGCCGCTTTCTCTCCTTGTTAGAGACAGATCAGAAGCCGAAAACCTAAACGAAACTAGGTTTTCGCGTCGAGCGCGCGGTTCGCGAGGCCGTCGGCGCCGGAGTTGCGCGTGCGCGGCACGTGAAAGATGTGGACGTGGTCGAAGCGCTTGAGGCGCGCCAGCGCCTCGCGGTAGAGCGGGATCAGCGCCTCGTTACGGACCTTGTACTTCCCCTGGATCTGGCGCACGAGAAGCTCGCTGTCGCTCTGGATGTGTACGGTGGACGCGCCGAGCGAGGCGGCCTCGTCGAGCCCGCGGAGCAGCGCCTTGTACTCGGCGACGTTGTTGGTGGCGACCCCGATCCGCTCGGCGATTTCGCGGACCATCGAATGGTCCGCCAGCACGAGCACCCCGATCGCCGCGGCGCCCGGGTTACCGCGGGAGGCTCCGTCAACGCAGATGGTGACGGTGGACAGGGGACCCTGTCCGCCTCCGCGCGGCGCCGCTCTTCCCGCGCGCGACGAAGCGGCTGCGTGGCCGCAGGGCTTCAATTTCTTGGCGGCGGGCCGCGCAGCCGGCCGGCGGGCCCGGGCCGTCACCGCTGACCGTCGAGGTAGAGGATCCGGTGGCACCGCTCGCAGGTGACGACGTCACCGCCGCGGACGCGTGAGACGAACCGCGCCGGCACGTCGTTGCGACAGCCGCCGCAGAATCCGCCCACGATCGCCACCATCCCGACACCACCCTCCTGCGCCGCGATGCCCTCGTACTTCTTGAGCAGCCGGGGCTCGACCGCGGCGGCCAGCCCGGCGCGGTCGGCCTCCCGGGCCGCGATCTCCGCGTCGATCCGGCCGCGCTCGCGTTCGTAGGCCGCGACGTGCGCGGCGAGACGTTCCTCGAGCAGGCGCGAGGCGGCCTGCCGCTCCACCGCCTCATGCTTGAGGGTTTCGACCTCGTCGAACAGGCCGAGGATGCGGTCTTCGAGATGGTCGCGGGTCCGGGCGAGCCCGGCGAGCTCCTCTTCGAGGCCGGCGAGCTCCTTCGGGTTCGAGACGCGGCCGCCGTACAGGTCGCCCTCGGCCTTCTTTTTCTTGGTGTCCGCGGTGGCCAGCTGGAGCTCCTGGTCGCGGAGCGTCGCCTGCGCCTCGTGCAGCCGCGCCGCGGCGTCCTTCGCCGCGGTGCGCGCCGCCTCGGTCTCCTCGCGCAGCGCCGTGCCGTCGTCGAGCGCGGCCCGCTCGGCCCGCAGCGCCGCCAGTTGCAGATCGGCCCGCTGCACCGCCCAGAGGGCGGCGAGGGCCGCGAGGCCCTCGGACGCCTCGACGGGGTTGACGCCCGGAGTGGACTCGGCGGCGGTCATCGCAGCGTCACGAGGTAGATGCCGTGGCGGCCGTCGTCCGTCTCGGCGACGAACGCGACGCCGCGGCGTCCGTTGATGACGGGCTGGCTGAACGCGGTGAACCGGCCGCCGCCGGGGGCGGCCTCACCCTCTCTCGCGAGCACGGCCACGCCGGACCGCCGGGCGAGGTAGATCGTGTGCGGGTACACGTCGGGGAAGCGCACGATGCCCGGCTCGAAGACGACGTCTTCCGCGTTGTTCGTCAACACGTTCGTGAACGTGGGAAACGGCACACCGTCCTCCGCGGTCTCTCCCACGCGCGCGAGGGTCACGAGCGCGGCGCGGCCGGTCGTGTACAGCGCCTCGTGGACGGCGCTGCGCGCGGTGCGTCCGACGAACCCGACCGTCCCGGGGTCGGTCAGGTTGACGAACCCAAACTCGGTGAACAGCCCGCCGACCGGCGCGGTATCGTCCGTCGTCACCACAGGCGCGATGCGGCCTTCGCTCAGCACGTAGATCCCCTGGGTCGAATGTTCAGTCGTCGCGGCCACGAACGCGATCCGGCCGAGATTGTTCAGCGCGGGACTGCCGTCGAGGAAGAACTCGAACAGGCCGCCGGTGGGCGCGGGCCATCCCCCCATCACCGCGGCGGTCGTGGTGCCTTCGGTGTTCGTGAAGATCCCTTCCTGCCCGGTGCCGTTGGTCCGCCCGACGAACGCGATCGTCTCGTGATCGTTGATCGTCGGGTTGGCGAAGTCGGTGAACACCCCGCCGCTCGGCGCGGGCTGCCCCGCGACGGCGATCGGCGCGATCGCGCCGTTCCGCGCCGCGTAAATCCCGAGGCGCGCCGCCCGGTCGGTGGTCCGGCCGAGGAAGATCACGGTGCCGCGGTTGTTCAACACGACGTCGCTCAGCGTGGAGAAGGTACCGCCCGTCGACGCGCGCCGGCCCACCGCGACGAGCGTGATGATACGGCCGTCGTGCCGCAGATACAAGGCTTGCGCGGCCCCCTGCGAGGTGGCCTCGGCGCCGAACGCGATGTCTCCCCGGTCGTTCAGCGACGGGTCGGCGAGCTCGGTGAACGTCCCGCCGTCCGGGGCGCGGTCGCCGGTGCGGACGAGCAGCCGGAGTGAGGCGACCGGACTCGGCGAACCGGACGTCCGCGGCGCCGCGGGCGCGGCGGCGCTGCCGGAATCGACGGCCGGGGTCGCGCCGCGCAGCACGGCGACCGGCGCCGCGAGAAATGCGACAACGAGCACGGCCGGTGCGGCCGTGCGCAGGCGAGATCGACGCGGTCGCATGATTATCCTATTCTATCCTATCGTCAGACGCGAACGAAGATCCGGGCCCGGTACAGCGGAACCAGGACGAGCCACCACACCGCGACATACGCACCGGTATAGAGCCACAGCGCGGGCACCGTGCCGACCCTGGCGACGAGCGAGGCGATGATCGCCGATTCCAGCGACACAAAGGCGCCCGCGGCGGTGCGGGCCTGCCAGGCCTCCAGCACCAGCAGCTTGAAGAGCACCGGCACCACGTAGGCGACGATCGCGTTCACGCCGAGCACCGCGAGCGGCGCGGCGACGGGCCGCCAACCGGCGACGTCCGCCAGCGCGTAGAACGCCGCCAGCAGCGCGAGCCCGAAGCCGCCGGCAAGCAGCGCGTACGACGGCGTCCAGAGCGGCTTGCTGAGCGGTAGGACGGCACCCCACATCCACCCGCCCCCCGCGAGGGCGAGCCCGCCGAGCCCGACGACCGCCGCCGCCAGGGCGGGATGGAGGGCCCGGCGCCCGTCCGGCACGCCCCACAGGACGCCGCGGCGGAGCACCTCGCCAGCCGCACCGCCGATCAACGCGAGCGCGGAGGCGGGCACAACGGAGAGCAGACCCGCCACGTGGTAGCGCGTCAGGTAGGCGTCGTTCAGATACCGCACGATGTTGCGGCTCTCACTCAGCACGCCGGGCGCGGCGCCCGGGACCGGCACGAGCGCGAGGAGTCCGGCGTAGCCGCCCAGCAGGCCCGCCGCGACGGCAAGGCGCGTGATGACGGGCAGTCCGCCGAGTGAGGCGGCCACGAAATACGAGAGGCCGATCAGCTGGAGCACGTCGATGTTGAGGGCAAGCTGACGGGCCTCGAGGGAATCGATCAGGACGCCGAGTGCCATGAGCAGCACGGCGCGCCGCGCGATGCGCCACATCCGGAGCCAGACGGACCCGCGCGTCGCGGCGCTCTGCGGAACGGCGACGCCCATCGCGAGCACGAACCACGGCAGGATCATGTCCGTGAACGTCACGCCCTGCCCCCACGCCGCATGCATCAGCTGCCGGGGCGTGGCGCTGGTCCACGGCACGTTGTTGACGATGAGCATGCCGGCAATGACGGCGCCGCGGAACGCGTCGAGCGATACAAGCCGACGGGCTTTCGAAGTATCCATGGAGTCGGTCCCGGCCGCCACCTCGTGATGGCGCCCGCCATCATTATGCCCCGGGTCTGTGAAGGCTCCGTGAAGACCGCGTGACGCCAGATTCGCCGATATTCGCGTATATTATGGAAGCGCCGGCGCACCGCCGGACGTTCTACACAACGAAGCGCATATCCCGCCCAGGAGGAAACCCGCCACGCCTATCGTCGACGCGCACCTTCATCTCGCGACCGCGTCCATGTTCCAACGGCTGCGCGCGCGGCCGTGGCCGCTGCGCCCGAAAGCCCGTGAGGTTCTCATGGGCGACACCAGCCGCGTGGCCGCCCGGTTCGCCGGGCTCGAGGGCCTCACGATCGCCGATCATGCGGCCCGCTGGACGGCCGCCTTTGACCGCGCCGGTATCGCGACGGGCACCTTCATCGCGATCGGCGAAGGCAACGAGGAGCTCGCCGAGTTCGTCCGGCAGGCGCCGGACCGGTTTCAGGCGTGGGGCAGCGTCATGGATCCGACGGCCGCGGACGCGCCCGCGACGGTCCGGCGCTTCGGCGCGTGGGGCCTGCGCGGCCTCAAACTCTATCCGCCGGTGCAGCGCTTTCAGGCGAACGACCGCGCCGTCTATCCGGTCTACGAAGCGGCCGCCGAGCAGGGGCTGCCCGTCCTGTACCACTTCGGGATCACGGTCGCGCCGATCTACGACCTGACGTACGCGAACCCGCTGCCGCTCTCGAGCGTCGCGCGGGATTTCCCGGAGATCACCTTCGGCATCGCGCACTGCGGCGCCGGGTTCCTGCGCGAAGCGCTCTTTCTCGCGTATCACACGGAGAATATCTGGACCGACACGTCCGGAACCAACAACTGGCGGGAGTTCACACCCGGCGCGCCCCGGCTCGATCAGGTCTTCCGCGATCTGCTGCGCGCCTACGGACCGGGACGCATTCTCTTCGGGACGGACTCCACCGCGCCCGAGGAATACCGCGAGAAGATCCTGCGCGAGCAGCGGCAGATCTTCAGCAGCCTCGAGGTCTCCGAGGCGGAGCTCGGCGCGATCTTCGGAGGCAACGCGCGTCGCGTGCTGCGCCTGGGATAACCTAGCGCCCGAGCAGGACGCGTCCGAGCGCCGACTTGACCGACGCGGCCGCGCGCGGCTCCCGGTTGCCCAGGGCGATGTCGACGAGCCCGCTTGCGAGATCGTCGCGGCGTCCCGCGATCCGCACGAGCCGGTTGAGCACCGCGGGGCGCGCGGAGACGTCGCGGAGCATGCGGCAAACCGCGAAGAGACGCTCGAACCGCCGGCGCAGCGCGCGTTCGTAGCGCGAGGCGGCGGCGGCGAAGCCGCGGGGCGAGTGATCCGCGCCCGCGAGAAACGCCGCGGCGTATTCGGCGGCGATCCCGCCCGATTCAAGCGCGTAGTCAATGCCCTCACCGGTGAGCGGATTCACGAGGCCGGCCGCCTCCCCGGCGAAGAGCACGCCGTCGGCGCGGACCGCGGACGCCGGGAAATCGACGCGGAGCGGGTAGCTCCGGATGCCTCCTGCCCCGCGGCCGCCGTCGAGGATGCGCGCGTGCGCGGCCTGGAGGAACCGTTCGCAGGCCGCCCGCGCCGTCGGCGTCCCGCGGCCGCTCCGCACAAAGAAGCCCACTCCCGCGTTCGCCGCGGAGGTGGAGATCGGGAAGATCCAGCCGTACCCCGGGAGCGGCACGCCCGCGAACCGGATCTCGATCCGCGGAGCGGTCCCGTCGCGCGCCACGTAGGTGCGCGCCGCCAGCATCATGGCCGGCGGGCGTGGCAGCGCCCCCAGCCGCCTCGGCAGCGTGATCGAAGCGCCGGTGGCCACGATGGCCAGGCGCGCGCGATATGTGACGGGGCGGCCGGCGCGCGTCGCCTGCACCGCGACCCGCCCGCCTTCGCGGGCGATGTCCCGGACGTCCACGCCGCCTTCGAAGGACGCGCCCGCCTCGACGGCGCGCGCGCGGATCGCGTCGTCGAGGTGGACGCGCGGAACGACCAGCATCGCCGGCGGGGGCACGGCCGTCCTCACCCCGCCGCCGTCCGGGGCGACGACTTCCACGTCGCTGATCGGCTGCGCGGCGGGGCGGAGACGCTCCAGCACGTCCATGGCGTTGAGGGCCGCCACGGCGCGCGGGGTGAGTCCGTCGCCGCAGACCTTCTCGCGGGGAAACACGGCCCGATCGAGCAGCACGACGTCCACGCCGCGCGCGGCGAGCGCGTACGCCGCGGCCGAGCCGCCGGGGCCGGCCCCGATGACGACCACATCGTGCGGTCCGCCGCTCACGCCTTCGTCCGCTTGGACGCGGTGAGCGAGAACATCAGCGGAAGACTGAGCATGCCCTCGGGCAGCTCCCACATGCCGTCGGGCCGCTCGACCATCCACGGGAACATCGCCCACCCCGCGTACGGATACTCCTCAAAGGACTCGATCCGTAAACCGGCGCGGAGCACCGCCCCTACGACGTCGGAAAGCGGGTGCACCCATTGGTACGTGACGCTGTCGAACGCCGCGTCCGGCGCGGCGTACGACCCGCGCCGCTCGCACCGCAGCGGCTCCCCCGGGTGGAAATACGGGTAGCCGACCCGCAGTTCGCGCTCGCGTCGCGCGTCGTCGAAGACGAGCGGGAATGGGTGGCCCTCGATCAGGCAGAACAGCCCCCCCGGGCGCAGAAACTGCGCCGCGACGCCGGCCCAGCGGTCCAGGTCCGGCAGCCAGCAGAGCACGCCGTGCGAGGCGAAGACGATGTCGAACTCGCCCTCGAGCCGCGCCGGAAGATCGTAGACGTCGCTCCGGATGAACGTCGCCGGGAGTCCGACCTCCGCCGCCAGCGCGCGCGCCGCGCCGATCGCCTGTTCGGAGAAATCGACGCCGGCGACCGCGGCGCCGCGCCGGGCCCACGTGAGGGTGTCGAGCCCGAAGTGGCACTGCAGGTGGAGCAGCGACTTGCCGTTGACGTCGCCGACGAGCCGGATCTCGAGCGCGTCGAGCCCGCGCCGCCCCCTGCGCCCGCCCGCCTTGAAGCCTTCGACATCGTAGAACGGCGACGCGACGTGATGGCGGGCCCACACGTCCCACATCGCCTGGTTCGAGCGAAGATAGCGCTCCACGCGACCAGTATACCGGATCAACGGCGGACCCCGGCCGGGGGCGCGGTGTAGAGCACGCCCCGGCCGAGGCGTATGATGCTACGTGAACGCGTTGAGGAGGCATGGATCGATGGATTACGACCGGCTCTTCGCCGATGCCGTCGCCGGGCTCAAGGCCGACGGCCGGTACCGGACGTTCGCCGATCTGGAGCGGCGGTGCGGCGGCTTTCCGCGCGCCACCTGGCACGCGCCCGGCGGACCCGCCGACGTCGCCGTCTGGTGCTCCAACGACTATCTCGGCATGGGCCAGCATCCGGCCGTGCTCACGGCGATGGAAGATGCGCTGCGCCGCAGCGGCGCCGGGGCCGGCGGCACGCGCAACATCTCCGGCACCAACCACTTCCACGTCCTGCTCGAACGGGAGCTCGCCGATCTGCACGGGAAGGACGCGGCGCTGCTCTTTACCTCGGGCTACACGGCCAACGACGGCGCGATCAGCACGATCGCGCGCCTCTTGCCCGGCTGCGCCGTCTTTTCGGACGCCTCGAACCACGCCTCGATGATCGAGGGCATCAGGCGCAGCGGCGCGGAGAAGCACATCGTCCGGCACAGCGACCCCGCGGACCTCGACCGGCAGATGCGCGCCGTCGACGCGCACCGCCCGAAGCTCGTGTGCTTCGAGTCGGTCTACTCCATGGACGGCGACATCGCGCCGATCCACGATCTCTGCGACGTCGCGGAGCGCCACGGGGCGCTGACGTACGTCGACGAGGTGCACGCGGTCGGCCTGTACGGACCGCGCGGCGGCGGCATCGCCGAGCGCGACGGGGCGCTCCCCCGCATCACCGTGGTACAGGGCACGCTCGCGAAGGGCTTCGGCGTGACCGGCGGCTACGTCGCGGGCCCCGCCGCGCTCGTGGACTGCGTGCGCAGCTTCGCGCCCGGCTTCATCTTCACGACCGCGATGCCGCCGGTGATCGCGGCCGGCGCGCTCGCGAGCGTCCGCCATCTCAAGATCAGCGGGGCGGAACGCGCGCGCCATCAGGAACGGGCGGCGCGGCTCAAGCGCCTGCTGACCGACGCGGGCCTGCCGATCAACGACACGCCGAGCCACATCGTGCCGTTCATGGTCGGCGACGCCGTGCTGTGCCGGGCGATCTCCGACGAGCTGCTCCACCGCCACCGCATCTATCTCCAGCCGATCAACTATCCGACGGTGCCGCGGGGGGCCGAGCGGCTCCGGATCACACCAACGCCGCTCCACGACGACGCCGAGATGGACCGGCTCGTCGACGCGCTGCGCGACGTGTGGGCGCGGCGGCGCGAAATCGGTACGCGTTCGGCGGACGCGCTGGGCCGCGCCGGTTGACGGGTGCGCCGAAGGACTTCGGGCGGCGCGGCCGCGAAATCACGGGCGTGAGCCCCTCGAACGTCGATCCACTCACCCTCGCTCGTGCCCGGCCCGTCGCCGCGGCGCTGGATCGCATTCTCGGCGGAGAGGCGGCGACGCGCGGGGACGCGCTGGCGCTGATGCGGTGCGCCGCCGGCGACCTCGACGCGCTCTGCGCGGCAGCCCGGACGCTGCGCGCGCGGGGCCGCGGACGGACGGTCAGCTTCTCGCCGAAGGTGTTCATCCCGCTGACCCGCCTCTGCCGCGACACCTGCGGCTACTGCACCTTCCGGACCGACCCGCACGCCGATCCGCGCCTGTACATGACCCCGGAGGAAGTACTCAAGGTCGCGCGCGCGGGCGAGCGGCTCGGCTGCTCAGAAGCGCTGTTTACGCTCGGCGAGCGGCCTGAGCAGCGCTTCCCCGAGGCGCGCGAGTGGCTGCGGCGGCGCGGCCACCGCAGCACGCTGTCGTATCTGCGCGAGGCGGCGGAGGCCGTGCTGCGGGAGACGGCGCTGTGGCCCCACCTCAACCCCGGCACGATGAGCCGCGACGAGATGGCGCCGCTGCGCGACGTGAGCGTCTCCATGGGCCTCATGCTCGAGAACACGAGCGAGCGGCTGTGCGGGCCCGGCGGTCCGCACGAGCACGCGCCGAGCAAACGGCCCCGCGCCCGGCTCCGGACGATGGAGGCGGCCGGGGCGCTGCGCGTCCCCTTCACGACCGGCCTCTTGATCGGCATCGGCGAGACCCCGGATGAGCGCGTCGACACGCTGCTGGCCATCCGTGAGTCGCACGCGCGGTGGGGACACATCCAGGAAGTGATCGTCCAAAACTTCCGCGCCAAGCCGGCGACGCCCATGGCCGGCGCAGACGAGCCGGACGCCGTCGACGTCATGCGGACCGCGGCGGTGGCGCGGCTCGTCCTCGGCGCGGAGATGAACATCCAGGTGCCGCCGAACCTGACCGCGCGCGGCTACGAGACCTACCTGGGGGCGGGGATCAACGATTGGGGCGGGATCTCCCCGCTGACGATCGACTACGTGAACCCGGAGGCGCCATGGCCGCAGATCACGGCCCTGCGCGCCAAGACGGAGGCGGCCGGCCTCACGCTTCGGCCGCGCCTCGCGGTCTATCCGGAGTACGTGCTGCGCCGCCCGGACTACCTCGCCCCTGCGCTGATAGGCCGGTTGCGCGCGGCCGCGGACGCCGACGGATACTTCAAGGGAGGGCTGCTCGACGATGGACACCGGCACGGACGCGCCTCGGCCTGATCGGGGCCCCTCGGTCGACCGTCTCCTCGCGGAGGTCGCGCCGGCCGTCGCGCGCCCGCTCGACCGCGCGCTCTCCGGCGGGGACGTCACGGCCGCGGAGGCGGAGACGCTGCTCGGCGCGTCGGGACGCGAGCTGACCGCGCTCACCGCCGCCGCGGACGCGCTGCGGCACGAGGTCGCGGGCGACCTCGTGACCTACGTCGTCAACCGCAACATCAACTTCACCAACGTCTGCATCAAGGGCTGCGGCTTCTGCGCGTTCAGCCGCGACTTCCGGGAGGAAGAAGGCTACTTCCTCCCCGAGGAAGAGATCATCCGCCGCGCGCGGGAGGCGTGGGACCTCGGCGCCACGGAGGTCTGCGTGCAGGCGGGGCTGCCGCCCAAGATGGACGGCGACATGTACATCAATCTGACGCGCGCGATCAAAGCCGCGCTGCCCAAGATCCACATCCACGGCTTCTCGCCCGAAGAGGTGCTCTACGGCTCGATCCGGTCGGGACGCACCGTCCGCGGGTATCTCACCGAGCTCAAAGCCGCGGGCGTGGGCAGCCTGCCCGGCACCGCGGCGGAGATCCTCGACGACGAGCTGCGCGACCGCATCGCGCCCGGCCGCATCCGGACCGCGCAGTGGATCGAGGTCATCACGACGGCCCACGAGCTCGGCATTCCGACGACGTCCACGATCATGTTCGGCCACGCGGAGACGGCGGCCCACCAGGCGCGCCACCTCGTGCTGCTCCGCGACCTGCAGCGGCGATCCGGCGGCTTCACCGAGTTCGTGCCGCTCAGCTTCGTGCACACGGAAGCGCCGATGTGGCGACAGGGCCTCGTCCCGGGCCTGCGGCCGGGACCGACCGGGATGGAAGTCGTGCGGGTTCACGCGGTCTCCCGCATCGTGCTCGGCCGGGCGATCCCGAACCTGCAGGTCTCGTGGGTCAAGGAAGGCCCGCGGATGATGCAGATTCTGCTGGGGGCCGGCGCCAACGACGTCGGCGGGACGCTCATCAACGAGAGCATCTCGACGGCGGCCGGCGCGGGGTTCGGGCAGCTCGTGCCGCCGACGGAGCTCCGCCGGCTGATTCGCGACGCCGGCCGCGTCCCCGCGGAGCGCACGACCACCTACGCGCTGCGCCGGATTTTCGACGGACCCGAACCCGAGGCGCCGGAGCCGCTCGACCTGGCCGCCGCCGACCGGGCCCGCTTCGGAAGCTACCACCAATTGATCAAGATGGACCGCTACCGCTACCGCCACCCGCACCGCACGCCGTCCGGCGTGGGTGCAACCGAGACGAAGCTCTCGCAGTAGCGCACCGCGAGAAAGTCCGCTTCGGTATCGACGTCGAATGCGAGGCCCGGCCGCCGGACCTCGACCACGTCGAGGCCGAGCGCCCGCGCGCCGCGGCGGTGGGCGGCGAGGCTGGCGGTCCCGTACGCGGGCTGAAATGCCGTCCCGGGCGGGACGACGACGGCGTTCGTGCCGGTGCCCTCCTTGGACGGGGCGAGGACCAGACGCCCGCGCCGCGCGGGCGCGAGCAGTGCGACGACGTCGTCCGGCGTGAGCAGCGGCAGGTCCGCGGCCACGACGAGCAGAGCGTACTCGCGCGCGCCGTCCCGCACAACCTGTCCCAGCGAGGCGTTGAGCCCGGGACGCGGATCGATCACCGAGCCAACGCCCCACGCCGCGGCCGCGGCCCGGGCGGTGTAGTCAGGCGTCATGACGACGACGCTCTCGACGCCGGGCACGGCCCGCAGCGCGGCGCACACGTGGCGCAGCAGGGCGAGGCTCAGCGCGGCCCGGCCGGCGGCGGAGAGCACGCCCTCGAGCCGGCTCTTGGCGCCCGACAGCGCCTTCTGCGGAACGACCGCCCGGGCCCTCACGCCCGCGCGATCCCGGCCACTTCGATCCCGCGGGCGCCGGCGATGCGCAGAATTTCCGTCGCCAGGCGCCGGCGGCCGGCCCGATCGGCCATCAGCGTATCGGCCACCTCGACCTCGAGCCGGCGGTCCGGAGGGCCGGCCTCCGCGACTGTACCGGCCATCGCCCGATCGCGCGCGTCCAGCACGAAGACGTCGAGGAACTTCGCATAGAGCGCGGCGACGGCCGCGGGCTCGACGCGCATGCCCGCGCCGCGCAGCATCTCCACGGTCGGCCCCTTGACCGCGGCCCCGCCGATCAGCGGCGTCACTGCGATCCGGAGCGCGCGGCTCTCGGCGAGCGCCACCCCCATGCCCCGCAGCGCCAGAATCGGGCCGACGCTCACGAGCGGATTGCTCGGCGCGACGACGATCACGGTGGACTCGCGAACCGCCTCGAGTACTTCCGCCGACGGCTCGGCCGCCTCGATGCCCTCGAGCTCGATGCGCCGCACCGGATCCCGGGCACCGCGGCGCACGAAGTAGTCCTGGAATGGAAGCCGGCCCTCGGGCGTGTGGACGAACGTCGCCACCCGGCCGTCGGTCATCGGCAGCACCCGGGGGAGGACGCCGAGTGCCGACGCGAGGGAGGCGGTGACCTCGGTCGGACGGCGGCCGGCGCGCAGCCACTGGGTCCGCGCGATGTGCGTCGCGAGGTCGCGGTCGCCGAGCCGGAACCACACGGGCAGGCCGTACCGGCCGAGCATCTCGAGCGCCGCCCACGTCTCGCCCTCGATTCCCCACCCTCGCTCCTCGCTGACCAGACCCGCGAGCGTGTAGAGCACCGTGTCCACGTCCGGCGAGATCGCGAGGCCGAGATGCTCCCAGTCGTCCGCCGTGTTGACGATCACGGTGAGGTCTCGCGGGTCGCGCAGCACGCCGGCGAGACCGTCCACGAGCTTGACGCCGCCCACGCCGCCGCAGAGCACCGCGATCATCGGGGCCTACCGGTACGCGACGATGGCGTCGAGGGGCTTGCGTGGGGGGACCGGCGGCGTATGCGCCGGGTACCCGATCGTGAGAAGCGCCTGCGGAACGAAGTGGGACGCCAGGTCGAGTGATCGCCGCACGACGCCGGCGCAGAAGAGCGGCGCGCAGCACCAGCACGCCCCGAGGCCGTTCGCCGAAGCCGCGAGCAGCAGATTCTGAATCCCCGCGGCCGCGCTCTGGACGGCCATGATCTGTTCGGCGCCCCGCCGCGCGCGATCCGGATAGACGTCCATCTCCGCCATCGTGTAGCCGGCGAGGATGAGCAGCGGCGCTTCGCTGAACCGCCGCGTCGAGAACCGCAGCTCGACCTTGATGGACGCTTCCGGGGTACCGCTCCGCTCGAGATCACGGCGCCAGCGGCGCGCCATCCGGTCGGCGAGGCGCTGCTTCGCCTCCGGGGAGCGGATGACGACGTACCGCGCCGGCTGCGCATTGTGGGCCGAGGGTGCTGCGGCCGCGGCCTCGAGCAGCGCGCGCACGACCGCGTCGGGCACGGGATCGGGCTTGTAGAACCGCACCGTGCGGCGCGTTAGCAGCAACGCCGGAACGGCTGCGACCTCGTTGCCGGCGGAGTTCATGAACATGCCTCCATCGTGGCGGCTCAGGGCGAACGACGCGGTGCACGCGGCCTGCGCCGCCGAATCATCTGCAGACGAGGCTCACTGCCGCCAATAGGAAAGACGCATCGAGGTTCAACGTCACTCGGACAGCTTCCGCCATACCCTCAGCACCTCCGCCACGCTCCAGGCCTGGGCGATGCAGCCGCGCGGACGGTGCGGCGGATCGCCGTCGAAGATCTCTGATATCGTACCAAGCCCCGCGTCGCGCAGATGGTGCGCGAACGGCCGCAGCAGGTCGAGCGCGCCGGCGGCGTCGCCGGTGACGCGGTAGTAGGCTTCCGCGTACGGCCCGAGCAGCCAGGCCCACACCGTCCCGTCGTGATACGCGTGGTCGCGGCGGAGCCGGTCGCCCTCGTACGTCCCGTGGTACCCCGGCGCGTCCGGCGCGAGCGACCGGAGGCCGTACGTGGTGAGGAGCGCGCGCCCAACCGCGCGGACCACGCCCGCGGCCGCCTCGCCGTCGAGCACCGGGAAGGGCAGCGACACCGCGAAGATCTGGTTCGCGCGCACCGTGAGATCGTCGCCGTCGGGGCCGTCCACGACGTCGGCCAGGGTGTCGCGGCCGGGCCGGACGAACCGTGCCCGGAAGGCCGCGCGGACGCGGCCCGCCAGGGCCTCGTATCGCGCCGCCCCCTCGTCGTCACGTCCGGCCAACAACGTGGCCGCGGTCCTGAGCGCGTTGTACCAGAGCGCGTTGATCTCCACCGGCTTGCCGATCCGGGGAGTGACGACGGTCTCGTCCACCTTGGCGTCCATCCAAGTCAACTGCATGCCGGCTTCACCGGCGCGCAGGAGCCCGTCTTGCGGGTCCGTGCCGATCCCGTAGCGTGTACCGGCGATGTGCCGGTCGAGGACGTCGCGGATCACCCCGCGCAGGTCGCCGGCGAAGCCGCCCCCGCGCGCGGCGTCCGCGTACGCGCCCGCCGCCAGCACGAACCACAGCGACGCATCGGCGGTGTTGTAGCCCGGCGCTGCTCCGGCGTGGTCGGGAAAGTTGTTGGGCAGCAGGCCGTCCCGGACGAATCCGGAGAACGTGCGGAGAATCTCCGCGCCGTCGGCGTGACGCCCCGTGGACAGCGTCAATCCCGGCAGCGCGATCATCGCGTCGCGCCCCCAGTCGCCGAACCAGTGATAGCCGGCCAGAATCGACCGGCCTCCGTTCCGGCGGACGATGAACTGATCCGCGGCCAGCGTCAGCTGCCGGACGACCGGATCGGCGCGCTCAACCCCGGCCCGGCGCAGCAGCGCGCCCTGCCGCTCGAGGGCCGCCGCGAGTGTCCGCGCGGCATCGAGGTCAGGATCGGCCTCCGCCGTCGCGACCAGCGCAACCGGCGCGCCGGGCGACAGCGACAACACGAACTCCCCGGGAGCGTAGAGGTCCTCGCGATCGTCGAGGCCGCGGGCCGTCTCCTCGCGGCGGAGAAAGTTCCACCACCACACGCCGTCCGGGATAAACCGGCCGCCCGGCGCGAACACGCGGTACGGGGCAGCGCCGTCCGCCCGGATCGTCACGCTCGAGGCGTCCGCGCGCGTCTCCGGCCGCCAGCCCGCGCCCGGGCGCAACTGGTGAAAGTCACGGCAGGTGACGAGCGGCGTGACCCGGAGCGCCGCCGGACCGCCGCCCCGCACGAGCCGGTAGCCCACGTACGTCGTGCTGCCGCCGTACGCCATCCACACCCGCCGTTCGATCAGCGCGTCTTCGAAGGCGTACGTCCAGACCGGCAGCATCCCGTCGAGGGCAAAGCTCTCCACGTACCGGTAGCCGTCGGGATCGACCGTGCGGTCCCCGTACTCGTGCGTGGACAGCGGGTACCGCCGGCCGTCGAGCACCACCCACTCCGACAATCCGGCCGCCAGCACCGTCCGGCCGGCGGGAGGTGTGAGCGCCGCCACGAGCAGGCCGTGATACCGCCGCGTGTTGATGCCCGCCAGTGTCCCGGACGCGTATCCGCCGAGCCCGTTTGTGACGATCCACTCGCGCCGCAGCGCGGAGGGAAGATCGCCGCAGACCTCCCGTCCGAACGAGATCAGCGGGACGGCTCCGCGAGCAGCGCGGCGACCAGGGCGGTCCATCCGGTCTGATGGCTTGCGCCGAGGCCGGCCCCGTTGTCGCCGTGGAAGTACTCGTGAAATGGGATGTAATCGCGCCAGTGCGGGTCGGTCTGGAACCGCTCGTTGCCGCCGAAGACCGGGCGGCGGCCCCGCGCGTCCCGGAGAAAAATGCGCGTGAGACGGACCGACAGGTCGTCGGCGATCGCGCCGAGCGTCCGGAATGTGCCCGACCCCGTCGGATGCTCGACCAGAAAGTCGTCGCCGTAGTAGTGGTGAAACCGCCGCAGCGATTCGATCAGCAGGAAGTTGATGGGAAACCACACAGGACCGCGCCAGTTGGAGTTGCCCCCGAACAGGCCGGTGCGCGACTCCGCGGGTTCGTACGCGACGCGATAGGTCTGATCGTTGATCTCCAGCATGTACGGATGCTCCGCGTGGTACCGGCTCATCATGCGCACGCCGCAGTCGCTGAGGAACTCCTGCGGATCCAGCGCGCGCCGCAGCACGCGCTTCATCCGGTGGCCGCGCGCGAGGGCCAGGAGACGCCGCTCCCCCGCGCCGGGCTCCTGCCAGCGCGAGACGAGGCTCGCGAGATCGCTCCGGTTCGCCAGCACCCACTCCAGGCGCGACCGGAACTCCGGCAGCATCACCAGCAGCTCCGGTTCGATCGTCTCCACCGCGAAGAGCGGCAAGAGGCCCACCGCGGACCGGATCTCGAGCGTTTGGTACGTGTCGTCCGGCAGGTGGAGCACGTCGTAGTAGTACTCGTCGCGGTCGTTCCACAGCGGGATCCCGTTCCCCCCAAGGTTGTTGAGCGCCGCCGCGATGTACAGGAAGTGCTCGAAGAACTTGGTCGCGACGTCCTCATAGGCGCTGTCGTCGCGCGCCAGCTCGAGCGCGATCGCGAGCATGTTCAGGCAAAACATGCCCATCCACGCCGTGCCGTCGGCCTGGTCGAGATGCCCGCCGGTCGGCAGCGGCTGGCTGCGGTCGAAGACGCCGATGTTGTCGAGCCCGAGGAACCCGCCCTGGAAGACGTTCCGTCCTTCGGCGTCCTTCCGGTTCACCCACCACGTGAAGTTGATCAGCAGCTTGTGAAAGACGCGCTCGAGAAACGCGCGGTCGGCCCGGCCGCCGAGGCGCCGGTCGATCTCGTACACCCGCCACGCCGCCCACGCCTGCACGGGCGGATTCACGTCGCCGAACGCCCACTCGTACGCCGGCAGCTGTCCGTTCGGATGCATGTACCATTCCCGCATGATCAAAATGAGCTGCTGCTTGGCGAACGCCGGATCCACCAGGGCCAGCGGCACGCACTGGAACGCGAGGTCCCACGCCGCGAACCACGGGTATTCCCAGGTATCCGGCATCGAGATGACGTCCGCGGCGTCGAGGTGGCGCCAATCGGCGTTGCGCCCGCCCCGACGCCGCGCCGGGGGCGGCGGTCCCGCGGGATCCCCTTCGAGCCAGCGTTCCACATCGTAGTGGTAGAACTGCTTGCTCCACAGGAGGCCGGCGAACGCCTGCCGCTGCACCCGCCGCGCATCCTCGGACGCCCCCGCGGGAGCAAGCGGCCGGTAGAAGGCGTCGGCCTCGACCTGCCGGGCCGCGAAGACGTCGGCCGCGCCGGCGAACGGCGGTCCTCCGCCGCCCGCGGCGTCCTTGGACAGACGCAGCAGGACGGTCCGGGCCTCGCCCGGGGCGAGCGTCATCGTGTAGTGCGCCGCCGCCTTGGTGCCGGTGAACGCGGGATTGACCGCGGCCGCGGCGCCGTCGACGACCGCGGCGTGAATGCCGTCCTTCACGTAGCGCGTCCGGTTCGGCGCGTTCCACAGACGCTCCGCGTTCGTCTCGTTCTCGGTAAACAACAGCGCCGGATCGCCGGAGCACGCGAGCCGGTAATCGCCGAGCGCGGGGTGCGCGGCGCGAATGACCCGCCACGCCTCGCCGGGG
This sequence comes from bacterium, assembly GCA_035934535.1. GTDB lineage: Bacteria > Sysuimicrobiota > Sysuimicrobiia > Sysuimicrobiales > Segetimicrobiaceae > DASSJF01. The sequence continues at coordinate 17,842 of DASYXS010000056.1, forward strand.
CGCGCCGGTCCGCGGTCGGCGCGCAGCTCGGGGCGGCCCCCGTCGCGCCCCCAGGCCCAGGTGTTGCGATACCACAGCGTGGGCAGCAGGTGAATCGGCGCGGGCGCCGGGCCCCGGTTCGCCGCCGTGATCCGGATCACGACGTCGTCCGGCGCCGCCTTCGCGTACTCGACCGTGACGTCGAAGTACCGGTCGCCGTCGAACACGCCGGTGTCGATCAACTCATACTCGGGCGCGTCGCGGCCGCGCCGGCGGTTCTCCGCGACGAGGTCGGCGTAGGGAAACGCGCGCTGGGGGTACTTGTACAGCGCGCGCATGTACGAATGCGTCGGCGTATTGTCGAGAAAGAAGTAGTACTCCTTGACATCCTCGCCGTGATTGCCCTCGGCGCTCGTCAGCCCGAACGGCCGCTCCTTCAGGATGGGATCCGCGCCGTTCCAGAGCGCGATCGCGAAGCACAGCAGCGACTGCTCGTCACAGATGCCGAGCAGACCGTCCTCGTTCCAGCGGTAGACGCGCGAGCGCGCGTGATCGTGCGGGAAGAAGTCCCAGGCCGTGCCGTCGGCCGAATAGTCCTCGCGGACGGTGCCCCACTCCCGCGCGGAGAGATACGGCCCCCACATGTACCACGGGGCGCGCCCCGCGTGGGCGTCCGCGAGCCGGCGCCGCTCCGGATCCAACGCCGCCGCCATCCTCAGCCGGCCGCCGCGAGGCGGTCCCGGACGACGGCCGGCAGCGTCTTGGGATCGTCGACGATCCAGCGGCGGTCCAGCAGCGCCCCGTCCCGGAAGTGCCGCCGCGTCAGCGGCGTCGTGACCGCGATCACCGCCATCCCCGCCGCCCGCGCCGCCTGCACCCCGGGCGGCGAATCTTCGATCACCAGGCACTCCGCCGGCGCGACACCGAGCCGGCGGGCCACCAGCAGGTCGATCTCCGGATCGGGCTTGGGGCGCGCGACATCATCAACGCTCATGATCACCTCGAAACAGACGGCCAGGCCGAGGGCGTCCAGAACCCGCCGGATCTCGTCACGGTGCGACATGCTGCACAGCGCCGTCCGATAGCCCTGCCCGCGGGCCCAGTAGAGCAGCTCGATGTTGTGCGGATATCGCTGCCGGCGCAGCAGTTCGACGTCGCTCAGCACACCTTCGTAGCGGTGGACCCGCAGCGCCGCGAGGACCTGCCACGGCTCGCCGGCGCCGAATTCGGCCATTCGCGCGCGCGCTGGCGCCTCGAGGCCCAATCGGTCCGTGAGGTGTCGCGCCATGTCGTCCCGCGTCTGCCCGACGAACTCCGCGAAGGCGTCGACGGCCTCGTCTTCCGACAGCCGCGGCCGGAGCTCGCGCGCGGCCCACGCGTACGACAGTGCCTTCAGACGCTCGGTCTCGATCAGCGTCCCGTCGAGGTCAAAGATGAACGCGCGGATGGCGGGCCGGATCACCGTACTTTCGCTTGATCGCCGCGCAGGACGAAACAGGTCGAGTGCGCCTTGGCCACCCGTTTGCCGCTTTGGTCCACCACATCGCACTCGAGATAGCCGATGGTCTTGCCCCGAGAGACGATCGACGCCTCGGCGCGCAGCAGCGCCTGCCAGACGGGGCGGAAGAAATTGATGCTCAGCGAGACCGTGGTGAAGGATTCATCGGACGCGAGCGTCGTCGCGAAGGCGATGCCCATCGCCGCGTCCGCAAGATCGCACAGCACGCCTCCGTGCAGGGTCCCCATCGGGTTGGCGTGCCGCGGCTCGGCGCGCATCACGAGGGCGGCGCGCCCGCCGCGGGCCTCCTCCACGCGGAACCCAATGAGTTCTGCGATCGGGACCTTCGAGGCGAGCGCTCTCTCAATCAGAGGATGGACCGGCTCGGAACCGACCCCGTCGGTCGTCACCGGCACGGCGTCCGAAGCGCGCTCTGGGCGATCCCCGCGCCGTCGTCCGGCGCCGCGGCCGACCCCCAGGTCTGCATCGCCACCACGCCGCCCGACGCATCAAAAATCGGCGCGCCCGACCGGCCGTGTTCCACCGGCGTGGTATAGCGTACCCCCACGACGGGAGTTCCGTCGGGCGCGTTGAACACGCGGAGCACACGGCCGCTGTTCGCGAGGAGGGTCGGCGGGCCCCCGCTGAAGCCGTATCCTTGGCTCTCGACCTGCTGCCCGGGAGCCGGATCGCGGCCGGCAAACGCGAGCGCCGCGAACCTCGGGAGCGGTCCGGTGTGCGGCCGCCACCGCCCTCCCAGCACGTCGATGGACTGCTCGACGAAGGCGGGGCCGAGGCGAACCTCGGCGACGTCTCGGCGCAGATGGACCGTCTGCGCACTGTCCAGAGCCCCGGCGCCGGCGCCAAGCGAGGATGCGCACACCAGCGACGCCGAGAACCACTCGACGCGCCCCAGCGCGATCAGCCGGTGGTGGCCCGGATCGACTTGCGCCGCCACCACGACGTGCGCGTTCGTCAGCACGATACCGTCAGGACTGATGACGAAACCCGAGCCGAAGGCACTCCCGCCGGCGGACGGCGCCGCAATATCCAGCAGCGCCAGGATGCCGTCCGAACCCGAACTCTGCTGCGCCTGAGATGCGGGAGGCCAGCCGGCGCCGCAGGTGCTCAACGCAATGCCCGCGAGCCAGGCCCACCACACCGCGCAGGCCGCGCGTCGGCCGGGCGCGTTCAAGGCCGGACCGTGGCGGGGGGCGACCGGCGTGTCAGCGTCCGCCGGTCGCCTTCCCCCTGGGCTTCGTGACGAACGCGATAATGGCCAAGCCCGCCGTCGGATAGATCCAGACCGTGGCCCAAAAGCTGACGGTTAACATTTGCGAGGTCGCGCTCTGCACGACGGGCATCGGCAGGCCGTTCAGGATATTCATCAGACCCGCGATAAGACCAAGTGCGCACACGAGCGTCCACGCGATGATGAGGTTCCTGGCCGCCGCGTACAGCCTTGCGTTCTGGAGCGACCTTAGCCAGTGCGTCATGAGTCTCCCTCCCTACGGCGTTGGTGCCGGTGCGCCAGACCGGCTCGATGATCGGCGAGCGCTGTTTGTGGCGTCGTGGGCAGATGGGACCGATGCTTCGAGGCGACGGCAGAACGATCCTTGCGGCCGGCAGAACGCGTCCCTCACGCCTGATGAACCCGTTCAGACGACATCGGCTCACCGATGGGAGAACCCGGAGCCCATTCCGGCGATGCGAATGTCCACCGATCATGGAGCAGGTACACGCAGACGAATGCCGCGAGAATGCCGGCCAGGTTGTCCCAGGGCACGATTCGCCAGCCGAGATGTTGAAACGCGGCGATGAGCGCCAGGTTGACGGCCGTGCCGAACTCAGAGACCGCGAGAAAACGGCCCAACCTGCGCCACGCGGACCCGCCGGCGCGGTCCGACCACGTCCACCATTGGGCCGGCACGAAGTTCACGATCATCGGGACATGGCGGCTGACGAGTCCGGCCGGCAGCGGTTGCCACCCCCAGCGAGCCACCAGGAGGACGTAGACGAGCATGTTGAGAGCGACACCGCCGAAGCCCGAGAGGGCAAAGCACACGAGCCGCCGGCTGGGGGCGCTGGCCCCATAGAGCGTCAGCAGGTGGCGTAAGAACGCGACCTGCGTTCGCCACGTCAACTTGCTGCGGTCGCCCACCCGATCGCCGAACGCGTACGGGACGTCGGCCACGCGCTGCAGGTTGCCGCGCACGAGGATTTCGAGCAGGATTTTCCAGCCCCGCGGCGCGAGTGCGTCGACGGGCACGTCCGCCTTCCGAACGGCGAAAAAGCCCGACATGGGGTCTGTCGTCCGCCGCGCTTCGGTGAGGACGAGCCGCGCCAGCAGACGCGCGCCCCAGGCGTTCAACTGCCGGAGCGTCGTGAGTCTGTCGCCGCCGCCGGCCGTAAAACGGCTCCCCACGGCGGCCTGCCGGCCGCGCTCGAGCGCGGCCAAAAGAGCCGGGACCAGCTCGGGCGGATGCTGCAGATCCGCATCCATCACCACGCACGTATCCCCCCGGGACCGGCGAAGCCCCTCGACTACCGCCGCGGCGAGCCCGGCGCCCGGCCCGCGAAGGTACCGCACCCGAACGCCGTCTGCGAGCCGTTTGAGATCGCGCGCCGCCTCACTTCCGCGGTCGGAGTCGTCGACGAACAGGATCTCCCACGGTGCGAGGCTGCGGAGGGCGTCCGCAATGCGCCTGACGAGCTCCGGGGGACCCCGTCGCTCGCTCAGCGTCGGCACCACAATTGAGATCACCGGCCGGTCTCCCCCCAATGGCCCATCTCCTCGGCCAGTATGTCAGCAGGAGTTGTGCCGGCCTACTGCCCGGTGGGGGTAGTCTTCGGGTAGGGTACCTACGCGCGGAAAAACCGGCGGGTCTGGTGGGCGAGGCAGGGGTCGAACCCGCGACCTCCTCGGTGTAAGCGAGGCGCTCTACCGCTGAGCTACTCGCCCCGCACACCAGTATAGCCGGAATCGTGGAAAGGCGGCGGCTACCGCCCGCGGCGCGCTACTCGACGTCGGCGAGCGGCGATCAGATCTTGACCCGCTGGACCTCGGCGCCGAGACTGCGCAGTTTCTCTTCCATGTCCTCGTATCCGCGATCCAAGTGCTCGATGTTCGCGATCTCGGTGGTCCCACGCGCGGTGAGCCCGGCGATGACCACCGCGGCGCCGGCACGGATGTCGACGGCCTGGACCGACGCCCCGGACAAGCGCGGCACGCCGCTGACGATGACGGTATCGCCGTCCACGCGCAGTTCCGCGCCCATGCGGCGCAGTTCGGCCACGTACTGAAAGCGATTCTCGAAGACCGTCTCCCGGATCGCGCTCTGCCCCGGGACCGCGACCAGCATCGCGGCGCACTGCGGATGGTAATCCGTCGCAAACCCCGGATACGGCGCGGTGTCGATCTCAATCGGCCGCAGTTCGCGCTCCACGCGGACGCGCACGCCGAGGGGGTTCGTATCGATCGTGGCGCCGGCGTCCGACAGCTTCGACAGCAGCGCGGTCACGTGCTCGGAGATGAGGTCCTCGACGAGAATATCGCCGCGCGTCGCCGCCGCCGCGATCAGATAAGTCCCGGCCTCGATGCGGTCCGGAATGATCGCATGGGTGGCGCCGCGCAGATCGGGGGTGCCCTCGATCGTCACGGTGCTCGTGCCGGCGCCGCGCACCCGCGCGCCGAGCAGAGACAGGAAGACCGCGGTGTCGACCACTTCCGGCTCGCGGGCGGCGTTTTGTAAAGTTGTGATCCCGCGCGTGCGGGACGCCGCCAGCATGAGATTGATCGTGGTGCCGACGCTGCTGCGGGGAACGTAGAACTGCGCCGGCGCGATCTCGGAGACCTCGGCCTTGAGGTAGCCGTGCTCCGTGGTCACGCGGGCGCCGAGGGCCTCGAACCCCCGCATGTGAAAATCGACCGGCCGGGTCCCGAAATCGTCGCCGCCCGGGAGCGGCACCTCCGCCCGCCCGACCCTTGCGAGGAGGACGCCCGCCGCGTAATAGGACGCGCGCATCTGGCGGCACATGTCGTACGGCGCGACGTGCGTATCGATCTGCCGGGCGTCTACTTCGAGGCGGCCGGAGCGCGTGAACTCGGCGCGCATCCCGAGCGCGCGGAGAATGCCGAGCAGGGTGAAGACATCGCGGCAGCGCGGGACGTTTTCAATCGTGGACCGATCGGCGGCGAGCGCGGCGGCGGCGATCACCGCGAGCGAGCTGTTCTTCGCGCCGGCGACGCGGAGACGTCCCCGGAGCGCACGCCCGCCTTCGATCAGCAGCCGTTCGACCCTCGTGTCTTGCGCGACGTCAATGCTGGCCAGCGCCCGTTCCCCCCATCTTCGCGTCCACGTAACTCCGCACCAGTTCTTCAAGCAGCCGGCCGCGGTCGAGCTGCCGGATCAACGTCCGGGCGTCCCGGTGGCTCGTGATGTACGTCGGGTCGCCGGATACGAGGTACCCCACGACCTGGTCGGTCGGGTTATACCCGCGCTCCCGCAGCGCGTCGAACACGTACCGCAAGACCTCGCCGACGTCCCGCATCTGATGGGCGCCGACCTGGAAGACCCCCGTCTTCTCATGTTCCCCCATACGTCACCCCTGAGACCACCGCCGAAGCGGGTGGCCGAATCGCGAGATGGACCGCCGTAATCCCGGTCCCGAAGTTACGGTACCGGACCTGCTCGAACCCGGCGCCCCGCAGCATCGCGCCGAAGGCGTCCTGGTCCGGCCACCGCCGCACCGAGGCCGGGAGATACAAGTACGCGTCGGGATGCCGGGTGGCCATCCGGCCGAGCCACGGCATCAGCGTGAACGAGTAGCCGTCGTACAACCCCCGGATCAGGGGGTTGCGGGGCCGGCTGAACTCCAACACCGCAAGCCGGCCGCCCGGGCGCAGGATGCGCCGCCACTCCCGCAGCGCCTGCTCGGGATGCCCGACGTTGCGGATCCCAAATCCGACGGTCACCGCGTCGAAGGTTCCGTCGGCGAACGGCACGGCCTGCGCGTCGCCCGCCACAAACCGGCAGACCTCGCCGTACCCGGCGGACGCGGCCCGCCGGCGGGCGATCTCGAGCATCTCCGGGGTGAAATCGATGCCCACGACCCGGCCGCGGCGCCCGACACGCTGTGCCAGCAGCAGCGCCAGATCGCCCGTACCGCAGCAGATGTCGAGCGCCCGGCCGCCCGCCGGGACGCCGGTGAGACCGACCGTGATCCGCTTCCACACCCGGTGAAGGCCGGCACTGATGAAGAGGTTGGCGCGGTCATAGCGGGGGGCGATGGCGCCGAACATCCGGCGCACGTACCGGACTTTCTCCTCGGGGGACGCGCCGCCGCGCCCCACGCGGATGCCGGACGCCTCGACGGTACGGTGCACGCCGGTAGTGTTCGGGGGACTGGGGACCTTTCCTGTGGTCGGCCGGTGGCCCAGGGTACCGCTCCGCGACAAGTCTTAATTGGGTTTTAACCAGTTTGAGACGGTCCCGGCGGAGGGACCACCCGGCAGAACGAGAACCTTCTTGGGGCTCGTACGGCGGGGAGGGGAGACACGATGAGACGATCCACACGCTATGCGCTGCTTCTGGCGGCGTTGCTGTTGATCGCGGCGAGCGGGACGCAGGGCGCCGGGGCGCAGGGCGCCGTGACGATTCGATGCTACTACCCGATCGGGGTATCGGGTCCGCTCAATGCGGTCATGACCGGCATGTTCAATGAGTTTAACGCCTCACACCCCGGCATTCACGCGGAACCGGTGTTCGCCGGCAACTACGTGGAAACCATGGCCAAAGCCATGACGGCCGTACTCGGGGGCACGCCGCCGGACCTGGCCATCCTCGACACCCCGGAGCTGTACTCGCTGCTCGACCGCGACGCGATCATCTCCCTCGACGACCTGGTGGCCAAGAGTGGCGGCAAAGCCTGGCTGGACGACTACTACGGCGCGCTGCTGCTGAACAACAGGTCGAACGGCCATCTCTACAGCATCCCGTGGCAGCGCAGCACGCCGATCTTCTTCTACAACAAGGACCTGTTCCGCAAGGCCGGATTAGACCCCAGCCACGCGCCCAAGAATTGGGATGAGCTGGTGCAGGACGCCCAGAAACTCACGATCCGCGGCTCGAGCGGACAGGTGACCCAGTGGGGCGTCGAGGCGCCCGTCGTCGATACCTCGCCCTGGGTATTCCAGGGGTTCCTGATCGAAGCGGGCGCCAATTTCTTCGACTCGAACCTGGGCAAGTGGGTGAAGTTCAACACGCCGGAGGCGGTCGGCGCGCTCCAGTTCATCCTGGACTTACAGAACAAGTACAAAGTCCATCCGACCGGACCGAGCAGCGCGGCCTTTTGGGGCCAGGTCCCGCAGGACTTTGTCCAGCAGAAGGTCGCGATGATCTACACCTCGACCGGCAACATGACGTTCATTCGCACGAACGCCAAATTCGACTGGAACGCCGGCTTCATGCCGGCGGGCAAGAAATACGGGGCGCCGACGGGCGGCGGCAGCTTCTACGTCTTCAGCCATACCCCGGCCGACCACGTGCAGGCGGCGTGGACCTTCATCACGTGGATGACCCAGCCCGCCAACGCCGCGCGGTGGAGCATCGCGACCGGCTACGTGCCGATCCGGAAGACAGAGCTGTCCACGCCGGCGTTCGCCTCGTATCTCCAGCAGGTCCCGCAGGCGCTCACCGCCACGTTGCAGCTGCGTGTCGCCGGCGAACAGATGACGATCCACGATGTGGACCAGATCGGCACGATGCTCGTGACGGCGGTTCAGGCGGCCCAGTCCGGGCGGCTGACGCCGCAGGCGGCGCTCGACCGGACGCAGCGCGACGCGACCCAGCTGCTCTCCAAGTATTAGGGATGGGGCCTGACCCGGTCGGGTCGGCGGCGATGACCCTCTAGGCGGTCGACAGACCATCGGTGGCCCGGCGCCTGCGGCGCCGGGCCACCGGGCCGTCTCTTCCTTTCGTGGCGCAGACACACGCCCCGACGCTTGCCGCGGCCGCCCCGGCCTCCGCCACCTCCGCGTCCTCGCGGCGGCGGCGCCGGGCGGCGCAGGGCTATCTGTTCCTGCTGCCGTCGCTCGCGTTTCTCGCGATCTTCACCTACTATCCCATCCTCACGTCGGCGGAGCTGAGCCTCTACCGCGCCACCGCCACCGTCCGCAGCCACGCCTTCGTCGGAGCCGGCAACTATCTCACGATCGCGGCGGATCCGGTCTTCCGCCAGGTCCTCCACAACAGCGCCGAGTTCTTGCTGGGCACCGTCCCCGTGACCGTGGCGCTCGCGCTGGCCCTCGCGCTGATGCTGAATCGAACGCACCTGCTGGTCACGCCGTTTCGAACGGCCTTCTTCTATCCGGCGCTGCTGCCGCTGATTGGGGCCGCGGCGATTTGGCTGTTCGTGTACACGCCGGGCTACGGCCTGATGGACGTGTACTTGAAGCGGATCATCGGCGGGGGCGTCAACTGGCTGCAGGATCCCACCTGGGCCCTGCCGGCCGTCATGCTGGTGACGGTGTGGAAGAACGCCGGCTACTACATGCTGTTCTATCTCGCCGGCCTCCAGACGATCTCGACGGAACTGTACGAGGCGGCGCGCATCGAAGGGGCCTCCGCCTGGCAGGTGTTCCGCCGCATCACGTTCCCCCTGCTCGGTCCGACCACGCTCTTTGTCCTCGTGATCGCGAGCATCAACGCGTTCCAGTCGGTCGACCAGATCTGGATCATGACCGCCGGCGGGCCCGACAACACGACCAACGTGCTGTTGTTCTACATCTACCAGACGGCGTTCATGTTCTTCGATTTCGGGAAGGCCGCCGCGCTCACGATCTTCCTGCTCGCCGTGCTGATGGGCATCGCCACGGTGAGCTTCGGGCTCCTTGAGCGGCGGATCCACTACGAGGTGTAGTGTGACGCGGCGCCCCGCCCGGCGGTTCGGAACGGCCATCTGGGCGCTCGGCGTCGGCGCGTTGGCCTTTTTCTGGGTGTTCCCGCTGCTGTGGGCCGTGGCCACCTCCTTCCGGCCGCCGGGCTCGCTCGGCAGCCAGATCGCCTCGCTGTGGGTACAGCACCCCTCGCTCGCCAACTTCCGGGAGGCGTGGAGCGAGGCGCCGTTTGTGCGGCTGTACTACAACACCGCGGTGGTCGTCTTCGGGATCCTCGGCGCGCAGCTCGTCACGATCACGCTCGCGGCGTACGCGTTCGCGCGGCTGGAGTTCCCCGGCCGCGAATGGCTCTTCCGGCTGTTTCTGCTGCAGCTGATGGTGGCGCCGTCGTCCTTGATCCTGCCGAACTTCGTCACGATCAAGACGCTCGGCCTGCTCGACACCCGGCTCGCGATCATGATCCCGTACTTCGCCTCCGCGTTCGGGACGTTCTTGCTGCGCCAGGCCTTCCGCGGCGTGCCGCGCGACCTCGAGGACGCCGCGGCGATCGACGGTTGCACGACGTTCCAGACCCTGTGGAACGTCTTTCTGCCCCTCGCGCGGCCGACCCTGATCGCCTTCTCGATCGTGAGCGTCGTCTATCACTACAACGAGTTCTTGTGGCCCCTCATCATCACCGACACGGACCGCGCCCGCACCGTGACGGTCGGGCTCGCGTCCTTCACGCAGTCGGCGGAATCGGCCGCGCAGTGGAACCTGATCGCGGCCGGCACGGTGATCGTGATCCTGCCGCTGCTCGTGCTCTTCATCGTCTTCCAGCGGCGCTTCGTCGAGAGCTTCATGTACTCGGGCCTCAAGGGCTGACGCGGGTGTGATGCGAGGCCGTGCTATAATTTCGAACGGGGCCCGTAGCTCAACGGCAGAGCATCCGGCTCATAACCGGCGGATCTAGGTTCGATCCCTGGCGGGCCCACTATAGTAAGGGCTGGCGAGCAACTCTTAGCGCCTGCGACTTCCGTGATCCCTTCCGAGAAACCAGGCCGCTCGCTATCGCGTTCCACGATGTAGCTGCCACGGTGGTCTCTTCATATTGAGTCAATACCGAAGTCCGTTGAGAATGCGGGAAGCGACCCCGGCGTCCTCACGCCGCGGTCACCTCCTTCCGAAGCATGCGTTGTAGAGCTTCACGAAGTTTCGGGAGCGCGCGGTATCCGCGGATTCGACGGAGCCGCGGTTCGATATCCAGCAACGCACTTGCTGGCCACCGTTGTTTCTGATCGCTCGTGCGCCACCGGTCCACTTTGCCCGTCCGCTGTTCGACCTGTGCCATCACTGACTCCAAGGCGTTCATGGTCTTGAAGGTGCGCCCCAGCTCGCCGGCCACATCCAGCCGGTGCAAGGTCAGGGTTTCCTCGAGCCCCTCGGCGAGACTGCGCGCGGCGCTCTCATTGCTGACGCGCAGCTCGCGTGCCAGCCGGTCCAGCGCGGCCTTCGCCTCGGCGTACGTCGGTTGCTCGTACGCCCGCTGCACCGTGCGTCGCTAGGCCGCCTGCGGGCCCCTGGGGAGATGGGCCACGACATTTTCTCGCTTATGCCAGGTACAACGTTGGACAGCGGCCGCCTCACCGAAGACCTCCTGGGCGCCGCGGCGCAGCCCTTTGCTGCCGTCGATCACGACCAGGAGGCCCTGCTCGGCCTGCACTCCCCGCTCCAGGAGATCCCGGAGGAACTCCGCCACCACCCGCGTGTTCTCGGTCGCCGTCTGCACAAACCCCAGGATGACTTTCTGACCGTGCAGCGTCACACCGAGCGCGTTGACCATCTCGTCGTCGGCAAACGTCTTGCCATCCAGGGGCAGCGCCATCAAGCCGTACCCGTCCAGGCGGCGCTCACTGAGCGCCTGCAGCTATCATCCGGAGCTGGCCCCGCGGGGCGACGATGGATATGCCGAGCATCTCGAGTCCGTCCAGCTTCTCGCAGAGGCCGGGGTCGATCTCCTCGTTATCGAGACGATGAATACGATTGACGAGGCGCGCGCCGCCCTCCGTGCCGCCAAGACGTCGGGACTGGACGTCGTCCTCGGATTCTGCTGCGGACGCAACGGGAAGTTACTGAGCGGCGAGTCGGTGCACGAGGCGGCACAGATGCTGGATCCGCTCGCCCCCGCGGCGTACGCGATCAACTGCACCCCGGTCTCGCTGACCACCCGCGCCCTCGCCGACCTCGCAGCGGCGACGGCCACCCCGTTCGGCGCCTACGCCAATGTGGGAGAATGGAGCGACGCCACGTGGTCACGCGTTTTTGGCGCCGCGTTCATCTTCGACATCGATCCGGACGCCTATCTGCAGCATGCGATGAGCTGGCGCGAGCTCGGCGCCGTGTTCGTCGGTGAATGCTGCGGCACGAGGCCCGAGCACGTCCGTCGGCTCGCGGACGCCTTCCAGAGCGTCCGGCGGCACCAAGCGCAATCCGGTACACTTTGACGGTAGCTGCTTAGTGCAGTGGGATCTCGAACGCAGACTGTGCAACGGTTCGAATTCTTTGCGATCGGGCCCATCATGTTCTATTAGGGTTCTAGGGCGACGGGGACCCGGACGAGCCCGGTGCTAGTGCCGCTGCTGGAGGGTACCGCAGTTCTGAATGCGCCCCTCGAGGAAGTGCCGCTCGGTTGGGTTGCGTGCCAGGCGCAGCGCCGCCTCGAATTGTTTCCGCGCCTCTCGCGCGTGGCCGAGCCGGAACTCGAACTCGCCGAGGGCGGTGAAGTAGAACGGATAGCGCAGCAGACGCCGGCGGTCGGCGATCTTCCCGATCTCCTCGAGCCCGCGCGCCGGGCCGTCGCGCTGGGCAACGGCCACCGCGCGATTGAGCGCCACGATTGGCGACGGCTGAATGACCATCAGCGTCTCGTAGAGGGACGCGATGGCCCTCCAGTCCGTGTCTTCGGCGCTCCGCGCCTCCGCGTGCAGCGACGCGATGGCCGCCTCGATGTGATAGGCGGTCACCTCGGTGCCGCTCGCCGATAGGTCCAACTGCCGCCGCCCCTCCGCGACGAGCGCCGAATCCCAACGCGAGCGGTCCTGGTCCATGAGGAGGATCAGATTCCCGGTGGCGTCCACGCGCGCCGGCAGGCGGGCGGCAAGAAGGCTGAGGAGTGCCGCCAGCGCGTGAGTCGTCGGGGTGGACGTCACGGGATTTTCCAGCAGCAGGGCGACCAGGCGCAAGGCTTCCGCGCACAACTCGGCGCGCACCGCCGAGTGTGCGGACGCGCCATGGTAGCCTTCGTTGAACAGCAGGTACACCGCGCGCATCACGGCCGGGAGGCGCGCCGCCACGTCTTCCCGGTCGTCGACGCGAAACAATTCCGTCGATTCGGCCAGGGCCGTCTTCGCGCGCCTGAGGCGCTTCTGCATGGCGGGGCCGTTCTTAAGAAACGCGGCCGCGGTTTCGTCCACGCCGAATCCGCACACGAGATGGAGGACCAACGCCAGCTGCGTCTCTTCCGGCAAATGAGGGTGAATGCAGGAGAACATCATGCGCAGTTGGATGTCGCGGATGCTGCCGGCCTCGAAGACTTCGTTGACCGTCTGGCTCAGCGTCCACTCGGACTCGAGCTGGTGCCGCAAATCCGGCGCGAACTTGCGCGCGGTGGCGTCCCGCCGGAGGACGTCGAGCGCCCGGTGCCTGGCCGTGGTCGTCAGCCACGCCGACGGATTCCGCGGCACGCCGTAAAACGTCCAGGTCTCCAGCGCCCGGCAGAAGGCGTCTTGGACGACGTCTTCTGCCAGGGCCAGATTATGGATGCCGAACAGGCGAGTGAGGGCGGCGACGAGGCGGCCCGCCTCCCGGCGGAACAGGTGTTCCGCTAACTCGCCGGGTTCCACTAGCCGTCCATCTGCCGGACCGGCCGCACTTCCACCGAGCCGCCGGTCTCGATGATCGGGCACCCGAACGCGAGTTGGGCCGCCTGGTCGAGGTCTTTCGCCTTGACGATGGAGAACCCGCCGATGACGTCTTTCGTCTCGGCGTAGGGTCCGTCGGTCACCGTGGTTTTCTTCCCGCCGACCACCTTGCCGGTGCGCTCGAGCGGCTGCCCAGCGTTCGTCAGAAACCCTTTTTCGCCCAGATCCTTCATCCACGCCCGCCACTTGTTCATCATCTGCTGCGCCCGCTCGGGCGAGCTGACCGCCTCGCGGTACTGGTCCTGAGTGCTTCGGTACAAGTAAATGAATTCAGGCATTGGAATCCCTCCTCGTGTGATTGCCTTCACCCCTACGAACGTGTGAGGGACGCCAAAACGGACATTTCCCGCGGACGCGCGGAGGTTCGTCATTCAACCTCCGCCCGGATCGTCGGCGTCGGCACCGCCGCGAGCAGCGCGAAAGATCGTGCGAGATAACCGGAAGATACTGCCGCGCGTGTGGGGAAGCGCTTCGGCGCCTCGCTAAGGGCTCCTGTCCTCGGCGAGTCGGCACAGTGGGATCTCGAAGTCGAGTTGTGCCGCGGGTCCGAATTCTTTGCCTTCGGGCCCACGGGCAGCGATCCGCGGGTCTCCCGGCGGCTCTTGCGATCGGGCCCGCCACCCGCAAGACAGGCACGGTGCGTCTGACACAATGCGCCACGCTGTGTCACAATGTGATGAACCTTGAAGAATTTCGACCTTCCGAAGTGGTGAGTCATGGAAACTAGATCCAGCATCGCCTCGCTTAATATGCGTCTTCCTTCAACGGTTAAGACCAGGATTGCGGCGCGCGCCAAGGGTCAGCACCGATCCACAAGCGACCAGGCCCGTCGCTACTTGGAACTCGCTTTGACCGCGGAGGACAATCCAGATCTGTCGTTTTCGTTCATCGCCAAGATCGTAGAAGGCTTGGCGGAGTCCGAGGCCGGGCTTGGTGAGCCGCTCGAGTGGAACGCCGAGTAAGGGAACAAGACCCTTGGCAAGGCGAGCAGGTCCCACGTTACGGTCGCGACCGCAAGGACCTCTCGCCAGCTGTTCTTAAGGAGGTCAACGAAACGCAGTCTCGCATTCTCCAAGATCCCTACCGCGGCGACCGCAAAGGAGGCACCCTGCGGAATGTTTGGATGGAGAAATTCAAAGCCGAGAACGATCAGTGGCTAGTGGCCTACACGCTCTTTGAAAGAATCCGCAGAGTCCGTTTCCTTGCGGTTGGCCAGCACGAGAATTCCTACCGCGACGTGACGACGTATCTGGGCAAGCAGAAGGAAGCCTTCAAGGAGTAGACACCCCCTCCGCGTCGCGCCCAGAGAATCATGGTGCGCAGAATCGCGCCTACTTGGCGCCGTGAGGGGGAACGGCAGGTTCTCATTTCGAATCCCCGCCCTACGTGGAAGATTCGCCAGTCTAGTGTCGCACGACGGGCGATGGCCCCGACTAGGGACCTCTTGGCGATTTCCCTCGGTCGGTTAGCATGACGTTGCTTCTCGTTCAGATCTCCCCCATGTGCCGCTCGGAGGT
>DASYXS010000098.1:0-27405 GCA_035934535.1 bacterium
GCTGGAGATGCTCGCCGGCAAGCGCGACCGCAACCCGCCCCGCAAGCACGGCAACATCCCGCTTTAGGCGGCCCGGCCCGCCTCCGGCATGACTCCGCGCGGCGCGGAGCGAACAGCCTGATCGTGAGTAATCCGCCGCGCCCGCGACGCGGTCCCCTCCGCAAGGTGCTCATCGCCAACCGCGGCGAGATCGCGCTGCGGGTGATCCGCGCCTGCCGCGCGAGCGGGCTCGGGGCCGCCGCGGTGTACAGCGACGCGGATCGCGCGGCCCCCCACGTCGCGGCGGCCGACGAAGCCTACCGGATCGGGCCGCCGCCGGCCGCGGAGTCGTACCTGTCGGTCGGCGCGATTATCGACGCGGCGCGCGCCGCGGGCGCCGACGCCGTGCACCCGGGCTACGGGTTCCTCGCCGAGAACCCGGCGCTCGCGCAGGCCTGCGCGGACGCGGGTCTGGCCTTCGTCGGGCCGCCCGCCGCGACGCTCGCGCGATGCGGCGACAAGGCCGAGACGCGGCGGGCGGCCCGCGGCGCCGGCGTCCCGATCCTCCCCGGCACCGATCCGCTCGACGACGCCCCGCTCGCGCGGGAGGCGGACCGGATGGGATTTCCCGTGCTGCTGAAGGCCGCGGGCGGCGGCGGCGGCAAGGGCATCCACCTCGTGCGCGCGGCCGCCGATCTCGCCGCCGCCGTCCGGCTCGCCCGCGGCGAGGCCCGCGTGGCCTTCGGCGACGACCGCGTCTACGTCGAGAAGTGGCTCGACCGCGCGCGGCACGTCGAGGTGCAGGTTCTCGCCGATGCCGCCGGGTCGCTCGTCCACCTCGGCGAGCGCGAGTGCTCGATCCAGCGGCGACACCAGAAGGTGATCGAAGAAGCGCCGTCCCCGGCGCTCGACGCCGCCCTGCGTGACGCGATAGGGCAGGCGGCGGTCGCGGCCGCGCGCGCGGTCGGCTACGTCAACGCCGGGACGGTGGAGTTCGTCGTGAGCGGCCGCGGGTTTTATTTCCTCGAGATCAACGCGCGCCTGCAGGTCGAGCATCCGGTGACGGAGATGGTGACGGGGTGCGACCTGGCGCGCCTGCAGCTTGCGATCGCGGGCGGCGCGCCGCTGCCGTTCGGTCAGGACGGCGTCGCGGCGCGCGGGCACGCCGTCGAGGCGCGGATTTCGGCCGAGGACCCCGACGCCGGCTTTGTGCCGTGGGTCGGGCGGGTCGGCGAGGTCGTCCTGCCCGGCGGCCCCGGGGTACGCGTCGACGGCGCGCTCGTCGCGGGCATGGAGGTCACGCGCTTCTACGATCCGATTCTCGCCAAGGTGATCAGTTGGGGCGAGACGCGGGCGGAGGCGATCGCGCGCCTCGCGCAGGCAATGCGCGAGACCGTCATCACGGGGGTGCCGACCACGGTGCCGTTTCTGCGCTGGGCGCTCGCCCATCCGGTGTTCCGGGACGGTACGTACACGACCCGATTCGTCGAGACGGAGTGGGAGAGCCGCGACCGCACTCCGCCCGACGGGGCGGCGGAGGCCGCCGCGGCGCTGGCGCACCTCGCCGAGCGGGCGGCGCCGCCGCCGGTCTCGCGCGACGGCAGCGTGTGGGCGCAGACCGCCCGGCGCGACGCGCTGTCATGAAGACGTATCATCTGCGCGTGGACGGCGTCGCGGTCGAGGTCGCGGTCGAGGAGGTGCCGGCGGATTCCGCGGCGGGTCACCCTGTCGGTCAAGGTGTGGGCGTGCGCATCACGGCCGTTCGCCGGCTCGACGATCCCGCGACACCCGGCGACGGTCTCCGTGCCGGACGGCCGCGCCGCGTCGACCTCGCCGAGGTCGTGCCCGGCTGCTACTCGTTCCTGCTCGACGGACGCTCGCACACATTGGTCGTCGCCGCCTGGCGAAGCGGCGGACCGAGCGGCGGGCACCATGCCGGGGGGCCGGCCTCCGGAGGAGGCGCCGGTCCTCTGCACCTGCTCCTCGACGGCATCGCGGTCACCGCCGACATTGGCCGGTCCCGGCGCGTCCGGAGCGGGGGGCCGGCCGGCGGGGGGACGGCCGGCCAGGTCCGCGCTCCCATGCCGGGGCTCGTCGTGGCCATCCAAGCCGGGCCTGGGACCGCGGTCGTGCCGGGGCAGCCGCTCATTATAATGGAGGCGATGAAGATGCAGATGGAGATCCGCGCCCCGCATGCCGGGGTCGTCCGCGAGGTGCGGGTGAGTCCGGGTCAGGACGTGGCGGGCAACGATCTCCTCGTGACGGTCGACTAGGGGGAATCATTCAGGTGCCGGACGGACGCGACGAATCCCGCGAGACGGCGTCGGGCATCCCCGTCTCCCGCCTGTACGACCGGGACGACGTCGCCGGGGTCGATCCGGGGCGTGACATCGGCGCGCCGGGAGAATACCCGTTTACGCGCGGCATCTATCCGACGATGTACCGGGGCCGGCTCTGGACGATGCGCCAGTACGCCGGCTATGCCACGGCCGAAGAGTCCAACCGGCGGTATCGGTACCTGCTCGAGCAAGGCCAGACGGGGCTGTCGATCGCCTTCGATCTGCCGACGCAGATGGGCTACGACTCCGATCACCCGCTGGCCGAGGCGGAGGTCGGCAAGGTCGGGGTGGCCATCGACTCGCTCGCCGACATGGAAGTGCTCCTCGACGGGATTCCGCTGGACCGCGTCAGCACCTCGATGACGATCAACGCGACGGCGGCGATTCTGCTGTGCATGTACCAGGCCGCCGCGGAGCGGCAGGGCGTGCCCCCGGACCGCATCGACGGCACGACGCAGAACGACATCCTGAAAGAGTACATCGCGCGCGGCACCTACATCTATCCGCCGGGGCCGTCGATCCGGCTCGTCACCGACACCTTCGCCTACTGCGCGGAGCGCCTGCCGCGGTGGAACCCGATCAGCATCAGCGGCTACCACATCCGGGAGGCCGGCGCGACCGCGGTGCAGGAAGTCGCCTTTACCCTCGGCAACGCGATCGCGTACCTGCGTGCCGCGGAGGACGCCGGGATGGACGCCGACCGCATCGCGCCGCGGCTCGCGTTCTTCTTCGACGCGCAGATGGACTTCTTCGAAGAGATCGCCAAGTTTCGCGCGGCGCGGCGCCTGTGGGCACGTACGATGCGGGAGCGGTTCGGCGCCCGCGATCCGCGGTCGTGCACGCTGCGGTTTCACACCCAGACCGCGGGTGTGGCGCTCACCGCGCAGCAGCCCGACAACAACGTCGTCCGCGTGGCGATGCAGGCGCTGGCGGCGGTGCTCGGCGGCACGCAGTCGCTCCACACCAACGCCCGCGACGAGGCGCTCGCGCTGCCGACCGATGAAGCGGCGCTGCTGGCGCTGCGGACTCAGCAGATCATCGCCCGCGAGACCGGCGCGGGCTCCACCGTGGATCCGTTCGGCGGATCCTACTACGTCGAGGCGCTCACGGCGGAGATCGAACGCCGCGCCGCGGCGTACCTCGAGCGCATCGAGCAGTTGGGGGGCATGCTGCCCGCGATCGAGCACGGTTTCGTGCAGCGCGAGATCGGCGAGGCGGCGTACCGGGAGCAGCGGGAGGTTGAGGCCGGCCGGCGGATTATCGTCGGCGTGAACCGATTCCAGACCGGCGCCGAGCGGATCCCGCCGATTCTCAGGGTCGACCCGTCAGTCCTCGAGGGGCAGCGCGCGCGGCTGCGCCGCGTGCGGGCCGAGCGGGACGGCGGCCGGGTCGGGGCGGCGCTCGGTAGGCTCGCGGATACGGCGCGCGGCCGGGAGAACCTGCTGCCTCCGATCCTCGAGTGCGTGCGCGCCTATGCCACGGTCGGCGAGATCTGCGACACCCTCCGCGAATGCTTCGGAGTCTACCGGCCGTCGGCCGTCCTGTGAGCGGCCCCGCGCGCGGCCTCGCGCATCTTGCGATCATCGTCCGCGATCTCGACGCGCAGACGGCCGTTCCGCTGCTGGCACTCGGCCTCGCCGTCCGGGACCGAACGGTCCTGCCTGGGGAGGACGCGGCGGTGTCCTTCGTGCCGGTAGGGGCGGCCGAAGTCGAGCTGGTCCAACCGCTGTCGCCCCACGGGCCGCTTGGGCGGTTTCTCGAGGGCCGGGGCGAAGCCATTCATCATCTTGCTCTCCGGGTGCCCGATCTCGAGGCGGCGATCGCGAGGGCTACCGGGGCCGGGCTGCGCTTCGCCGGGCCGGCGCCGAGAACGGGCGCCCACGGTACACGGATCGCGTTTGTGCATCCCGCATACCTGAGGGGGTTGCTGTTCGAGCTTGTCGAAAGCCGTTAGGGTGTGAAGATTTGTGGGAATTCGCTGACGGGGTTTGCGGTTTGCATTGACTTCAGTCTATATGTTATAGTCCCGACGTAGACTGGAGTCTATAGTTTTCGGGTTCTAGGACACCCTCCCACGTCGCACCAGGACTCGACGCCTTGCCGGCAGGCAAGGATTAGGACTCATTTATTGTTCATATGCTCGTCCGGCTGCGGGCCCTGCGGCCCGCGGTGCTGGGCGTGAGTCTGTCGAGAGGGGGGATGTATGCCGCCACATTTGCTGACGCTGCCGGCCCGGTCCCCCCGCGCCGGGAGTGTCCGTCAGGTGATTCTGACGTGCCTGTTGATCGGTCTCGTGTACCCCGTCTATCTCGCAGTCGATATTTGGGGGCTGCCGTTCGGCCGCACGGTCCATATCCATGCCGACGGCCGGAATCTCACCTTCCGTTCTTTCCGCCGGACGGTGGGCGACGCCGTGGAGTCCGCTCAAATTCCGCTCCAACCCGGTGATCGGACGCTGCCGGACGCCCGGACGTTACTCTGGCCGGGCGTCGAGATCAGGGTCATCCGGGCCGTCCCCGTGACCCTCAGGCTCGGACAGACGACCTCGCCGGTGCGGGTGGCCGCCGCGTCGGTCGGTGACGCGCTGCGCGTGATGGGCGTCACGCTCGGGCCGATCGATCGGGTTTATCCCCGCACAACCGAGGCGGTGTACCCCGGAATGCACATCACGGTCGAGCGACGCGCATGGCACACCTGGATCGAACAGCGGCCGGTCGCGTACTCGTCCCGCGTCGTCGCCGACCCGCAGGTGGACATAGGCAACCGCATCGTCCGTACTCCCGGCCGCGCGGGGGTGGATCAGCGGGTCATCGAGGCGCTGTACGCGAACGATCGTCCGGCGGCGATGGTCGTGCACCAGTGGACCGTCGCGCAGCCCGCCGCGCCGGAGGTGATCGCGGTGGGGACGCGCGCGATGATCGCCTCGCGCGGCGACTTCGCCGGGCACGAGTATCTGATGCTCGAGGCCACCGCCTACTATTCGGGTCCGAACAACTTCGGCGGTGCGATAGGGCCGCGGACCGCGACCGGCCTCCTGGCCCAGCGCGGCGTGGTGGCGGTCGACCCGTCCGTGATCCCCCTCGGCAGCCGCCTCTTTATCGACGGCTACGGCTACGCGGTCGCCGGGGACACCGGCGGGGCGATCCAGGGGATGCGCATCGATCTGTGCTTCAACAGCTACGACGAGGCGATTCGTTTCGGACGCCGGACGGTCAAGGTCTACATCATCGATCGCCACTAGTCCATCCGACGAATTCGCGGCGCCGGCGGCCGCGACGCCGGCCGGTGCACGCGCGCTGCTGCGGCAGTTTGGGATCCGGCCTACCAAACGCTGGGGCCAGCACTTCCTCGTCAGTGCCCGCGCGCTCGGGTTGATTCTTGCCGCGGCGGAACTGACCCGCGACGACGCGGTATTGGAAATCGGCGCGGGGTTGGGCACCCTTACCGAGGCGTTGGCGGCGCGCGCCGGCCTCGTGACCGCGATCGAGGTGGATCGACGGCTGGTCGACGTGCTGCGCGCGCGGCTCGGCGGGTTCCCGAACGTCCGGATCGTGCAGGGCGACGCGCTCCACGCCGACCTGCCGGCTTTGTTCGTCGGCTTGTCCGTGCGCAAGACGGTGGCGAACCTGCCGTACAATATCGCCGCGCCGCTGCTCCTTCGGCTGCTCGATCCCGCGCTGTCGATCGCGCGCCTGGTCGTCACCGTGCAGCGGGAGGTGGCGGAGCGAGTGGTCGCCCGCGCGGGCACGCCGCCCTACGGACGGTTGTCGATCGCCGTGCAGTACCGCGCGACCGCGCGGATCGTCGGGCGCATCCCGCCCGGCGCGTTCCTGCCGGCGCCGGACGTGGATTCCGCGATCCTGGCGCTGGCGCCGCACGCGCGGCCGCCGGTCGCGGTCGCGGATGAAGCGGCCTTCTTCCGCGTGGTGGCGGCAGGGTTCGGCCACCGGCGCAAGACGCTCGCCAACGCGCTGGCGCAGGGACTCGAGGTGGCGCCGTCCGCCGTCGAGGCGGCGTGCCGGGCGGCCGGGGTGGATCCCCGCGCGCGGGCCGAGGCGCTCGATCTCGAGGCCTTCGCGGCGCTGACGGGGGCCCTCTTCGGAACCGCCTGACTACGGGGTGGCCGCCGGGACGACCAGGCCGTCGTAATCGCGGCCGAGCACGAGCGTAAACTGAGCGCCGCCGGCGCCGCCCGCGGTGGCGACCCGAGTGATCCGCGTGGCGCCGGCAATGACGGCCGCTACGCGGGGGTCCCCCCCGTGCACGATCAGCGCGCTCTCGGCGGCATCGGGCGCGGACGTGACGCGCGCCGGCCGGACTCCCAGCGCGTCGAGCCTCGCCAGGGCGTCGTTCACGGCGTCACGGCCGGCGCCGGAGGTGACGACCTCGACCGTGTTCTGCGCGAGATCGGCGGCGTTCACGCCGTAGAACATCCGCAGCACGAGGGCGCGATCCTCGGCCGGGTTGGGCAGCCAGTCGGACGTCCCGAAGCGCCCCGGCAGCGTCTCCCGGTCGAGCGCCCCCTTGGGCAGCCGGGCGCTGAACCAGCCGAGCGCGATCAGCTGTTCCGGCCGGAGATTGGTGCCGACGTCCTCCCGGAACACTTTCAAGATGCGGCCGGCGTGGAAGACGACCTGGGGACGCCGCAGCTCCGTGATCAGCGCGTCGACGACCTGCTGCTGCCGTTTGATGCGGCCGATGTCGCCGAGCGCGTCGTGCCGGAAGCGCGCGTATTCGATCGCCGCCTGTCCGCCCAGCCGGCGGTTGCCCTTCTTCAGATGGATGTGGAGGCCGTCCCAGTTGTCATCGTAATTGAGGTCCGCCTCGATGCGGATGGTCACGCCGCCCACCGCGTCAATGAGGTGCACATACCCCCGCGTCTGGATCGTAATGTAATAGGGGAACGCGGCCCCTGTGAAATTCTCGACGGTGCGCCGCGCCAGCGCCGCTTTCCCGTAGGCGTACGCCGCGTTGATCTTGTCGGTGCCATGCCCCGGGATCGCCGCGCGGGTGTCGCGCGGAATGCTCAGGAGGTTGACCTGCCTGTCCGCGGGGTCGAAGCTCACGGCGATGAGCGTGTCCGTGCGGCTGACGGGGTAGACGATCTTCGGGTTCTGGTCGCTGACCGTCCGGTCGAGCCCCATCACGAGGATGTTCGTCCGTCCGGTCACGCGGAAGGGCCATCCGAACGTGGGTCCCGCGGGCTGCGCGCGCAGCGCCGCAACCACGATCCCCGTCCCGAGCGCGGCGGCGAAGGCGATGAGGAGACCGCGGAGGGCGCCCGACGCGAGGCGCGGCCAGAGCGGTCGCGGGGACCGGCCGGAACCGGCCGGGCGCGGCGCGCCCGGCGGCGCGCCATCCTGGAGCGGAGAGACCGGCGGCTTCTGAATGGACATGGACACCATACTAGGCGCCACACGGGCGCCGTTTCAAGGCTTGTCTTCTATACTCTGCTCAGGTCCGGAAGGTTCCTAACGCGGGGGGCCGAGCCCGCCGGCCGGTCCGTGACACGCGAAAAGAACGTTAACGTTCAGGGAAGGAACGATAATGAGAGGGGCGAAGTGGTAGCGCGCGGAAGTAACCGTCCCTGGTATGGGGTGACGGATGCGAGGCTCACGCACAGCACCGATGGCCACGAACGTTTCGTTCGTGGGGCAACCCGCGGAACCGCTATGTGGCGGACCGCGGGTTGTGTGTTAGTAGCGCCGGTAACGTGGAGGAGGCTCCCGCGGTGAAGGAACTGCACCTCAACGCGTACGCCAAGATCAATCTCACGCTCGATGTGCTCGGCGACCGCCCGGACGGGTACCACGATATCGAGACGATTCTGCACACGGTTGAACTGCACGACTCGATCACGCTCCGTGAGAACGGCGAGGCGATCACCGTGCGGTGCGCCAGTCCGGACGTGCCCGCGGACACGCAGAACATCGTCCACCGCGCGGCGGCGCTGCTGAAGGACACCTTCCAGGTGCCGCGCGGCGTCGAGGTCGAGTTGACGAAGTGCATTCCGATCGCCTCAGGACTGGGGGGCGGGTCGAGCGACGCCGCGGTCACGCTGCTCGGTCTCGCGCAGATGTGGAAGCTGCGGCTCGGCGAGCGCCAACTGCTGGATCTCGCCGGGCAGATCGGCTCCGACGTGCCGTTCTTCCTCGCCGGCGGCGCCGCGCTGGCGATGGGGCGGGGGGAGCGGATTCGGGTGCTGCGGCCGCTGCCGACGACCTGGGTCGTGCTCGCGCGACCGCTGGTGCAGGTTCCGACCGAGTGGGCCTACCGTGAGCTCAACCACGACACGCCGCGGCGGCGGCCCGACACGCACGCGGTCATGCGCGCGCTGGACGCCGAGGATCCCGCGGAGGTCGGCCGCCTGCTCTGCAACGTGTTTGAAGATGTGGTCGAGACACACCACCCCGCCGTCCGAGCCCTCCGCGAGCGCATGGCGGCGCAGCATCCGCTCGGCGTTTCCATGTCGGGGACCGGGCCCGTTCTGTTCGCGCTCGCGGCCAAAGAATCGGAGGCGCGCAGTCTCGGCGAGGCTCTTGCGGGGGAGGCCGGGTACGAGGTCTTCGTGACGCGGACCTTCGCCGAAGAACGGTAGCGGGCGGCGTGCCGCCCGAAGAGAGTCCGGCCGCCGCGCCCCGCGAAGCCCGCGTCGACGCGGTCGTGCTGGCCGGCGGCCCGCCGGACGCGACGCTGACCGGCGGGGCCTTGCCGAAAGCGTTCGCCGCGGTCGGCTCGTCGACCATGGTCGAGCGCGTCATCGCGGCGTTGCGCGGCGCGCAGATCCGCCGCGTCGCCGTTGTGGGTCCCGTTCCGCTGCCTCCGGCCGTGGCCGCCGCGGCGACGCTCGCGGTTCCGGCGGTGGGGGGACTTCTCGATAATCTCGTCGCGGGACTCGCCGCGCTTGACGAAGGCGTGGCGGCCGGCTCACCGCCGGCCGCGACGAGCGCAACGCTGCGCGAACCCGTGCCCGTGCTCGTGGCGGCCGCAGACGTGCCGCTCCTGACGGCCGCGGCGGTGGCGGGGTTTCTCGAGGCCGCGCAGGCCGCGGGCGCCGACGTCGCCTACGCGGTCGTCCCCCGCGAGGACGTCGTCCGCGCGGCGCCCGGCGTGCGCAAGACGTTCGTGCGTTTGGCGGACGGGGAGTTCACCGGCGGCAGCCTCGTGCTGCTGCGTCCCGGCGCGTTCGCCCGCGCCCGGCCCGTGATCGAGCGCGCGGTGCAGGCGCGCAAGCGTCCGTGGGAACTGGCGCGTCTGTTCGGTCTCGCCGCGATCGCCGGGCTGGTCACGGGCCGGCTGCGGATCGCGGCGCTCGAGCGGCGGGCGGAGGCCCTCGCGGGACTCCGCGCCCGCGCCATCATCTGCCGCGACGCCGGTGTCGCGCTCGACGTCGACACGCCGGAGATGCTCGCGTTCGTCCGGCTGCGCCTCGCCGCCGCGGACACCCTCGCCGGGCCCCCCGCGTCCCGCGGGGCCGCGGACGCCGCGGGGGAGGCCACGTGAGGCGCCTGCGCCGCGGGGACCGCATGGTGCTGATCGCGCAGCGCCTCTTTCAGGAGCCGCACAAAGTCTTTCCGCTCAGCACGTTCACCGAGGCGCTCGGCGCCGCGAAGTCGACGATCAGCGAGGACCTGTCCGCCCTGCGCGCGTTGTGCGAGGAGCACCAGTTGGGCCGGATCGAGACCCTCGCCGGCGCCGCGGGCGGCGTGCGGTACACGCCGCTGTGCACGGCGGGGCAGATCGCCGCGATCGCGGAGGACCTCGCCGCGCGGCTCCGCCAGCCGTCCCGCATCCTTCCCGGCGGGTTCCTGTACATGACCGACCTGCTCTCGCTGCCGTCGGTGACGTCGCGGCTCGGCGACGTCTTCGCGACGTTCTTCGCCGACCGGCGCCCGGACGTCGTGCTGGCGATGGAGGTCAAGGGCATCCCGCTGGCGCTCATGACCGCGCGCGCGTTCAACGTGCCGCTGGTCACGATTCGCCGCGGCGGCCGCGCGATGGAAGGAGCCGAGGGCGCGTCGGTCACGGTGAACTACGTTTCGGGCTCGTCGCGCGCCGTGCAGGCGATGACGCTGCCGCTTCGCGCGGTGGCCCCGGGCGCGCGCGCGCTGTTTATCGACGACTTTCTGCGCGGCGGCGGGACCGCGCGCGGGGTGCACGACCTGATGCGGGAGTGCCGCGCCGAGATCGTCGGGATCGGGGTGTTGATCGAGACGAGCCAGCCCCGCGAGAAACTCGTGGACGAGTACGTCGCGCTGCTCACGTTCGACGGCGTCGATGAGGCGGCGGGCGCCGTGTGGATCAGTCCGAGCCGCCGGGCCCTGCGACGCGTCTCGGCGGCCGCGCCCGCGGACCCGCCCCGGGCCGCCATGCCATCCAAGGCGGCCGAGCGGTCCTGACGCCCGAGGTTCGCGGGGACGCGCCCGGCGCGGGTGCTTCTCGCGCCGCTGTCGATGAGCTGATCGAAGAGTGTCTTTCAGCCGCCGCGGCCGCCTACGTGCGCCAGGGGGGCGGCGAGGTCCACGACGAACCGGCACTGACCTGGGTGTCCACCGGGACGCGCATCCCGTTTTACAACGGGGTGGTGCGGACGCGTCTCTCCGACCGGGACGCCGACCGCGTCATCGAGACGGTCACCGCCGAGTTTCACGCCCGCGGGCGGCTCATGGGATGGTGGGTAATGCCTCCGAGCCGCCCGATCGATCTCGCCGCGCGCCTCGCGGCCCGCGGATTTGCGCCGTGGATGGGCGATCTCGGCATGGCGGCGGACCTTGCCGGCGTGCCCGAGGCCGTGCCGCTGCCGCCGGAGGTCACGATCGAACGGGTGCGTACCATGGAGGCGCTCGAAGACTGGCTGCGGGCGTTCGGCGCCGGCTTCGGCGTTCCCGAGTGGGGCCTCGCCATCTATCGACGGCTGCCGGCCGGCGTCCCGCCGGCCGAATCCCGGTTTAGCTTCTATCTCGCGCGTGCCGCCGGTGTCCCCGTTGCCACGTCGATGTGGTTTCCGGCGGAGCGCGCCGCGGTGCTCGACGAGATCGCCACCGTCCCGGCGATGCGGCGGCGCGGCATCGGCACGGCCGTGACGCACGCCGCTCTTCAGGACGCCCGGCGGACGGGATACGACACCGCCGTGCTGGTCGCATCCGAGGCCGGCGCGCCGGTATACCGGCAGCTCGGCTTCAAGGCCTACGGGCGCCGCCAGATCTACCTTCAGACCGTCTCCCCGCGATAAGAGGCCGGAGGACTCCGGAATTACCGCTTGACATCTCTGCTAACGCTGTTAGATTATTTAAGTGAGGTGAGATTCTCTTATGGGCGTACGTGAACGCCGGCAGCGAGAGCGCGAGGAACTGCGGCGGGCCATTTTGGACGCCGCGCGGGAGATCGCCTCGGGGGAAGGCTGGTCCGCCGTCACAATCCGGCGCGTCGCGGAGAAGATCGAGTACAGCCCTCCGGTCATCTACGAGCACTTCAGCAGCAAAGAGGAGATCGTGATCGCGCTGCTCCGCGAGGGCTTCCGCCGGATGCTGGCCGCGATGCGCGCCGCGCGCGACGCGCAGAAAGACCCCGATGAAGCGCTCCTCGCGATCGGGCAGGCCTACTGGTCCTTTTCGGCCGCGCACCCGGAGATGCACCTCGGGATGCACGGCGAGACCGCGTTCGAAGCCTGTATGGTGCGGCCGTACCTGTCGGGGACCAAGAACGGCCACGACGAGTCCGCGGGGCCGCCCCGTCACCGTCCGTTCGACGAAGTCCACGATCGAGCGGAGTGGGACGAGTTTTTCCGGTCGCGCTCGGCAAAGATCCCCGCCGACGAACCGTTCCCCGAGACGCGGGAGATCTTTCTGACCGTGCGCGACGCCCTGGAGCGCGCCCTCGGCGGGCGGGCCGGTGATCTCGAGAGCCTGTCCTGGAAGGTCGTGACCCTCTGGGGATCGACCCACGGCATCGTGACGCTCGCAATGGCGGGGCTCATTCCCAACGGCCGCGAAACGGGCGGCCGTCTCGTCGAGAAAATGCACCGCGACCTGCTGCGCGCGTGGCGCGCGGAGACCAAGCCGCCGCGCCCGGGTGCCGGCCGCGGGGCCCCGCGGAGCAAGACGCGGGCGCGCTGACGTCGTTGATCGGATGGGGACCATGCGCCGCTCCGGGCCAAAAGCCCTCGGGCGCGCGGGGATGGAGGAACCGGAGATGCGGACGCGGGTCGTGGTTGTGGGTGTCGTGGTGGTCGCGGTGCTGGCGTTGTCCGTGGTGATTCGGGGGATCGGCCGGCCGGCGCCGTCTGCGCCGGCGGCGGCGCCCGATCCGGCGGCGGTGACGGTCGTCGCGGCTACCTCCGGCGACGTGGTGAGCCGCGTCCTCGCCACCGGGACCGTCACGAGCATCCGCGATGCGCGGCTCGGGTCCAAGTTGTCGGGCCGCGTCGCCGCGGTACTCGTCGAGGAAGGCGATCGCGTGGCCGCGGGCACGCCGCTGCTCCGGTTGGACACGAGTGATCTCCTCGCGCAGCAGGCCCAGGCCCAGGCGAGCGTCGCGGCCGCGCGCGCGCAGCTGCAGAAAGTCGTCACCGGCGCGCGGCCGGAGGAGCGCCGGCAGACGGCGGACGCCGTTCAGCAGGCGCGGGCCAACTTGGATTCGGCGCAGGCCTCGGTGCGGTGGGCGCAGATGACGGTGGACCGCGATCGCTCGCTAGCGGCGCAGGGCGCGATCGCCCAGCAGGACCTCGACCAGGCCGCGACGCAGCTGCGGGTTGCCCAGGCCCAGGCCGCCCAGGCGCAGGCC
The DNA here is from genome assembly GCA_035934535.1 of bacterium. Lineage (GTDB taxonomy): Bacteria > Sysuimicrobiota > Sysuimicrobiia > Sysuimicrobiales > Segetimicrobiaceae > DASSJF01. Next base: position 13,101 of record DASYXS010000098.1, read on the forward strand.
GCGTACGACTCCGCGGTGCAGAACGCCTCGCTCGTGCGCATCGGCGCGCGCGACGAAGACATTCAGGCCGCGCGGGCGCAGCTGGCACAGGCGGAGGCCGCCCTGGCCGCGATCGACGTCCAGCTGCGCGACGCGACGATCCGGGCGCCCTTCGCCGGGACGATCACGAAGCGCGACGTGGAGCCGGGGCAGATCGTTTCGCCGGCGACGACGTCCACGAACCCGCTCTTGGTGCTGAGTCAGGTCGACGACGTTTACGCGGAGTTCGTCGTGCCCGCGCAGCACCGGTTCGAGCTGCAGCCGGGCCAGACGGCCCTGTTCGCCGTCGACGGGCTGCCCGGCCGGACGTTTCAGGGCAGCGTGGAGCTGGTCCGGCCCGCGGCCGATGCGCCGAGCCGGACGTTTGGCGTGCGCATCCTGGCGCACAACGTGGACGGGGCGCTGCGGCCAGGGATGTTCGCCCGCGGGGCGATCACAGTCGGCGTGCGGCACGATGTCCTGCAGATCCCCGAAGGGGCGGTCGTCACGGCGGCCTCCGGGCCGATGGTGTTCGTGGTCCGCGACGGCCGGGCCGTCCGGCGTCCGCTCACCCTCGGCGAGCACCACGACGGCAGGGTCGACGTGACGGCTGGTCTCGCCGCGGGCGAGACGGTGGTGGCCCAGGGGCAGGACGCCCTGACGGACAACCAGCCGGTCACGGTCCGCCGGTAGGGCCGGGGGCGCCGCGATGCAGTGGCTCGCCGGTCTTTCCGTCCGCCGTCCCGTCCTGGCCGCGGTCATCATCCTCGCGATGGTGTTCCTCGGCGCGTTCTCCTACACGGGGCTCAAGGTCGAGCGCTTCCCGAACGTCGACATTCCGTTCGTCATCGTCTCCGTCGTCGATCCGGGCGCGTCGCCTGAGGAGATCGAGAGCGACGTTACCAACAAGATCGAGGACGCGGTCAGCTCGATCAGCGGCATCGACCACACCCAGTCGACCTCGGCCGAGGGCATCGCGATCGTCGCGATCCAGTTCGTCCTCGAGAAGAGCATCGACGTCGCCGCCCAGGACGTCCAGAACAAGATCAACGCGATCCCCGACCTGCCCGCGGGCATCGATCCGCCGACCGTCTTGAAGTTCGATCCGAGCGCAATCCCCGTGATGACGGTCGCGCTGTCGGCCAACCGGCCCGTGCGCGATCTCTCGGAGTACGCGGACAAGGTGCTGCGCCCGCAGCTGGAAGGCGCGGGCGGCGTCGGCCAGGTGACGCTGGTCGGCGAACAGGCGCGGCAGATCAATATCTGGGTCGATCCCGACCGCCTGGCGGCCTACGGACTGCCGGTTACGAGCGTGCTCACGGCGGTGCAGAACCAGAACGTGCAGCTGCCGGCCGGCAACGTCGATCAGGGCAACACGCAGCTGACGCTGCGGGCGTTGAGCCGCGTCACCTCTCCCCAGGAGCTCACCACGGTGGGCCTCACGACCCGCGATGGCCGGCCGGTCACGCTGGGCGACGTCGCCGCCGTCGAGGACGGCGCCGCCGAGCCCGTCACGACGGCCAACGTCAACGGCACGCCGGCCGTCCTGCTGCAGATCACGAAGCAGTCCGGCGCCAACACCGTGAACGTGGTCCAGGCACTGAAGGCGCGGCTCCGGGCCATCGCGCCGCTCCTGCCCGCCGGCTACGACCTCCGGATCGTGCGCGACCAGTCCGTCTTCGTCGAAGCCTCGACGCGCGCCGTGCAGGAGCACCTCATCATCGGATCGATGCTGGCCGCGCTCGTCGTGCTCCTGTTCCTCGGGAGTTGGCGGCCGACCGTCATCGCGGCGCTCGCGATCCCGACGTCGATCATCAGCACCTTCACGCTGATCTCCGCGCTCGGCATGACCCTCAACATGATCACGCTGCTCGCGCTGGCGCTCGTCGTCGGCATCGTCATCGACGACGCGATCGTCGTGCTCGAGAACATCTACCGGCTCATGAAGGAGAAGGGCCTGCCGCCGGTCCAGGCGGCGATCGAAGGCACCCGCGAGATCGGCCCGGCCGTCACGGCGACGACGCTCAGCCTGATCGCGGTGTTCCTGCCGCTCGCGTTCATGAGCGGGATCGTCGGCCAGTTCATGAAGAGCTTCGGCTGGACGATGGCGTTCTCGATCGCGGTGTCGCTGCTTGTGAGCTTCACGCTGACGCCGTCGCTGTCCGCGCGCTGGCTGACCGCCCGGCGGAACGGCGGCGCCAAGAACGGCGCCGCATCGGGCGGACCGCTGGTCGATACCGGGCTCGGCGCAGACTCCGCCGCGGAGCGCGGACGTGTCTACGGCGTGCTCGACCACGGCTACCGCCGGCTGCTCGAATGGGCGCTGCGGCGGCGGTGGGCCGTGATCGCGCTCACCCTGCTGACGCTGGTGAGCATCGCGCCGCTCGGCGCGGCCGTCCACAAGAACTTCCTGCCGGAGGACGACCAGTCCCAGCTCGAGGTGGTGGTGCGGGCGCCGGAGGGATGGACGCTCGAGGCGACCGATCGCTTCGGCACGCAGCTCGCGTGGGAGATCCGGCGGCTGCCCGGCGTCGACTACACCATCGTGACCGCGGGCGACGATCCGGAGCAGACGCCGAACCGCTTCACGATCTTTGTAAAGCTCTTCGATCTCGGCCGCCGCACGGTCACGCAGCAGGCATTGTACGGCCGGATCCGCGACGGCATTCTCGCCCGGTACGCCTACCTGGGCCTGCAGAGCCAGGTCGAGGCGACCTCGGAGTTCGGCGGCAGCGGCGGCTTCCAGCCGGTCGACTACGTCGTGAGCGGTCCCGATCTCACCGTCCTCACGCGCGCCGGCGACCGGGGTCTCGAGATCCTGCGCGGCATTCCGGGCGTCGTCGACGCCCGCTCGTCGCTCGTGAGCGGCGCGCCGCAGCTCGGCATGCGCGTCGACCGCCAGCGGGCCGCGGACCTCGGCGTCAACGCCGTCGACGCCGCGAACGCCATGTATATGCTGGTTCAAGGCATCGAGGTGAAGACCGCCAAATACGCGGAGGCGGGCCAGCAGTACAAGATCGTGATCCGGGCCGACAGGCAACACCGCAGCAACGAACAGCTGCTGGCGGAGCTGCCCGTCAACTCCTCGACGGCGGGCGTCGCGGCGCTCGAGCAGGTCGTCACCACGAGCCACGGCGCCGGGCCGAGCGAGATCACCCACTACAACCGGAAGCGGCAGGTGGAGCTGACCGCCAACCTGCTGCCCGGCGCGTCGCAGGCCGCGGTCTTGAATCAGCTCGACCGGAAGATGCGCGCGCTCAATCTGGGACCGGCGTACGATATGACCTTCACCGGCCAGGCGCTCGAGCAGGGCCGGCAGGCCGCGGCGTTCATGACGTCGTTCATGCTCTCGTTCGTCTTCATGTACCTCGTGCTGGCGGCCCAGTTCGAATCGTGGATCCATCCCGTGACGATTCTGCTGTCGCTGCCGCTGACCGTGCCGTTCGCGCTGCTCTCGATCGTGCTGCTCAACGGCTCGCTCAACATCCTGTCGCAGCTCGGCATCCTCGTGCTGTTCGGCGTGGTGAAAAAGAACGCGATCCTCCAGATCGATCGGGCCAACCGCCTGCGGGCCGCCGGGCTCGACCGGAACGCGGCGATCATCCAGGCGAGCCGTGACCGGCTGCGGCCGATTCTCATGACGACGATCGCGTTCGTGGCGGGCATGATTCCGCTCTTCGCGAGCCGCGGGGTCGGGGCCGAGACGAACCGCGCGATGAGCTCGGTGATCATCGGCGGGCAGGTGTTCTCGCTGGTGCTGACGCTCGTCGCGATTCCGGTGATCTACTCGTACTTCGACGATCTGCAGCACGCGGGCCTCCGGGGCTGGTTCGCGCGGCGGCTGTCTCGGCCGCGCGCCGGCACACCGGCCGGCCAGGGTCGTCCAACCGTTTCGGGGGGCGCCGGCGGCGACGAGTAACGGCATGCCGGCCGCGAAATTGTGACCACGCCACCGACGTTTGACGCGGACAGAAGCGAGGGATACGCTGAATGAGCGGTCAGTCATCGTTGTTCGCCGAAGTGCCGGGAGGCGTGCCCGCAGCCATGGTCCGCTTGAGCACAGCCGCGCGCCAGGTCCGTACGGGAGAGCGGCGCGCGCAGATCTTGCGCGCCGCGCTGGAGGTGTTCAGCCGCCGCGGATTCCACGGCGCGACGATCCGCGAGATCGCCTCGACCGCGGGCCTGGCCGAGGGAACAATCTACCTGTATTTCCCGAGCAAGCAGGACGTCCTGCGCGGTGTGATCGGCGTGATCGCAGACGACGGCGCGCCGCCCACGCCCGACCAGTTCGCGCGCGGCGACGACGAGGGGTTTGTCCTCGCGTTCGTGCGCGCGCGCGTCCAGACGCTGGCGCGGCACGCGTCGTTCATCCGGCTCGTCGTGCATGAGGCCGATCTGCACGAAGATGTCCGGCGGGAGTTCTTTCGGCGGCTGCACGAACCGTTTGTTCAACGGTTTCGCGCCTACCTCGAGGCGCGCATCGCGGCCGGCGCCTTCCGGCCGGTCAACACCGAGGTCGCCGCCTCGATCTGTTTCCGCATGGTGATGAGCTACATCATGACGCAGCACGTGCTCGGCTTCGCCGGCATCCGGTATGACGACGAGGAGTACCTGGGCGAGATGGTGGCGCTGATCCTGCGGGGCCTGATGGTTCGCGCGCCCGCGCCGCTTTCCGCACCCGGGACGGCCAAGAGGGGGGACTGAAATGCCCGGTCGGCTCGTTCGTTCGGTTGCGTTCATCGCGCTCGCGGCGACGGCGCTTCTTCCGTTGACGGCGGCCGCGCAGACGCAGCCGGCCCAACCACCCGTCCCGTCGAGTCCGACGCAGCCGACCCAACCGCCGGCGTCGTCGGGCCCGGCGATGGTGATCCCACCGGTGCCGCCGGTGCCGTCCGTCGGCGGCGGCGCGCCGCTCACGCTGCTCGACGCGGTCCGCCGCGCGCTGGAACAGAACCTCTCGGTGCGGCAGGCGGCTCTCGCGGTCGCGATCGCCCGCGCGCAGGTAGGCCAGGCGGAGGCGGGGCTCTGGCCGACCGTGTCGGTGGGAGCGAGCAATACGCAGCAGACGCCGCCGGGCAACTCGACGCTGGGCGGAACGATCAACATCCCGAGTGCCGGGATTACCGGCGCCCCCTTCACCGCGGTCGTGCCCGGGGCTGCGCCGCCGCAGTGGAACGTCCACGGCACCTTCCAGTATGCGGTCTATACCGGGAACGCCGTGCAGGATCAGATCGCGATCGCGCAGGCCAACCTGCGCGGGCAGCAGAGCGCGTTCGCGGCGACGGCGGGGCAGACGGTGCTCGCGGTCCGGCAAGCCTACTTCAACTACGTGCAGAGCGAAGGCCAAGTGGCGGCCGCGCAGCGCGCCGTCGTCGCCTCGCAGGAGAATGTGCGGGTCACGCAGGCGCAGGTCAATGTCGGCACCTCGCCCGAGTTCAACCTGCTGCAGGCGCAGGTGCAGCTCGCGCAGGCCCAGCGGACGCTGACGCAGGCCAAGGCCGCCGCCGTCCAGGCCGAGCAGCAGCTCGCCGCCGTCGTCAATCTGCCGATCTCGTCGGCGATCGCTGCGACGACGCCGATGGGGCTGCCGGCCCCGCCGCAGGACGTGGAGGCCCTGGTGAAGCAGGGGCTCTCTACCCGGCCCGAGATCGCGCAGGCGCAGGCCGCGATCCAGGCGGCCCAGGCCGCGGTCGATCTGGCCGCGGCGGGGCTCCGCCCCAACATCACGTTGACCGGCGGTCCGCAGATGCAGTCGAACACCCTCTCGACGAGCACGCCGGTGACCTGGGCCGGCACCCTGGCGCTGACGCTCGCGATCTTCGACGGCGGCCTCACCAAGGCGAAGGTCGAGCAGGCGCGCCAGCAGCTCGCGCTCACGCGGGTGCAGCGGGAGCAGACGCAGCAGACGGTCGAGGAACAGGTGCGCGCCGCGTACTTGAACCTCCAGCAGGCGGCGGAGTCGCTCGCCTCGGCGCAGGCCGGCCTGACCGCGGCGCAGGAAGCGCTGCGGATCGCGGGCGTGCGGTTTCAGGCCGGGGTCGGGACGCAGCTCGAGGTCGTGACGGCGATCCAAAACCTCGCCGCGGCCGACGCCGCGGTAGTGCAGGCGCTGTTCCAGTACAATCTCGCCCTTGCGCAGATCGACCAGGCCGTCGGGAACCAGATCACGCTGTGACGGCGGGCGCCTGATGCGGCGCGTCTGATGGCCGCGTCCCCGCCGGGCCGCAGCCGCCGGCCGCTTCTGCTCGCGGCCCTCGCCGTGGTCGTGCTGGCGGTGATTGGCTGGGAGGGGTGGCAGGCGTATCTGCGGCGCCAGAGCGCCGACCAGCTGTTCGGCTCGGGTTCGATCGAAGCGACGCAGGTCGACATCGCGTCGAAGATCACCGGCCGCATCGTCAAGCTGGCCGCGGCCGAGGGTGACACCGTGCACGCGGGCGAGGTCTTGGTGCGGCTCGACGGCCGCGATCTCGCGGCGCAGGTCGATCAGGCGCGCGCGAACGTGGCCGCGGCGGAGGCGAAGGTGACGCAGGCCGCGTCCGCGATCGAGAGCCAGCAGCAGACGGCCGACACGCAGGTCGCGCAGGCGCGCGCGGCGCTGGCCGCCGCGCAGACGCGCGTGCCGCAGGCGCAGACGACCGTGACCCTGCAGGGACAGACGGTTGAGCAGGCGGTCGCGCAGGCGCAGGCACAACTCAGCGCGGCGCAGGCGCAGGCCGCGAGCGCGCGGTCGAACCTTGCGAAGGCCCAGAGCGATTACGCGCGCGCGAAGATGCTGCTTGCGCAAGGCGCGATTGCCGCGCAGGACGTCGACGCGGCGCGGACCGCGTACGACGCCGCGGTGGCCGCGGACCGCGGCGCCCGGGACGCCGTGACCCAGGCCCGGGCCGGCCTGGCGTCGGCGCAGGCGAACCGGCTGCAGGTCCCCATTCAGCAGCAGAACGTGCGCGCGAATCAGGCCGCCGTCAGCCAGGCGGCGGCGGCGGTCGCCAACGCGGAAGCCGGCTACACCGTCGTCGCGCAGCGGCGCCAGGATCTCGCCGCGGCGCAGGCCGCGCTCGCCCAGGCCCGGGCGGCGCTCAGGTACCAGCAAATCCTCCTCGGGTACACGACCGTCGTATCGCCGATCGACGGGGTCGTGCTGACCCAAAACAACCAGGAAGGCGAGGTCGTCGCGGCCGGCGGAGCCGTCTACACGATCGTGAATCCCGGCGACATGTGGCTGCGGGTGTATATTCCGGAGGATCAGATCGCGCGCGTGCACCTCGACCAGCGGGTGCAGATCGCCGTGGACACGTACCCCGGGCGGACGTTTCCCGCCCGCGTCTCCCAGATCTCCACCAAGGCCGAGTTTACGCCGATCAACGTGCAGTCCAGAGAGAACCGCGTGAAGCTCGTCTACGGCGTGAAGCTGCAGATCACCAGCCGCTACGGAGAGCTCAAACCGGGGATGCCGGCGGATGCGACGATCTACGTCGGATCCGCGGGGCCGGGGCAGCCGCCTTCCCCGTGAACGCGTCAACGCCGGCGGGATCGGCCGCGGCCCTGGACGCCGCCGGCCTGACCCGCCGGTTCGGAGAGCGGACGGCGGTCGACGGCGTCACGCTGCGGGTGCCGCGCGGCGAGGTATTCGCGCTGCTCGGGCCCGACGGGTCCGGCAAGACGACTCTGCTCCGGATGTGCTGCGGGGCGCTGTCGCCGACGGCCGGGCGGGTCTCGATCGACGGCACCGACATCGCGCGCGATGCGCTCGCGGTGCAGGCCCGGATCGGCTACATGCCGCAGCGCTTCGGCCTGTACGGCGACCTTTCGGTTCAGGAAAACCTGGACTTCTACGCCGACTTGTTCGACGCGTCGCGGACCCGCCGCGCCGAGCGCAACGCGCAGCTCCTGGAATTTGCGGGCCTGACCGGCTTTCGAAGCCGGCTGGCGCAGCAGCTCTCCGGCGGCATGAAGCAAAAGCTCGCGCTCGCCTGCACCTTGATCCACTCGCCGTCCATCCTGCTGCTCGACGAGCCGACGACGGGGGTCGACCCGGTCTCGCGCCGAGAGTTCTGGCGCCTCCTGTATGATCTTCACCGCGACGGCGCGACGATCATCGCGAGCACGCCCTACATGGACGAAGCGGAGCGGGCGACGACCGTCGGGTTCATGTACCAGGGCCGGCTGATTTCGGTCGAGCCGCCCGACGCGATGCGCCGCCGGATGCGGGGCGAGGTGGTCGAGGTGCTCGCCGAGCCCCGCGAGACCGTTCGCCGGGTCCTCGCCGCGTCATCCGAGGTGCTGTCGCACATGGTATTTGCCGACCGCCTCCACGTGGTCGTACGGGACGCCGCGCGGGCGATCCCGGCGCTGCGCGCGGAGCTGACGGCCGCCGGCGCGACCGTGCTCGAGGCGGAGCCGATCCAGCCGTCGCTCGAGGACGTGTTCATCGCGATGATCGAGGAACAGGGCGGCGCGGACCGTCCGCCGGCGGCCGCGGGGCGCGGGGGCGGCGCGGCCGATGCCTGAGGCCGCGGGGACCCTCGCGGTGCGCGCGGAGGGCCTGACGCGCCGCTTCGACTCGTTCGTGGCCGTCGACCGCGTCACGTTCGACATCCCCTCGGGCGCGATCTGGGGGTTTCTGGGGCCCAACGGCGCCGGGAAGTCCACCACCATCCGCATGCTCTGCGGAATCCTGGAGCCGTCGGCGGGACGCGCGTCGGTGCTCGGCTACGACGTCGCCCGCGACCCCGAGCAGATCAAGGCGCGGATCGGCTATATGTCGCAGCGCTTCAGTTTGTACGACGACCTCACGGTCGAAGAAAACCTCACGTTCTACGCCGGTGTCTACGGCCTCGGCCGCGCCGAGGCGCGCGCGACCGTGGACGAGTGGATCGCCCGCGCCGGGCTGCGTGGCCGCGAGCGGACGCTGACGGGGGAGCTGTCGGGAGGATACCGGCAGCGGCTCGCCTTCGGCTGCGCGGTCCTCCACCGGCCGCGCATGGTGTTCCTCGACGAGCCGACCAGCGGTGTGGACCCCGTGAGCCGGCGGGCCTTCTGGGATCTCATCGATGAGTTTGCGCGCGCCGGCACCACGATCATGGTGACGACGCACTACATGGACGAAGCCGAGCACTGTGACACCCTGGCGTTCATCTTCGGAGGCCGGATTATCGCCTCCGGGACGCCGGCCGAGATCAAGCGCCGGATGTCGGGGGCCCTGCTGGAAGTCCGGGCCTCGCCCATCGAGCAGGCGCTCGAGGCGGTGCGGGGCGCGCCGGGCGTGCGCGACGTCGCGCTGTTCGGCCGGGCGATCCACGCGACGGTGGACGACGCGGATCAGGCGGACGCGCTGCGGACGTCGCTTGCGCGCGCCGGCATCGCCGTCGAAGGCATCCGGCAGGTCCGGCCGTCGCTGGAAGACGCGTTCGTCTCACTCGTTGAGCGGGACGTCGCCGTGCCCCGCGCCGGCGCCGGTCCGCGGGGCGGCCGATGAACCCGCGGCGCCTGTGGGCCGTGGTCCGCAAGGAGATCCTGCACCTCGTGCGCGACCGCCGCACGCTCGCGACGATCATCACGCTTCCGATCATGCAGCTGTTTTTGTACGGATACTTGACCAACGACGTGACGCACATTCCTACCGCGATCTTCGACCAGTCCCGCACCCCCGAGAGCCGGACCTTGCTCGCCGCCTTTGCCAACACCACGTATCTCGACATGAAGTACTACGCCGACAGCCTCAACGGGGTCCAGCGGCTGATCGACGGCGGCGAGGCCAAGATCGGGATTCTGATCCCGCCGGACTACGCCGCCAGGCTTCGCAGCGGCCGCACGGCGCAGGTCGGCGTGATCGTGGACGCCTCCGAGCCGACGTCGGCGAACGTCGTGCTCGGCCTGGCCGGCGGGGTGGGCCAGTCGCTCTCGACCCGGCTCATCATCGAGCGGGCCGCGCGCCTCGGGCTGCCGCCGGCGGCCCAGCTCGTCGACGTGCGCCCGCGGGCCTGGTACAATCCCACGCTTTCCAACGTGTACTTCATCGTCCCGGGCGTGATCGCGGTGGTGCTGGTGTTCGTCACGACGATCCAGGCCGTGACCGTGATCGTGCGCGAGCGGGAGCGCGGGACGATCGAGCAGCTCGTCGTGACGCCGATCACCGGCCTCGAGCTCCTGCTGGGCAAGATCATCCCGCTCATCGGGCTCGGGTATCTCGAGATCACCATCACGCTGGGGCTGGCCAACCTCTGGTTCGGCATGCCGATCAAGGGCAGCCTGCTGCTGCTCTACGTGCTGTCGCTCGCGTTCTTCTTCAGCACGCTGGGGATCGGGGTGTTGATCTCGACCGTGTCGAAGACGTTCCAGCAGGCGGTGCAGGTGGCGCAGCTGCTGCTCCTGCCGAGCATCCTGCTGTCGGGGTTCATCTTCCCGAGGGAGTCGCTGCCGTACTGGCTGCAGGTGATCGGCGGGGCATTTCCGCTGACGTACTTCGTGGTCGTGATCCGGGGGATTCTCATCAAGGGCGTCGGAATCGAATCACTGTGGAGGCAGATCCTTCCCCTCCTGGGCCTCGGGCTGCTGTTCTTCGGGGTGGCGATCAGCCGGTTCCAGAAACGGGTGGACTAGGAGCGGTATGTCAAAGACGAGCCCGGTCGACGCACGGCAGTTCCGCGAGGCGATGGCGCGGTTTGCCACCGGCATCACCGTCGTGACCGCGCCCGCGGCCGACGGGCTCCACGGGGTCACGGTCAACGCGTTCTCGTCGCTCTCGCTCAGGCCGCCGCTCGTGCTGGTCTGCATCGAGCACGGGCGGTACTCGCTCGAGGTGCTGGGCGCCGCCCGCGTCTTCGCGGTGAACGTGCTCGCGGAAGGTCAGGAGCATCTCTCGCGCTTCTTTTCGACCGATTCGCGGCCGGAGGGACCGCACGCGTTCGACGGCATCCCCCACCGGCCCGGCCGCCTGGCGCCGCTGCTCGAGGGGTGCGTCGCCGTCGCGGAATGCCGCGTCACCGCGCAGTATCAGGCCGGGGACCACACGATCTTCGTGGGGGAGGTCGAGGCGGCGGAGGTGTTTGCCGGCCGCCGCCCGCTCGTCTACTACGATCGCGGCTACCACAGACTGACGGCCCCGCAGGGGGAGGGAGGCGCGTAGATGAGCAAGCGGATCGTGAGGACCGAGGAGGCGCCGCAGGCGATCGGTCCGTACTCGCAGGCCGTCGTCGCGGGCGGGTTCGTGTACACCGCCGGCCAGCTGGCGTTGGATCCCCATACCGGACAACTCGTGCCGGGCGACGTGCGGATACAGACGAAGCGCGTGATGGAGAACATCAAAGCGATCCTCGAGACCGCCGGGTCCTCGCTCGCCAACGTGGTCAAGACGACCATCTTCCTGCGCGACATGAACGACTTCGGCGCGATGAACGAGATCTACGGTTCGTATTTTCAGGAGGACCCGCCGGCCCGCTCGACGGTCCAGGTGGCCAAGCTGCCCCGCGACGGAGCGGTCGAGATCGAGGTGGTCGCGCTCGCCAAGTAACGGTCCGGCCGCGCCTCACTGCGCCCTTGCTCCCGGACGGCGGACGCGCTACGATCCCTATGAACCGTGGCGCGGCCGAGCGCGCGCCGATCGTTGAATTGGGGGGTCGGCCAACGGTAGGCCATCAGACTTTGGATCTGAGAATCCAGGTTCGAATCCTGGCCCCCCAGCCATAGTAAACCGAATCGGTTGTCTGTCCGCCAGGCGTGAGATAGACTGAGAGGCGTAGTGAGACCGAGGCAACCGATCAGCGGGGGGAGGATGAACCGATGCTCCTCGTCTTTCTGTTGACAGCGGCCCTCATTCTTGCACTGACGGGCCATATGATCTTGCGCTAGTCTGCTTGCAGGGCGCCGTTCGCCGGGAGAAACACTCTCGTATAGTTTGTCATCAGTTCGACAGAAGTCTTGTCGAAGAAACTCCCCGCACGCGAAAATCCGGCCTCCGCCTGATGTCGAAGCCGTTGTCGGCCACTATCATGATGTTAGGTACTACTCGACGGCCCACCGATCAGTCGCATAATCGCGGCCGGGCCGGGTTAGCGAAAGGGGTCTCGCATCATGCACCGCCGGGTCGGTCAGTTTTCCGCGACGCCTTCACCGAGGCGCCGGCGTCCCCGACAGGTACCGCGCGGGGCGCGCCGGTGCTCTCGTGGATCGCGGTTGCTCTTGCAGCACGCCGCAGCGGCCCGTCAACAGGCAGACAGCCTCCGCCTCAAATTTGACCTGATGTGGCTCGCGAAGCTGTCAGGCGGCGTATAGCTCCTCGATCAACCGCAATTCTCGAATGAGCTCCCGTTGGTCCGTCAGTGCCCTACCCTTTTTGCAAAGTGACCAGGATGGTATAGTTTTTAAACGTTTGTATTGACAAGGCACCCGGGTTTCCGATCGGACGCGACCGCTTGGGGGGAACGCGGATGGCAGGAAGGCTAAGACCGGTGCTCTTTTGTTTGCTTGTACTCGACCAGCCAAATGCCCGGTAGGGATCTTCGGCACCTCCTAACAGAATACGCAGCCCATCGGTTGACACGCCGTCAAGCCGTGGCGCGGATGGGCGAGCTCGGTCTTTCGCTGGCGGCTGTCTGGGCCGTACTCGACCGTGCGACGGCGCGGCCGGCGCGCGGCGCTGCGCCCGGGCGGGGTGCCCACGGGACGCTCAGACTGCTGTACTGGCAGGCGCCCACCATTCTCAATCCAAACCTCGCCGGCGGCACGAAGGACTCTCACGGATCACGCGTCGTCCTAGAGCCGCTCTTCACAGCGGACGCCGCCGGCACCCTCTCGCCGGTCCTGGCCGCGCAAGTCCCGACGCGCCAGAACGGCGGACTGGCGGCCGACGGCCGGTCCGTGACATTTAGGCTCAAGCAAGGGGTGCGGCGGGCGGACGGCCGCCCGTTTACGTCCGACGACGTGATCTTTACCCACCACTTCGCAGCCAACCGGCAGACCGGAGCCACGTCGTATGCCTCGTACGAGAATGTGGCCAAGGTCGAACCGTTGAACGCGTCGAGCGTCAAGGTGAGTTTCAAGGATCCCACGCCGTTCTGGTTCCGCGGCTTCGTCGGCGCGAGCGGCGCGATCTTGCCGCGCCATCGAACCGTGAGGTTGCGTCGCTTTTGGGCACGTCCGACCGGACCGTTGAGAGCCACGTGCGGCATATCCTGAACAAGCTCGCGTTGGGCTCCCGCGCGCAGATTGCCGTCTGGGCTGCCCAGCACGGAATACACCAACTGGACGCCGTCGAAAGGCCTCGCACTTCGTAGAGACACCCCGCACCGCAAATGTCCGTACTTTCACGGATGCTTTCCATGTTAAGTTTCGCCTAACCTGACCTTGGCGGCGAGAAACGCGACTGTGACCTCAGAAAGACGAGGTTGACGGATGCCCGTGTATGTGGTCGTGGAGACCTGGACGGACCAGGGCCTGCGTAACCTGCGGGACACGATCAAGCACGCCGACGTCTTCGTCGCGGCGGCCGGGCAGGCCGGCTGCGGCGTCCAGGACATTGTGTGGATGACCGGCCCGTACGACGTTGTCGCGGTCATCGACGCTCCAAACGATGAAGCCGCCAGTGCGTTGACGGTGATCATGGAAGCCCTAGGTAATGTACGCCTACATTGGATGCGCGGGTACCGGAAGCACGAAATGGCGCAGGTGCTCACCACGCTTGCCGGCTTCGCCGATAAGGCAGCTCGGTTCCCGATCCGAACTTGAACCCTGGGGGGACGCGGATGACACGATCGCTCAAGACCGGTGCTCTTTTACTCGCCCCGCTTGCAACGGCACTCGTTCTTATCGCTTCGCCTGACGCTAGGGCCCACGAACTTTACCGCCACCCCGTTCAATTGCGGCCAGGTCTTCGGCGTCAATGGAACGTCCACGACGGGGTATTATGTCGTGGGGTTTCAAAGTTCCGGCAAGAACTACGCTGGATTTCAGGCGAACGCCAACAACGTGACGAGTTCCTGTGGAGCTAATACCCTCAACGTACCGGGCGCCATCTCAACGTTTCCGCAGGCAACGTTTCCGCAGTCCATTAGTACTACAACGAGACTTTGGAGCGTGATAAACTCGGGTCGACGATCCCAATCATCGCAGCATACGTCGCAGCAGGAGTCGAACCCATGGCGCGGACGGTCCGCACGGCGTTATCTCCGCTTCCTCCCGTCAATTTGGCCCCTCGGGACGTAGAGGGGCTACTGGACGAGTTGCGAGCTTACCACGCGTATTTCAGCCCGCTGTTTGCCCGTCGCGAGCAACGTAGGTGGGGCCTCCAATA
>DASYXS010000120.1:0-3225 GCA_035934535.1 bacterium
GTGGCAATTCCGGCGGTGGCAACTCCGGCGGTGGCAACTCCGGCGGTGGCAATTCCGGCGGTGGCAATTCCGGCGGTGGCAACTCCGGCGGTGGCAACTCCGGCGGGACGAACCACGGCAACGGGCAAGACAATGGTAAGGGCGGTGGTGTCGGGGAACAGGGGAACAACGGTCACGGGCACGACCCCCACGAGGGCCATTAAGCTCGACATGTAAAGAACGGCACGTTCAAGTAGTGGCTTCGATCAAACCCGACCGGCGGCGGCCTCAAGGCGCCGCCGGTCTCAGTTTCCGTGGCTGCCCGGATTGTGCCTCGTTCAGGCCGCCCCGTCAGAGGATTTGCTTTCCGGCGGCGCGTATACGCGGCGGGTGAACGCGCTTGAGTTCGTCGACGTGACGCGGCGATTTGCGGTCTCCGGCGCCGGTACGTACCTCGCCGTGGACGCCGTCTCGCTGTCCGTCGCCCCCGGTGAGTTTGTGGCAATCGTTGGGCCCACCGGCGGCGGCAAGTCCACGCTGCTGAACCTTGCAGCGGGACTCATCCGCCCCACGGCCGGCACCGTCTCGTCGTTTGGGGCGCGCGTCGACGGGATCAACCGGCGGGCCGCCTACCTGTTCCAGCAGGACGTGCTGCTTCCGTGGAAGACCGCTCTCGACAACGTCGTCCTCGGCCCTCTGCTGCGTCGGCAGCCGAGAGACCGGGCGGAGGCGATGGCGCGGCGGTGGCTGGCCCGCGTGGGCCTTCGCGGATTTGAGAATCGCTACCCGCACGAGTTGTCGGGAGGAATGCGCAAGCGCGTCGCGCTGGCGCAGAGCCTCATCGTCGGACCCGAGATTCTCTTGATGGACGAGCCGTTTTCGGCGCTCGACGTCCAGACGCGCGCGCTCATGGAGAACGACCTTCTCAGGATCTGGCAGGACGACCGCAAGACGGTGCTCTTCGTCACGCACGACCTCGAGGAGGCGATCGCGCTCGCCGATCGCGTGCTCGTGCTGTCGGCGGGCCCCGGCGCGCGGATCATCGGCGCGCACGCCGTGACGCTGTCCCGCCCGAGGGACGTTACCGAGGTGCGCCTCGATCCCGCGTTCCAGGACGTCTACCGCGCGGTGTGGGCGCAGCTCCGCGGGGAGGTTCTGCGCGCGTACGCGGCGATCGCCCCGGACGCGGCAGAACGGGCCGGCGGCGAAGGCGCCGCGTCGTGACCCGCGCGCGGCTTCTGCCCTATCAGCTCGGGGTGCTGTTCGTGGTGCTCGCCGCGTGGCAGGTGACCACGCAGCGCCGGTGGGTGGATCCGTTCTTTTTCAGCCAGCCGTCCGCCGTCGCGCGCCGCATCGCCGAGTGGTTCGCGACCGGCTTCATCTACCGGCACCTCTGGACGACGGCGCTGGAGACGGTCCTCGCATTTCTCGCCGGCGCCGCGCTGGGAGTCGCGTTCGGCTTCTGGTTCGCGCGCAGTCCGGCGCTGTCGGCGGTCTTCGATCCGTACCTCAAAATCGGCAACGCGCTGCCGCGCGTCGTGCTCGCGCCGATCTTCACCCTGTGGTTCGGGCTCGGCGTGCTCTCCAAAGTCGCGTTCGGGGTCACGCTCGTCTTCTTCATCGTGTTCTTCAACACGTATCAAGGCATCCGGGAGGTCGACGTCAACCTCCTGAACAACGCGCGCATGCTCGGGGCGAGCGAGCGCGACCTCGTGCGGCACGTGCTGCTGCCCTCGGCGCTCGTCTGGATCTTGAGCAGCCTGCACACGAGCGTCGGTCTCGCGCTCGTCGGCGCGGTCGTCGGCGAATATCTTGGCGCCGGGCGCGGCCTCGGTTATGTCATCGCCCAGTCCGAGGGCACGTTCGACACAACGGGGGTCTTTGCCGGCATGACCGTGCTCGCGGTCTTCACCCTGGTGATCGATCTCATCGTGACGACGATCGAGCGGCGGCTGCTGGCCTGGAAGCCGCAGGCGACGGGCCGCGCGTAGCGGGCGGCGGGTCCACGGGCGTGGGCCGGGGCGCGAGACGGGGCAGGAGCGGGTGCGCCGCCGACCGTACTGTTCACTGCCGTACCGTGCTGGCTCCACCCGGAGGTGTCCCGATGCGGAAGGTGCTCGTTGCCGCGCTCCTCCTTGGGCTCGTGGTCGCGCTGGCGGCCGGACCCGGGGGCGCGCAGGGCGAGAAGTCCAAGATCACGCTCGCGGTCGGCGGACAGCCACTGTACATCTACCTGCCGCTGACGCTCGCGTCGCAGCTCGGCTACTTCAAGGATGCCGGCGTGGACGTGGACATCGTCGATCTCGCCGGCGGCGCCAAGGCGCTCGAGGCGCTGCTCGGCGGCAGCGCCGACGTCGTGTGCGGCTTCATCGACCACACCATCGAGATGCAGGCGCAGGGCAAGGCCATCCGGATGTTCGCGCTCTACGATCGCTACCCCGGGCTGGTGCTCGCGGTGACGAAGTCGGGACAGGCGCGCGGGATCAAAGCGATCGCGGACCTGCGCGGCGCGAAGATCGGGGTGACGGCGCCGGGCAGCAGCACGCAGTTCTTTGCCGAGTACCTGCTGTCAAAGAACGGGATCCCGGTGGACCAGGAATCCTACATCGGCATCGGCACCGCGGCCACCGCGGTCGCGGCCGCGCGGCGCGGCGCCGTGGACGCGCTCGTCAACGTCGATCCAACGATCACGATCCTCACCAAGAGCGGCGACGCCGCGATTCTCGCCGACACCCGCACCACGCTGGGCACGCTGCGGGTCTTCGGCGGACCGTATCCGGCCGGGGGACTCTACGCGACGCCCGCGTTCATCGACCGCAACCCCAAGACCGCCCAGGCGCTCGCCACGGGGTCCGTGCGGGCCCTGCATTGGATCAAGACCCACACCGCGGCCGAGATCGCGGACCGGATGCCGCCGCAGTTCTACCAGTCGGACAAGCCGCTGTACGTCACCTCGCTCGCGGCGAACCTCGAGATGTTCTCACCGGACGGCCGCGTGACGCTGGAAGGCGCGCAGACGATCGCGAAGGTGTTGTCGCAGTTCGACCGCGGCGTCGTCGCGAACGCGACGCGGATCAATCCCGCGCAGGCGTTCACAAACCAGTTCATCGACCAGGCGCACAAAACGCTGGGCTTCTGACCGGACGCACCACGAACGGGGCGCCGGACCCGCCGGCGCCCCGGAGAGACGATCGAACGTCCGCGGCTACCGCGGGCGCTCCTGCATGCCGCCCGCCGCGGCGCGCC
>DASYXS010000148.1:0-10322 GCA_035934535.1 bacterium
CAGTAGACAATACCTATTCAGGCTTTGTGCATGGTTCTCAGGCCAGCATCATGGACTTGTACGAAGGCGGGGACCGAGAGCGCTTTCGGGTGCATGGGATGTTGGGCACACAGCGCATTCCGACATATCGACGTGAACTCGCGCATTACACTCATCGCGCACTCAATACGCTTGGGGTGATCGCGCTGTTCATGCGACTCCTCGATTTGGGCGACCACCTCTTTGAGGCGCGGATCGCGTTTGAGGCGTCAGAAGCCTACCAGACGTGAGCCGAGTCAACTTCTTGGAACTTCGGAGCGGGCGGGGGAGCCCCGTCGCCGAGACTCCCCCCGATTCCATTAGCGCGTCATTGCAGGCCCTTCGCCGAGCCGCGTCCTGCAAGGGCTGGCGATATTACCCTCTCTTTGGCGTAGAGGAGGTCGAGGACTTAATTCCCTCGAGCTTCACCAAAGCGGATCAAGGGCTGCGCGCGTTTTCGCCTCGCTGTTCAAGACCGTGGCAATGCGGTATTCTGGACGAGGTTTGACCACCCGCTGAACAGGCGGGGCCGAATGAGCGACAGCGTCACAGGAGCGCGGGATTCAAGCAGCAGCCACGGCGACGTTCCGAAGGAGGAGCGGACCGAGGCGAGAACTTCGGAGACCCTAACGGCGCGGGTTCAGGCGCTGGAGCAGCAACTTCGCGCCACCGAAGAGCGCTACCGGCAGATCTTCAACAACGCCCACGACATCGTCTACATTCTCGACATGACGGGCGCGTTCGTCACCGTCAACGAGACGGCCCTGCGTCTGACCGGTTTCACGCTCGAGGAGATCCGCGGCCAGCCCTACAGCATCGTCGTCGCGCCCGAGCACCTCGAACTGACGCGCGAGAACGTGCGCCGGAAGATCGCCGGCGGTGGGCCCACCACCTACGAAATCGAACTCGTCGCGAAGGACGGCCATCGCATCCCGATCGAGGTCAGTTCGCAGCTGCTGATGGCGGATGGGCGTCCGGTCGGAATTCAGGGGATCGCCCGCGACATTACCGAGCGCAAGCGGCACGAACTGGCGCTGCGGCACTCCGAGGCGCAGGCGCAGCGGCACGAAGCCCAGATCCGGCAGCAGCTCGAGCGGCTCACCGCGCTGTACGGCGTGGCGGAGCAGCTGTCGCTCACGCTGGATCTGCAGCACCTCGCGCGCGACATCGTGCGCGCCTGCGTCGAGTCCTTTGGCGTCACGGTCGCCTGGCTGGGGCGGGCCGAGTCCCCGACCGCGATCCGGCGGCTCGCGCACTATCCGTCGGAGACCGATTTCCCAGGGCATATCGCGGGACATTCGGACGAGTCGGGCTGGCCGCACAACGTGGCGATGAAGGCGCTGCGGACCGGCATCCCGGCGGTCCTGATGGACATCACCGAGCAGCCCGCGCCGGCCCGGTGGCGCGCGGCGCTGCAGGATGTCGCGATCAAATCGATCGGCGCGTTTCCGCTGATCAGCCGGGACCGGCCGGTCGGCGTGCTCAGCCTGTACACGGCGCGGCCGGCGTTCTTTAGCCCGGAGCGCATCGAGTTCTTTCAGGCGTACACGCACCAGGTCGCCGCGGCGCTCGAGAACGCGCGGCTCTACGACGAGGCCGAGCGCCGGCTCCGCCAGCTCCAGGCGCTGCGGGACATCGATGCCGCGATCAGCGGCAGCCTGGATGTGCGGGTCACCTTCAACGTCTTCCTCGGGCACGTGATTTCGCTGTTGCGGGCGGATGCGGCGGCCGTGCTGCTCTTCAACCCGCACCTGCAGGCGCTCGAGTACTGCGCGGGACGCGGGTTCCGGACCGCGGCCGTGCAGCAGGGTCATCTGCGCCTCGGCGAGGGCCACGCCGGCCGTGCCGCGCTTGAACGCCGGATGGTGACGGTGACGAACCTGGACTCGGACCCCGGCGATGCCTCACGGTCGCGCCTCCTGGCCGACGAGAAGTTCTCCGGCTACGTCGCCGTCCCGCTTATGGCCAAGGGCCACGTGAAGGGCGTGCTCGAGATCTTCCAGCGCACGCCGCTGGGCGAGGGACAGGACTGGCAGGAACTGCTGACCGCGCTGGCCGGGCAGGCGGCGATTGCCGCGGACAACGCGGCCCTGTTTGATGACCTGCAGCGCTCGAACATCGATCTCGCGCTCGCGTACGATACGACGCTGGCCGGCTGGTCCCGCGCCCTCGACCTGAGGGACAGAAAGACGGAAGGTCACACCCGGCGGGTGGCGGAGTTGACGCTGCGGCTGGCGCGCGCGCTCGGCGTGCCCGATCCGGAGCTCGTACACATCCGCCGCGGCGCGCTGCTGCACGATATCGGGAAGATGGCGATTCCGGACAGCGTGCTGCTCAAGCCGGGTCCGCTGACGGCGCAGGAATGGGAGATCATGCGGCAGCACCCGCTGACCGCCTACGAACTGCTCTCGTCCGTCGCGTTCCTGCGCCCGGCGCTCGACATCCCGTACTGTCATCACGAGCGATGGGACGGGACCGGGTACCCGCGCGGCTTGCAGGGCGAGCACATTCCCCTGGCGGCGCGGATCTTCGCCGTCGCGGATGCCTTTGACGCCCTGCAGTCCGACCGGCCCTACCGGCCGGGGATGAGCGACGACGAAGCCCGCCGGCGGATCGTCGAGGAAGCCGGCAAGCAGTTCGATCCTCGGGTGGTGGAGGCGTTCATGCGCCTCGGCTAGTTACTTCGGCGTGAGATCCGCGGCTTCCACGATCCGGGTGAAGGGAATCTTGGCCGTCTCGTTGACCTCGCGGACGAGCGCGGCGTTCGGGGCCTCGAATAGGCACATGCAGTGCGCCTCGCCCGGAATGAACGTGCTCCGGATATAACGGACCGGTTTCCCCTCCGCCGTAAACTTCTTGCTGGTGTCGATTGCCGCCTTCTGGGCCGCGGCCAGCTGCTCCATCGTGACGCCGGGCAGATTGCGGTCCACCATGTACGTGCCCACTGCCGTCCTCCTCTCGCGGCCGGCGGCCTACGGCGTGAGCCATAGCGTCCGCGGCCGGCCGCCATGTGATTGACGCCCGGGGGCTTCGCGGTCCCCCACCATGTCGATACTTACCGCCGGCGGGCCGTTTCCGAACCTCCTGCCCGGTCCGGCGCCGGCACCGTGAGCATCAGAGCTTCATCGACGGCACTCTCCACTCCCAGACGCCGGCCTGCCGACCAGGCGTGGTCGAATGTTTCCTGACCGAGCCGGGCAAGCGCAATCTCGGCGGCGTGTTCGCAATCGGCCCGGTGCGCCGGCGGCAGTTGGGCGCCCATCGCGCCCCGCAGCGCTTCGCCGGCGCCAAGCAGCCGTACCGCCCGCTCGGGTGCGTCGCCGGCCGCGACCGCGGCGAGGTCCTCCAGACATTCGGCGATCCCGACTTTATCTCCCAGGCGTTTCCTGAGACTCAGGCCCTCCTGGAGAAGCGTCGTCGCCCGGACGCGCGCACCGCGCAGCCGCGCGGCGACCCCGAGGCTGACGAGCGCGGTGGTCACGCCCCACGTGTCCTCGAGTTCCCGGAAGATGCCGAGACTTTCTTCGAGAAGGGCCTCCGCCCGGGCGTCCTGGCCCTGATCCCGCGCGACCAAGCCGAGGACGTGCAGCGAGAAGGCGACGCGCGAGGCGTCGCCGAGCTCGCGATTGAGATCCACGCTTTCCTGTCCGGCGGCCTCGGCGCGGGCGTAGTCCTCCTGATCGCGGGCGACCAGCGCGAGAAAGTGGAGGGCGGCCGCGGTACCGGACGGGTCGCTCGTCCGTCGGAACAATTCCAGGCTTTCTTCCAGCGCCTCACGGGCACGGCCGTAGTTGCCTTGGAACCTCGCGGCGTTGCCGGCCGCGATCAGCGCGGTGGCGATGCCCCAGGCGTCGCCGAGCTCGCGGAACATCGCCAGACTCTGCTCGGGGAGAGCCGCGGCGCGCGCGTAGTGGCCTTGAGAGCGCGCTACCTGCTCGAGCAGCGAAGTCGCGGCCGCCATCCCGAGTGCGTTGCCGAGCGCTCGGGCGATGCCGAGGCTCTCCCGCCCGAACGCCTGCGCCTGGTCGAAATCCCCTTGCCGCCAGGCGAGAAACCCGGCGCCGTAGAGCGCACGCGCGCGCGCCCGCGGATCGTCGGTCGGACCGGCGTCGATCACTTTCGCGAGCCAGCCCCGGCCCTCCGCGAGGTACCCGCGGGTGTGCCAGAACCACCACAGCGCGGCGACGAGCCGCACCGCCTCGCTGCTCGACGGCTGTCCTGCCGAGAAGGCGATCGCCTCGCGCAGGTTGTCGTGCTCCCGTTCGAGCCGCGCGATCCAGCGCTGCTGGTCGATGCCCTGGAGCTCGGCCTCGGATCGCTCGGCGAGTGCGAGGTACCAGTCGCGGTGGCGTGCGCGCGCGCGGGCCAGTTCGTCCTCTGTGAGCAGACGATCGCGGCCGTACCGGCGAACGGCCTCCGGAAGCCGAAACCGCGCTTCGCCCCCGAGCGGCACCTCGAGCAGCAGCGACTTGTCTACGAGCCGTCCGACAAGAAGCCGGATCTCGTCCGCGGCGATGCCGTCTCCGGCGCAGACCGTCATCGCCGCCTCGAGGCCGAAGCCGCCGGCGAACACCGATGCGCGGCGGAGCACCGCGCGTTCGCCGTCCGGCAGCAGATCGTAGCTCCAGTCCATCGCGGCGCGGAGTGTCTCGCGCCTGGGCAGGGCGGTTCGGCTCGCGTCCGTCAGTAGCCGGAACCGGTCGTCGAGCCGGTCGGCAATCTGGTCGGCCGTGAGCGCGGTGAGCTGCGCGGCGGCCAGCTCGAGGGCTAGGGGAATACCGTCGAGCCGCCGGCATATCCGCGCGAGGGCCGCGGCGTTTTCGGGGATGACGTGGAACGCCGGCTCGATCACCGCGGCGCGCTCGACGAACAGGCGCACCGCGTCGCACGACATCAGGTCGTCCGGTGAGGGTGCCGCGCCCGCGTGCGGCACCGGCAGAGAGGGTACGCGGAAGGTGACTTCTTCCGCGATGGCGAGCGCCTCACGACTCGTGACGAGAATCCTCACCGACGGACACGCCTGCAGCAGTCTGGTCGCGAGATGTGCGGACGCGGCGGCGAGGTGCTCACAGCCGTCAAGGATCAGCAGCAGCCGCTTCGAGGCGGCGGACGCGACCAGGGACTCGACGAGCGTGCGGTCCGGCTCTTCGGGGACACGCAGGCCTCTCGCAACCGCTGGGACGACGAGGCTCGGGTCGGACAACGGCGCGAGTTCAATGAACCATGTGCCGTCCGGAAACGTGTCGAGCAGGCTGCCGGCGACCTGCAGGGCGAGCCGCGTCTTGCCCCCTCCACCAACGCCGGTCAGGGTGAGAAGCCGCGACGCGCCGAGGAGGCGGGATACCTCGGCGATCTCGTGTTCGCGGCCGATGAAGCTCGTGGTCTGGGGCGGCAGGTTGTTCATCGTCGGGTCGGCACCGCGCCGTCTCGACACTATGTTATGCACCAGGCGATCTTACCGCAGACTCCGGGATCGGTCTCGCGGCGTGTCGCGAACGGGGGTGCGAGTGCTGAGTGGCGGGCCGGGGGGCCGCGGCTCAATGGCGGCGGCCCCCCTCGTGGAGCACTAGCATCCGGGCGGCATGAGTACGCCGTTATTCGGTCCGGTCAGTTTTCGGGAGTGTTGCACCCCTGGTTTGAGCGAGGATCGCACTGCTGCTGCCGCTGGCCGCCGCCATTACCCCGCGGCTGGGGCTGCTGCGGCTGGGGCCGCTGGTAGGCGGGCTGCGTCTGCTGCGGCCGGGGCCGCTGGTAGGTCGGCTGGGCCCGCTGCGGCTGGGGCTGCTGATAGGCGGGCTGCGTCTGCTGCGGCTGCCACTGCGGGCGTTGATAGGTGGGCTGCGCCTGCTGCGGCTGGGGCCGCTGATAGGTCGGCTGCGCCTGCTGTGGCTGGGGCCGCTGGTACGCCGGCTGGGCCTGCGGCGCCGGCAGCGCACGATGCGGTGCCGACCACGGAGTCGCGCGCGAGGTCACGGTCCGGGCGATCTGCTCCATCTGAAATCTTGGCGCGTCCCAGTGTGGATCGCCGATTGCGACCGGGGCCCGCGCGGAGACGTTGAAGTACGTACCGGTGTACCCCCGGTAGGTCGGATGATAGTAATAGGAGCGATACGGCCCGTAGTAGGGATACCGCCGGAACTGTCCGTCGCGATCACGCACGGCTAGATACTCGTAGTTATCGACCGTCACGATTCCGAGGACCGTTCCAACGATGACCTCGGCCACCGAGATGATTGGGGCGGACGACGGATAGTAGCCGCGGTATGGGCGGTACCGCGCGTTGTAGTAGTGATGATAGTACGCGCCGTAGTACGGGTAACGATAGTAGGCTCCGTTGGCGTCATGAGCAATCAGGTACAAGAGCCCGGCGACGAGCACCGTCCCGAGGACGGTCCCTACGAGCGGTACCGGCGCGATCGCGGTCTGAGTCGCCGCCAGGACGGGTACGGGACCCGTCACGTCGATCTGCGTCGCGATGAATTCGCTGCCGTAGGGCACCACCCAGACATCCACCGGCGCGCCGACGTAGCCATCCAGCGTGCAAAATGGCACGCCCGATGATTCGACGGCGACCGCGGTCGAATCCGACGCGTAGATCATCTGCGTGTTGCCGGACGAATCGAGCGTCATCGTGCCCGACTGGCAGTCGACGGCGTCGAGAGTTCCCTGGATCTCCGCGACGGTCTGCGCCTGGCTGACGCCGTTGAGTCCAAGAAGTGAAACGAACACGGCGATGGCAACGGCGATGAGTGTTTGCACGTTGCACCTCCCTACGTTCTGGTTCCAACGATACCCGCGGGCGGTGAACGCTTTGCTCGAAACTGGTAGGGAAATGGTGCGGAACTTATGACGCTGCGTTCGTATCTTTGAACGGGGCCCGGACCGTTGCGGGATGATCCGGGTCGCGACTCGTTGAACCGATCGCTATGCCGGAACTGCCGGATGTCGAGTGGGTCGCACGCCGCCTCCGCCGGTCCATCGGTGGACGCCGCGTGACGCGCATCGAGATTCGCGACCGGTCTGTCGTGCGATCTCCCTCACCGCGCCTCTTCGCTGGGCGGCTGCGCGGCCGCCGGATCCGGACGGTCGGCCGGCGCGGCAAGTATCTCCTCGTCTACCTCGACGGAGACCTCGTGATCGTGGGCCACCTGCGAATGACCGGGGACTTCGCCGTGGTGCCGAGACACGAACCGCTCCGTCCGCACACACGGCTTGTCCTCGGGCTCGGCGCCGGCGACCTGCGGTTTGTCGATCAGCGGCGGTTTGGCCACGTGGACGTGATTGCGGCGCGCGAGCTCGAGACGTTTAGGGGCCTGCGCACGCTGGGAGTGGAGCCGCTGACCCCGGCGTTTTCCCTCGCCCGTCTGCGGGCACTGATCGATGATCGGCGCGGCACGCTGAAGGGGTTCTTGCTGCGTCAGGATCTGATCGCGGGCATCGGCAACATCTACGCGGACGAGATCCTCTTTCAGGCGCGTCTCCATCCGGCACGGCCGCTTCGGAGCCTGCGTCCGGCACAGGTCCGTGCGCTCCATCGCGCCGTCCGGGCGGCGCTGCGCCGCGGCGTCGCGGCGCTGGCACGCCGGGGCCGGGCCATCGGTCGGAGGTCTTCTGTCAGAGAAGGTGACCTTGTCGCGGTCCGCGAGAAGGGCGGCGCCTGCCCGCGCTGCGGCGGCCCGCTCCGGATCGCGGCGGTGGCGGGGCGCACGACGTACTTCTGTCCCCGCTGCCAGCGGTAGCCCGATGAAACGAGCAGGAGCGGCGGCCCGCCTCCTGCTCGTTTGTGCGCGCGGCGGTGCTACTTGCCGTGGAACAGGTTCAGCGCGGATCCTTTCCGGAACCACTCCAGCTGCGAGGTGCTGTACGAATGGTTGAGCCACACCGTCTCGGTCGTGCCGTCGGCGTGGCGGATCCGGCACTCCACCGGCTTGCCGGCCGCCATGCCGGCCAACCCGACCAGGCTCACGCGGTCGTCCTCGCGGAACCGGTCGTAATCGCCGGGCTCCGGCAGGGTGAGCGCCAGCACGCCCTGCTTCTTCAAGTTCGACTCGTGAATGCGGGCGAAGCTGCGCACGATGACGGCCCCCGCGCCGAGCAGCCTCGGCGACAGGGCCGCGTGCTCGCGGCTGCTGCCCTCGCCGTAGTTGGAATCGCCGATGACGATCCAGCGCAGCCCCCGCGCCTTGTAGTCCCGCGCCACGGCGGAGACGGGCTGGCTCGCCTCGCCGGTCACGACGTTCCGGACCTTGCCGGCCTCGCCGGTAAACGCGTTGGTCGCTCCCATGAACATGTTGTCGCTGAACCTGTCGAGATGTCCCCGGTATCGCAGCCACGGGCCGGCGGGGGAGATGTGGTCGGTCGTCGTCTTCCCCTTGGTCTTCAACAGAATCGGCATGTCGAGGAAATCCTTGCCGTCCCACGCTGGCCACGGCTCCATCAGCTGCAGGCGCTCGCTGCGCGGGTCGACCTTCAGCTCGACCCGGCTGCCGTCGGCCGGCGGCGCGACGTACGTGATCCGTCCCGGATCGAACGGGCGGGGCGGCACCTCCGGGGCCGGCGCGGGGGGGCGGAGCCGGAACGGCTTCCCATCGGCGCCGGTCAGCGTGTCGGTGAGCGGATTGAATGACAGCCGCCCGGCGAGCGCGAGCGCGGTAATGAGCTCCGGACTGCCGATGAAATTCATCGTCGTCGGCTGCCCGTCGTTGCGCCGCGGGAAGTTGCGGTTGTAAGACGTCACGATGGTGTTCGGAACGGCCGCGGCCTCCTTGGCCCGCCGCCACTGCCCGATGCACGGCCCGCAGGCGTTCGCGAGGACGGTCGCTTTGATCTCCGTGAGCGACCGCATCTGACCGTCGCGCTCGATCGTCGCCCGCACCTGTTCGGAACCGGGCGTCACGAGGAAAGGCACGGCCGCCGCGACGCCGTGCGCGTGCGCTTGTCCGGCCACGTCGGCGGCCCGGCTCATGTCCTCGTACGATGAATTCGTGCAGCTGCCGATCAGCGCCGCTGAGATCGCATCGAGAAATTCGTTCTTGGTATCCTTGACCTCGGCGGCGAGCTTCGAGACCGGGCGCGCGCGGTCCGGCGAATGGGGACCGACCACGTACGGTTCCAAGGCGGAGAGATCGAGCCGGATGACCCGATCGTAGTGGCGCTCCGGATCGGCTTCGACCTCCGCGTCCGGCGCCAGCAGATGCCGGTGGGTGCGGGCCGGCTCGACGAGTTCGCCGCGGCCGGTCGCCTCGAGGTACGTCGCCATCCGCTCGTCGTATGCAAACATCGATGTCGTCGCGCCGAGCTCGGCCCCCATGTTGGTGATCGTGGCCTTGCCGGTGGCGCTGATCGTCCGCGCGCCGGGCCCGATGTACTCGACGATGGCGTTCGTCCCGCCCGCCACGGTGAGCTGCCCGGCGACGTAGAGGATGACGTCCTTCGGCGCGGTCCACCCGCTGAGCTCGCCGGTCAGGTACACCGCGATGTGCTTGGGATAGAGAACCTCCCAGGGAAGGCCCGCCATCACCTCGACCGCGTCGGCCCCGCCGACACCCACCGCGCAGGCGCCGAGCCCGCCGCCGTTCGGCGTGTGCGAGTCGGTGCCGATGATCAGCTCACCCGGAAACGCGTAGTGCTCGAGCACCACTTGGTGGATGATCCCGGCGCCGGGACCCCAGAACCCGGCTCCGAACTTCGCCGCGGCCGACTTGAGAAAATCGTAGACCTCCGAGTTCTCGGCGATCGACGCCTGCAAGTCCGCTTGGCCCTCAACCCGGGCCTGGATGAGGTGATCGCAGTGGATCGTGGTGGGTACGGCGACGTGGGTCCGCCGCGTCTGCATGAACTGCAGCATCGCGGTCTGCCCCAGCACGTCTTGAAGAACGACGCGGTCCGGCCGCAGCAGGAGGTAGCTCCGGCCGGGCTGCATCTCCTGGGTCTCGGGATCGTCGAGATGGCCCAAGAGGACCTTGTCCGCCAGCGTGAGCGGCCTGCCGAGGCGGCGCCGCACGACGTTGAGCGTCCGCTGCATCCGGTCGTAGACCGCGGCCGCCATCGCGGCGGTCGATTCGATTGTGACCATGCGCATGCCCCCCAAGCGAAGAGCGGAACCGAGAACGAGCATAACACTCCGCCGCCCAGGCGTCATCGGCAGGAGGGCCCGCCGCGTCATCGTCGAACGGCGGTCGCCATGACACGTCGCGAACCGCGTCCACGGCGGGCATAGCCCGACGTCCGTGGGCGAGCGCCTCATCGCGCACGTCGACATGGACGCGTTCTTCGCGGCCATCGAGGTGCGCGACCATCCGGAG
>DASYXS010000046.1:0-40503 GCA_035934535.1 bacterium
GCAGTATCAGCCGCCGTCCAACTACCAGCGGCCGAACTACCAGCCGGTGCCGCAGCGGCCGAATAACAACTACCAGCGCCCGCCGCAGTACCAGCAGCAGCCGCCGCCGGCTCAATACCAGCAGTACCAGCGGCCGAACTATCAGCCGGTGCCGCAGCGGCCGAACGACAACTACCGCGGGCCGCAACAATACCAGCAGTATCAGCGGCCGCAGCAATATCAGCAGCAGTACACTCCCCAAAGGCCGCAGCAGTACCAGCGGTCGAATTACGCGCCCGCGGGCAACGGCAATGGCCGGGGTACACGACAGACCTGTCAGTCCAACGCGCAGGGCCAGACCTGCTCAGACGGTACGCACAATCGTTAGCCGACTGTAGGAAGACATGCGATGGCCGCGGGCCCGCCGGCCCGCGGCCATCGCGCATCACCACCGGCACAGTTGTTCCCGCGTTCGCACGGTGCGGACGGCAGGCGGCGCGATCGCGGCCGTGGAAGCGGACGCCATGGACTCGCGCTTCGCCACCTACGTGCTTGTGGCCGCGGTGCTCATCGTGACGCCGGGACCGGACATGGCGCTCGTCGCGCGCAATGCGTTCCGGGGCGGTTATCCCGCGGCGCGCGCCACCGCCTTCGGTGTCGGATCCGGTATTCTGCTGTGGGGATGCGGCTCGGCGGCCGGCCTCGCCTCGGTCCTCGCCGCGTCGGCAGGGGCGTACGGCGCGGTCAAACTGGCCGGTGCTGTGTTTCTCGTCGTTCTTGGCATCCGAAGCCTCCTCGGCGCCGCGCGGCCGCCGGAGCGCGCAGCCGCGCGGCCGAGGGTCCACGATGCCGGACGGCTGACGGCCGCCCATGCGTTCGCGCAGGGCCTGGCCGGCAATCTACTCAACCCGAAGGCCGGCGCGATCTTCGTCGCGGTGGTGCCGCAGTTCACGGCGCCCGGCGATCCGCTGTCACGGCTCGCCGCGATGACCGGGGCGTTCGTCGTCATGGTGACGGTCTGGCTGAACGTCTACGGGTTGCTGATCGCGCGGGCGTCCGCGCGGTTCGGCCCCGGCGTCCGGCGGACGCTGGACGCTATCGCGGGCGTGGTGATGACGGCCCTCGGCGCCCGCCTCGCCTTCGAGCGCCGTTAGGCGCGCAGGCTCGCGGCGTCGGCTCGACCGAGCTCGTCGAAAAAGCGCACGTAGGCGCGTGTTCCCCGGTCGAACGTTTGCAGACGGAGGAACTCGTTCGGGGCGTGCACCAGATTGTCCGGCTCGCCGAAGGCGAAGAACACGAGCCACGTCCCCAGTTCCCGCCTGACCAGGTCGGAGACCGGCAGCGTCCCGCCGACGCGCACGCGGACGGGATCCTTCCCGTACGTCGCGCGGAGCGCCCTCGCGGCGGCCGCGAGGCTCGGGTGCTCGGCCGGCATGAGGTACGGCCGGGCCTTCCCCTTGGATCGCGTCACCGTCACCATGACCCCGGCCGGCGCGTGGCGGAGCACGTGCTGCTCGACCGCCTGGGCGATCTCGTCCGGATCTTGATCCGGCACCAGCCGGCACGTAATCTTGGCGTGGGCCTCGTTCGGCAGCACGGTCTTGCTGCCGTCGCCCTGAAAGCCGCCCCACATCCCGTTGACCTCGAGCGTCGGCCGGATCCACGTACGCTCGAGGGGCGTGTAGTCCGGCTCTCCGACGAAGTGCGTGATGCCGAGCTCCCTGCGCAGCGCCCCTTCGTCGAAGGGCACCTTCGCGAGCTCGCGCCGTTCCTCGGCGCCGAGCGTCCTGACGGCATCGTAGAAGCCGCGGACGGTGACCCGCCCCTCGGCGTCATGCATGCCGGCGAGCAGTGCCGCCAGCGCGTGGAGCGGATTGGCGACTGCCCCGCCGTAGGTCCCGGAGTGCAAATCGGTCGCGGCGCCGCGCATATCGATCTGCAGGCCCGTGAGGCCGCGGTTCCCGAGCGCGAGCGACGGCGTCTCGACGTCCCACTGACCGCCGTCCGCGCTCACCGTTACGTCCGCAGCAAGCAGCGCCCGGTGCTCGTGCAGGAACGGCGCCAGGTTTGGACTGCCGGTTTCTTCCTCGCCCTCGAAGAGAAACTTGAGGTTCAGCGCCGGCCCGCCGGCGATGCTGCGGATCGCCTCGAGCGCGAGCAGCGGGATGAACAGGCTGCCCTTGTCGTCGCTCGCGCCGCGCGCGACCAGCCGGCCGTCGCGGATCGCCGGCTCGAAAGGCGGCGTCTGCCATAGCGCGACCGGGTCGACCGGCTGCACGTCGTAGTGTCCGTACAACAGAACCGTCGGCGCCCCATCCCGCGCCGGCCACGCGCCGTAGACGACGGGGTTGCCGCTCGTCGGCATAATGTGGACTTCGGGCACGCCGGTGGCCCGCAGACGTTCCGCCAGCCATTCCGAGGCGCGCGCGATGTCCGGGCGGTGCGCCGGAAGCGCGCTCACGCTCGGAATGCGGAGAAAGTCCTGCAGTTCGCCGAGATGCCGCTCCCGTTGCTTGCTGAGGTAGGCGTCCGTCGCCGCGTAGTCCATCGCGCTCACTCCTTCGACTCGCGCGCCCGGCCGTTGCCCGCCGGCGCGAGATAGGTATTGAACCAACCGAGCAGGTGAGTCATCTCGTCGGTGCGGTGCCGGGGCTGGCCCGACGACGATATGCCGTGGCTCTCGCCCGGGTAGCGCACGAAGAGCGTCGGCGTCCCCTGCCTCTTGAGCGCGACGAACAGCTGCTCCGCCTGTTCAATCGAGCAGCGCAGATCGTTCTCGCCGTGCAAAATGAGCAGCGGGGTCTTCATCTGCCGCACGTACGTGATCGGGGATCGCGCGAGGTAGAACTCCGGGGACTCCCACGGCGCGTCGGGGAACTCCCAGTCCGCTCCGTGGTAGGCGATGTCGCCGGTGCCCCAGTGGTTGTAGCGATTGCACGTGCTGCGCAGCGTGACCCCGGCCCGAAACCGCTGCGTGTGCCCGAGGATCCAGTTGGTCATGTAGCCGCCGTAGCTGCCGCCGCACACCCCGAGCCGGTCCGGGTCGATCCACTCGTGGATCGCGAGCGCGCGGTCCAGCGCCCCCATCAGGTCCTCGTAATCGCCGCCACCCCAGTCGTGGTGGGTCGCCGCGAGGAAGGCCTGTCCGTAGCCGTGGCTGCCTCGCGGGTTCGTATAGACGACCCCATAGCCAGCCGCGCAGAGGAGCTGGAACTGATTTGAGAACGTGTGCCCGTACGCGCCGTGCGGGCCGCCGTGAATTTCCAACACGGCCGGCACGCGCCGGCCGGCGGCGGCGCATCTTTGGCCCGCGCCGCAGGCCCAGGCCGGCTTCATCGCCCAACCGTCGAACACGTATCCGTCCGGGGTCTTGTACTCGAACCGTTCCGGTCGGGCGAGCGCCAGCGCGTCGGCAAGCGGTGCGTTCCACGCCGAGAGGCGCCGGAAAGCGGCGGGAAGTCCGCGGCCGAGGTCGGCGACCGCCACCTCGCCCGGGGTGATCGGGTCGGTCTCGACGCAGGCAACGCGGCGTCCCGCGCCATCGAGCGAGCAGCCGATGAGATCGTGGTCTCCGGCCGTCTCGAGCCGGACGGCGCCGTCCGCGAGGGACGCGGACGCGACCTGGCAGCTGCCGCGCTCGGTCGTGAGAAAGTAGATCCGGTCGCCGCGCGGGTCCCACGTCAGGCCGCCCGAGCCCGGCTGCGGGCGAACATCGCTCCCGATGTGGTGACCGATGCTCCCCTCGTAGCCGCCGGTCACGCACGCCGGCTCGCCCCGATCGACGGGGACGACCCAGACGCGCGGAAGGGTGGCGCCGGCGTATGTGCCGTCGTGGCCGAGATAGGCGATGCGCCGTCCGTCCGGCGACCAGGCCGGCGACTCGACGGTGCCGATGGTTCGCGTCAGGCGGCGCGGCGTGCCGGCGCCGTCCGCGCGGATGATCCATAGGTCGTTGCGGTCGTGCAGATCCGCATCGGGCGATGCATTGCCGGTGTATGCGAGAAGCGCCCCATCGGGCGACCAGACGGGGGCGGTGTGGTCGTAGTCCCCCTGGGTCACCTGGCGGACGTCATCGCCCGAGGCCGGTACGACAAAGATCTGCTTCCACCGGCCGTCCCAGAAGCCTTCGCCGTCATGCTTGTAGTGCAGCCGGGAGATAACGCGCACATCGCTCTGCTCGGGACGGCCCGCGGCCTCCGGCTTGCCGCTACACGCGATCCATTTGCCGTCGGGCGCCCAGGCAATCTCCGCCGGCGCGAGCGAGCCCGAGGTGGTCAGCGCCCGCGCCTCCCCGCCGTCGACGGAGATCACCCAGATCTGCTTCGCCCCACCGCGATCGGAGACGAACGCGACCCGGGTGCCGTCCGGCGACCAGCGCGGCCCGGTATCGCGGGACCGGGCGGTGGTGAGCTGCCGCGGCGCCGGCCGGGTCGAATCCGAGGCTGCCGGAACCGGCACGAGCCAGAGGTGGGTCTGGTACCCGTTGGCGGGCTCGTCGACGATCGCGAGCGGACAGACGATCCGGCTGCCGTCGGGCGACAGGACCGGCGCGCCCGCCACTTTCCATTTCAGGATGTCGTCGACCGCGATCGGACGCTTCGGGGGCGCCTCGGGGCGCGAAGACGTGGACAACCGGATCCTCCTCTCCCGGGCCACGCGCGTCGCGCGGCCCGTGGAGGTGAGGATAGTTCAACGACGGCGGTCCGGGTGCCTTGCCCGCCGCTTACGCGCCGAAGGGATGGGCGGTGAACTGAAAGTCGAGCGTCGCCTTGTCCTCGGTCTGCAGCATCATGATGCTCGGCGGATCGAAGCCGAAGTCCCGCATCAGCACCGTGGACTCCATCGCGCCGGTCAGCGTATCCCCGCTCAACGTGAGGGTGCCCGTGAACACCGTCGGTTTGGTGACGTTGTGCACCGTGAGGTTGCCGGTGATCCGCACGTGGACGGTCTCGCCCGCGGCGTACGTCTTCGGCAGGCCTTCGATCGACGTGGCTGTGAAGACGGCCGTCGGGTATTTGTCGGATTCCAGCCAGCGGCCCCGGATCGCGTTGTCCCGGTGCCGGCTGTCCGATGTGAGCTGGTTGATGTTGATGGTGATCGGGCCGATGCGGCTCTGATCGGGCCGCGCCCGATCCATGTAGATGTCGCCCTGGACGCCGTGCGTGACGCCGACCGCGACCTTGAACTGGTTGTCGCGGAAGAACGTCTCGCCGACGCGATACGCGGCCTCGGACGCCTGCGGATCGATCACGAACCGTTGCGCCGTGGCCGGGATCGTGATCGTCGTGGCCGGTCCCGCGGCGAACGTCCGCGGGACCGCGGTACCGCCCGCCGTACTCTGCCAGACCGCGGCGGCGGCGATCAATGCGACGCCCGCGGCGATGACTCCGAATCCGCGTTTCTTCATAACGGCATCGTCCTCCCGATGAAATCACGCCGCGCACGGCGATCTACCCTCACCAACGCCGGGTGCGGAGACGTCTGTTCCTCGGGAGGGCCGTTATGAACGGATCTTCACAAGATCGCTACGCGCCGTTCACAGTTTATGCGATCTCACCCATTCGATCTGGGCGGTGTGGTGCCGCCCATGCCACGCGTACGAGGCGAGGGCGCGCCACAGCGGCACCACCTCCCGGCTCTCGGGATGATAGAACGCGCGTTCAAACGACGCGTCCGGAAGCGACCGCAGCAGGTGCGTCCACCGCGCGTGCAGGCCGCCTATGATTTGCAGCGAGGACTCGACGGCCGCGTGCTGCGCGTCCGCCAGGCGCGACCAGAGACTTTCGTCGTACGGCTTGACCGTCGGTTGGGCCTCCGTGAGCGCGAGCTTGCAGCGGATGTACGCGTTCAGGTGGCTGTCCGCCAGATGGTGCGTGATCTGCCGGATCGTCCAATTCTTGTATGTCGTCGCGAGCTGCTCGTCGGACAGCCCGGAGACTACCCGGCGCAGGCGTTCCGGCGCCCGCTCGAGCTCGTCGGTCCAGACGTGCAGGTCGCCGGCCCCGTGCGTATCGTGGGGAACGAACGGACCGGCCGGAAACTGCGGCGGTTCAGGCGTCGTGCGGTCCGGCATCTCGCATCCCTCCGCTGCGTGCCGATGAGTCCATTCGAAGGCGCACGGTGCCGCCCCCTGCCGCCGGCCGTTCGCGTGAATGACCGCGCACCGCCGCCGGCCAATCAAGGCATGACATCCCCATGCCGGAGGAGACTATGGCCGACGACCGCAGGCCGCCGCTCGAGATCGATCCGGAGGAGTTCCGGCGCCTCGGTTACCGGGCGGTGGATCTCGTGACGGATTATCTCGCCGGGATCCGCGGGCGCTCCGTGTTTCGTCCGATGACCATCGACGAGCGCCGCGCGCTGCTCGAGCAGCCGCTGCCGGAGGACGGTCTCGCACCGGACGCGGCACTTCACCGCTTTCAGGAGTCCGTGCTGCCGCACTCGATGGGCAACGGTCATCCGCGCTTCTTCGGGTGGGTCAACGCGCCGCCGGCTCCGATCGCGGTGTTCGGTGAATTGCTCGCGGCGGCGATGAACCCGAGCTGCGCCGGCGGCGACCACGCGGCGATCTACCTGGAGCGGTGCGCGGTCCGCTGGCTGGCGGAGCTGGTCGGCTATCCGGTTGAGGGCGGGATGGGCCTGCTCGTGAGCGGCGGGTCGATGGCGTCGCTCACCTGTTTGGCCGCCGCGCGACACCGCGCGGTCGCCGCGCTCGGGGGTGACGTGCGAAGCGCCGGTCTGCCGCGGCAGGCCGGCCTGGTCCTCTACATGTCCGAGGAAGGGCACAGCTGCCTTCGCAAGTCGGCCGAGCTGCTCGGCCTCGGCGCGGACGCGGTTCGGGCGGTGCCGGTCGACGCGGCGTGGCGGCTCGACGTCGCGGCACTTCGGGAGGCGATCGGCGCGGATCGCGCGGCCGGGCGTCGTCCCTTCTGCGTGAGCGCGAGCGCGGGGACCGTCAACACCGGGGCGATCGATCCGCTGGATGCGATCGCCGGCGTCTGCGCGGAGGAACATTTGTGGTTCCATGTCGACGGCGCGTACGGCGCGCCCGGCGCGCTCGACCCGTCCGCCGCAGCGCGCTATGCCGGGATGGCCCGCGCCGACTCGCTGGCGATCGACCCCCACAAGTGGCTCTCCGTCCCTGTCGAGTGCGGCTGCGCGCTGGTCCGCGACGGCCGGCTGCTGCGGGAGACGTTCAGCCTCGTGCCTCCGTACCTGCAGACCGAAGAGGGCAAAGGCTTCGGGGGCCTGCCTTGGTATTCCGAGTACGGCTTCCAGCAGACCCGCGGCTTCCGCGCGCTCAAATTGTGGATGACGCTCCAGCATCTCGGGCGGCGCGGTGCCGCCGCGCACGTGGCGAGGCACAACGCCCTGGCCCGCCGGCTCGCCGGGATGGTGGAGGCCGCGCCCGACTTCGAGCTGCTGGCGCCGGTTACGCTGTCGATCGTCTGCTTCCGGTACGTGCCGGACGGCTGGTCGAGCCGTGACGCGCGCCTCGACGAATTGAACAAGACGATCAT
Organism: bacterium; assembly: GCA_035934535.1. GTDB lineage: Bacteria > Sysuimicrobiota > Sysuimicrobiia > Sysuimicrobiales > Segetimicrobiaceae > DASSJF01. Next base: position 7,500 of record DASYXS010000046.1, read on the forward strand.
GCAGGAAGTACAGGCTGGTGGAGAGGCGTTTCTGACCAATGCCGTGCTTCGCGGCCGCTTCGCCCTTCGCGCCTGCATCCTTCACTACGCGACGGCGGATTCCGATTTGGCGGCCCTGCTCGACGTGATCCGGCGGACCGGGCGGCGCGTGGCAGAGTGCTCACCCCCGGGCCGCGGAGGCTAGGATCGTGATGTTCCCGGGTACAGTTACAATGGTGCATGGGTGTTTCGTCCATGCGTGTGAGCTATCGGGTCGAGGAAACCGAAGCGGGTACGATCATCAGTGTGTTCGATGATATCGATTTGGCCAACGCGAATCTGCTGGCAGATACGCTCTTCGGCCTGATCGATACCCGTCGCGACATCGTGGTCGACTTTCGCGGCCTGCGGTACATCGACAGCGTCGGCCTGCACATTTTGCTGCGCGTCGGTCAGCGGGCGCAGCGTCTCGGCTCTGATGTGACCGTGGTGGCCGTACGCCCGATCAGCCAACTCGCGGAGCAGATCGGGCTCGGCCGCCTGGTGTCGATCGTGTCGGACATCCCGCCGCCGCACGAGACTCCGAAGGCGGCCGGCGCGCCGCCGGTCTCCCGCACCACCGGTCCGGACGCCTCGGAGCCGAAGGCCGGCAAGCCCGGCAATCCGAAAAAACCTACCGTGCCCTCGCGAACCGATTCGTAGCGCGGACCAGTTCCGCGGCGATGCCAGGCTGGTCACCGGCGTGCCCCGAGTCCGCGACAACCACCAGTTCCGCGCGCGGCCACACCTTGCCGAGATCCCATGCCCAGGCGATCGGCGCGCCGAAATCGAGACGGCCCTGCACCATGACTCCGGGGACGTCCGCGAGCGCGCCGGCGTTCCGTAACAGCACGCCGTCCTCGAGCCACGCGTTGTGCCGGACGTAATGCGTCACGAGCCGGGCAAAGGCCATCGCGTAGGCGGGATCGGTGAATCGAGGAGACAGCCGCGGCGCCGGAGGCCACGCGAGCCCGGCCGATTCCCAGGTGCACCAGTCGGCCGCCGCCTGCCGGCGGACCGCCGGATCGGCATCGTGAAGCAGCCGGTAATACGCTTCGACGATGTCGCCGTCGCGGTCCGCCGCCGGGACCGCTCCGCGCAGCCGGTCCCACTCGGCGGGAAAGAGGACCGACGCGCCGCCGCGAAACCACCAGTCGAACTCCCGGCGCCGGCCCGTCGTCACGCCGAACAAGACGATCTCCGTGACCCGCGCCGGATGGCGCTCCGCGTAGGCGAGGGCCAGCGTGCTGCCCCATGACCCGCCGAGTACGAGCCAACGCTCGATCTCGAGGCGCCGGCGCAGCCGTTCGATATCTTCGACCAGGTTCGCGGTCGTGTTGGTCGTGAGGTCCGTGGCCGGATCGCTCGCGTGCGGCGTGCTGCGTCCGCACCCGCGCTGGTCGAAGAGCACGACGCGGTAAGCCTCGGGGTCGAAGAGCCGGCGGTGCCATGGGGTGCATCCCGAGCCCGGGCCGCCGTGCAGGACGACGGCCGCCTTCCCGCGCGGATTGCCGCACGTCTCCCAATGGACGCGGTTGCCGTCACCGGTGTCCAGCGTACCGCGGTCGTAGGGCTCGATCTCGGGATAGGGTGCGGTCACGGCGACGCGATTATAACAGACGAATATTCGCGGGGGGCGTCCGCGCGCTATGATCGTGTACGTTCGTCGAAACGGCGAGGAGCCTCATGATGCAGACACCCCGGTTGACGGTTCGGGAAGTGCGCGCGCGGCCTGTGATGGTCCCGGTGGATCCTCCGCTGGAGACCGCGGGCGGAACGATTTCCACGGCGCCTCTCGTGCTGGTGGACGCGCTGACCGCGGAGGGTGTGACCGGCTCGAGTTACCTGTTCTGCTATACGCCGGCCGCCCTGCATCCCACCGCGCGCCTCGTATTGAACTTCGGGGAACTGATCGAGGGCGAGCCGGCGGCGCCCGCGATCGTCGCAGAGAAGTTGCAGCGGCACGTTCGTTTGCTCGGGCCCCAGGGGCTCACCGGCATGGCGATCGCCGCGATCGACATCGCCCTCTGGGATGCGCTCGCCAAGGCGTGCGGCCTCCCCCTTGCCGGTCTGCTGGGCGGGGCGCCCGGTCCGATCCCGGCCTACGCCAGTCTCGGCGCGATCACCCCGGAGCGTGTCGCCGCTGAAGCCGAGGACGCGGTCCGGAGGGGTTTCACCGCGGTCAAGATCAAAGTCGGACGGAGCGATCTTGCGGCCGACCTCGACGCGATTCGCGCGGTCCGTCGGGCCGCCGGCGACCGCGTCTCGTTGATGGTCGACTACAACCAGTGTCTGACGTTCCCCGAGGCGATCCGCCGGGCCGGCGCGCTCGACGGTGAGGGCCTGACCTGGATCGAGGAGCCGGTGCGCGCCGACGACGACGCCGGACACGCCGCCGTGGCGCGAGAAGCGCAAACGCCGATCCAGATCGGCGAGAACTGGTGGGGGCCGCACGATATGGCGAAGAGTCTCACCGCCGGAGCCTCCGACGTCGTCATGATCGACGTCACCAAGATCGGAGGCGTCAGCGGGTGGCTCCGCGGGGCCGCGCTCGCGGAGGCGGCGGGCATGCCCGCGTCGAGCCATATCTTTCCGGAGATCAGCGCGCACCTGCTCGCGGCAACCCCGACGCGCCACTGGCTCGAGTATCTCGATTTCGCCGGTCCGCTGCTGCGGACGCCCCTCGAACTCCGCGACGGCCGCCTTGCGACCGGGACCGGTCCTGGCATCGGGCTCGACTGGGACGAGGAAGCGGTGGAGCGCCTGCTCGCCCGCTAGAAGACCCGGCCGCCGGCCGGCACGTCGCGCTCCGTGGACAGCAGCACGACGCGGCCGTGCTCATCCGGCACGCCGAGCACGAGCACCTCTGAGGCGAAACCGGCGATCCGCCGGACGCCGAGGTTGACGGCCGCGATGACCGACCGCCCGATCAGTTCCTCGGCGCGGTACAGTCTCGTGAGCTGCGCGCTCGACCCGCGGGCGCCGAGCGGTCCAAAATCGATCGTCAGCTTGTACGCCGGCTTCTTCGCGCCCTCGAGCGGTTCGGCCCCGGTGACGCGCCCCACCCGCAGGTCGAGAGTTTCAAACGCGTCCAGCGGATCGATCGGTGCCACCGCGTACTCCTCCGTGGGCGGGCGTCTTCTCACCAAAGTTATGAGGGTGTGGCCGGCGGCCACACCCTCACATCCTACCGAAAAAAAACTGAGCGGTGATCTTGAGCACCTACCGCATCGACCGCCGCTGCTTCCTTTCAAGACGGGGAATACGCCGGGCGGCGCCGCGGCCGTCGGGGCCGTTGAACCGAGCGACCAGCTCCCTAATGAAGCCTTCTTTGCCGGCCTTCATGCGCTGGAAAAACGGATTCGTCGCGTCCGTTCGCGGATCGTACTTCGCGCTCCAACGGCCCATCTCGTAGATGATCGGCAGCAGATCCAGCGCCTTTTGCGTCGGGGAATACCGAAACTGCCGTTTGTCGCCGGGATCGTCGGACTTGGTGATCAAACCCCGCTGCTCGAGCCGGACGAGCCGATCCGCGAGGATATTCGTGGAAATACCTTCTTCCGAACCCAACAACTCGTGGACCTGCGCATCCTCGGCAACGGCGCATTTGCGGCCACGTGGCTCAGCGCCGGCGCCGCCGGCTTTGGGCTGTTCAGCGGTCTGGTCCTCGTCTCGCTGTTCCTCCAACGGGGCCTGGGGTACACTGCGCTCCAGACCGGGCTCAAGTTTTTCCCGCGCGGGCTTGTATCGATGGCCGTCTCACCGATCGGGGGGATGATCGCCGGACTTCTCGGTGCCCGGTTCGTCGTCGCGCCCGGACTCATGCTTGCCGGGATCTCGATGCTCATGATGTCCCGCTGGACGCTCGACGCGGGAGACGCCCAGGTCCTGCTCCCGATGCTGATACTCGGATTTGCGCTCCCGATGATGGTCGTCCCGCTCTTCTCGGCGGGTCTCAACGCCGTCGAACGGCCCAAAGCAATCAAGGCGGCGAGCCTGATGAACCTGATGCTCCAGCTAGGGGGCTCGTTTGGGACGGCCGTGATCACGACGATGCTGGAGCGGGGCACGACGCTGTTCCACGCGCGCCTCGTCGAGCAGGCGCGGCCCGACCACCCGGCGTGGGCGGAAGCCACGCGCCAGGTTACCGCGCTGATGGTGCGCGGGGGAAGCAATGCCACGACGGCTCAACAGCAGGCCCTCGCCCTCCTCGACCGCATCATCACGGGGCAGGCCACGGTCCTGTCGTTTGAGCACGCGTTCATGATCATTGCGCTGGTGTTCTTCGGCGCACTGCTGTTGATGCCGTTTCTTGCCGGAAAGGGCCGGCCGGCTCCAGGAACCGTGGCGATCGATCACTGAGGAGGTGACACTGGATGCAACCGAGCAGAGCCACTGAAGTCATTCAGGTCCGCAGCGCGCGCGATAACGAGCGCGCTGCGGTCCGGGACGTCACGCTGGCCGCCTATGAGGAATACGCGCAGATCATGCCCGCGCCGTTCTGGACAGGATACCGGCACCACCTGCTGTCGATCCTCGAGGCCGCGACGCCGGCCGACCGCATCGTCGCCGAGCAGAAGCGGGCCGTCGTGGGGAGCGTCTTCTTGTTCCCGCCCGGCGCGGACGCCTACGGCGGGACCGCCGCGGGCGGCAACTGGCCGGAGGTCCGCCTGCTGGCGGTGGTACCGGCGGCGCGCGGACGCGGCATCGGCGCCGCGCTCATGGAGGAATGCGTGCGGCGGGCGCGCAGCGCGGGGGCGGCGGCCCTCGGCCTGCACACGATGGATCTGATGCGCGCCGCGGTGCAGATGTACGCCCGCATGGGCTTCGTCCGCGTGCCCGAGCGTGACGTCGATATCCGGGGTGTGCTGGTCAAAGGCTATCGGCTGGATCTCGCATCAGCGCCCGACGCTCGCGGAGCACGGTGACCCGGTCACCCCGCCCGTCGACGAGCGGTCGTAGATCGCCGCGCGACGGCCAGGCCCGCGAGCACGAGCGCCGCGCCGATCACTTTGAGCGGTCCGAAGCCTTCGGCGAACAAGATCCACGACGTGAGGCCGCCGACCACCGGCACGAGGTACATGAACAGGGACGCCCTGGCCACTCCCATGCGGCCGACGGTCCAGTTCCACAGCGTCCACGCCACATAGACGGGGGCGACCACCGTCCAGGCGAAGGCGGCCCACCCCGCCGCGTTGACGGCCGCCCAATGCCGCTCGAACAGCGACGGCACGAGGGCCAGCACGACGGGAATCACCCCGATCGTCAGCGTGTACGCCATCATCGCGGGCAGCCGGTAGCGGGAGAGCAGCGGCTTGCTGGCCACGGTGTAGCCGGCGAAGAACGCCGCCCCGGCCAGGCTCAACACGTCGCCGATTCCGTTCTCGCCCGGCCGGAGCCGCAGCGCCGGCAGTATGAAGACCGCCACGCCGGCGATCGCGATCAGCATGCCGGCGTACTGGCCGCGGCCGACCGGTTCGAGGCGCAGCGCGCGCAGCAGCGCGACCGCAAAGAGCGGCGCCACGGCGATCAGCAGGGCGTTGGAGAACGGCGTCGTGTAGCTCAAACCGAACGTGGCGAGCGGGATGTAGAACGTGTAGCCGAGCACGCCGGCGAGCGTCAGCGCGGGGAGATCGCCGGCACGGACGCCGATCGGCTCACCGGTTTTCGAGCGCTGATAGAGCAGCACCCCCCAGCTCAGCGCGAGCATGGCGAGATAGCGCAGGCACATGAACGCGGGTGCGCCGAACTGTTCCAGGGCGATTTTTTGGAGCGCGAAACTCATCCCCCATATCGAGACCACTAGGAGTGCCACGAGATCTGCGCTGGCCCCCTGACCCTGCGCGAGTGTCGTGTCCATGCGTGGAGCCTAACCTGAAACCGGGACACGGGACTATCCGATTTCGCCGCCAAACTCGCTCACGCCGCCGCGGCGCGCGCCGAGTGGTCGCCTCCCTGAGGCACGCGAGGATGTAGAATTGAGTGGCGTCATCCGCCCGCCCGGCCACGCCGGACCTTTGAGGTCGTGTGGAATGTGCAGAAGCATCAAGCCGCTGTTCAACTACGAGCCGGCCGCGACGGCCGAGGAGATTCGGGCGGCGTCGCTCCAGTTCGTCAGAAAGATCAGCGGGTTCGCGAGGCCGTCGAAGGCCAACGAAGCCGCCTTCCTGGCGGCGGTGGACGAGATCGCCGACGCCTCCGCCCGCCTCCTCCGCTCGCTCGAAACCGGCGCGCCGCCGAAGAATCGCGAGGAAGAGGCCGCCAAGGCAAAGGCCCGCGCCGCGGAGCGATTCGGCGCGGCCGCGCCTGCCCGGCACTAGCGACGCGTCGTGCGCGTCTTGGCGCGGCCGGCGGTCCCACCGGCGCGGTGATCGTCCACCTCCTCGACGGCACCTACGAACTGTTTCGTCACTTTTACGGCCTTCGCCGCTTCACCCGCGGCGACGATCCGCCCCTCGGCGCCGTCACCGGCGTGCTGCATACGGTGCTGCAGATGATCGAGACCGGTGCGACTCACCTCGGAGTCGCGACCGACCACGTCGTCGAGTCCTTCCGCAACGGCCTCTGGTCCGGCTATAAGACGAGTGAGGGCATCGAGCCGGCGCTGCTCGCGCAATTCCATCCGCTCGAAGACGCGCTGACCGCGATGGGCGTCGCCGTCTGGCCGATGGTCGAACTGGAGGCCGACGACGCGCTGGCCTCCGCGGCGCAGATCGCATCGGCCGACGGGCGCGTGGAGAAGGTCTGCATCTGGACGCCCGACAAGGACCTGGCGCAGTGCGTCCGCGGCACCCGGGTGGTGCAGGTGGATCGCAGGGGCCAGAAGATCCTCGACGCGGACGGAGTCCGCGCGAAGTTCGGCGTGGACCCCGCGTTGATTCCCGATTACCTCGCCCTGGTCGGGGACGCGGCCGACGGCTATCCGGGGCTTCCGGGCATCGGTCCGATCCGGGCCGCGCGGCTCGTGAATCAGTACGGCGCCATCGAGAATTTTCCACCGGCCGCGCTGCCGGGGGAGACCCGGCGCACGGCGCTCCTCTTCAAGGATCTCGCGACGCTTCGGACCGGGGCCCACCTCTTCGACAATGTGGACGGGCTGCGCTGGCGCGGCCCCACCGATGCGTTCTCGGCGTGGTCGAAGCGTCTTGAGGACCCCCGCCTCCTGACGCGCGCGCTCGCGGCACCGGCCGGCTAGTCCGGCCGGTAGCGCCGCATAAGTTCGGCGAGCGGCCGCAGGGGCAGCACGGGCGCGACGTTGCCGTCGCGTCCGACGATGTCCGCAGCAGCGCACAACGCGTTGACGATAGCTTCCTCCGTCGCCTCAACCGCGCCGTCGAACAGCCCGGACGTAGACGCGTTGTCCACGTCGCGCAGGTCGTGGATGGTCGATCCCATGATGTACCGGTTGCCGGTCGAGAACGCGACGGCGAAATCCCCGCTGCCGTTGTGCGCGGTGGCGCCGGTGCGCGCGAGGCCCAGATGCGCGCGGCGCGCCAGCCGGCCGAGCTGCCGGTTGAGCAGCGGGGCGTCCGTCGCCACCACCATGATGATGGACCCCTGCTGTACCCAACTCGGCTTCGGGGCTTTGAGCAGCCGTCCGACGGGCACGCCGTCGATCCGGAGCATCTCGCGCGGCCCGGTGTTCGCCGCTACGAGCGCGCCGACGGTATAGGCGGCGTCGCCCACCTGGACGCGGCGGGACGCGGTGCCGATGCCCGCCTTGAACTGGAAGCAGACGAAGCCGGTGCCCGCGCCAACCGATCCCTCAGCCACGGGGCCGCCGGTCGCGCCGCGCCAGGCCTCGACCGTTTCGCGCTCACCCATCGGCCGGCCGACGAGATCGCTGAGCTGGGCATCGGAGCACTCGGCCACGACCGGATGCACGTAGCCGCCGCCCCGGCCGACCTGGGGATGGCGCCGCGTGGTTTCGCCAATCACGGCGTCGGCGACGCGCGCCACGTTGAACGACCCCGTGACCATGATCGGCGCGTCGAGCATGCCCATCTCGTCGACGAACTCCCGGCCGAAGATCTCGCCGCTGCCGTTCAGTACCTCGATCGCGGCCGGCACCCGGCGTTCGTATAGATCCTCGCCGTGCGGCAAGATCGCCGTCACCCCGGTATTGAACGGCCCTTCTCCGCCCGGGCCCGGCTGCCGGCCGTCCCGCCGCGTATAGTGTCCCACCAGAACGCCCGGCACGTCGGTGATGGCGTTCAGCGGGCCGGTCGGCAGTATCCCCAGCGTCAGCCCCAGGTCGCGAAACCGAGACCGCCCTTCGCCCGCTGCGTCCATAGCCCTGACTTGGCCGAGGCGAGCGGGCTGTTCCTGCAGGCTGTCGATTTGGGGGCTGCCCGTTCGACTATCGGCTGAAAGCGAATCGAAGGCACAAAGGAGCCCGACTATGAACCGTGTCCTGTGGGTCGTCCAGATCCTGCTCGCCGCGCTCTTTCTGTTCGCCGGAGGGATGAAGCTGGTGCTTCCGCTGGATGCGCTGACCAAGCAGATGCCGCTGCCCGGCTGGTTCCTGCGGTTCACGGGCACGGCGGAGGTGCTCGGCGCGCTCGGCTTGATCCTTCCGGGCCTCCTGCGCATCCGGACTGGCCTGACGCCGCTCGCGGCCGCCGGACTCTCCGTCGTCATGATCGGAGCGACGGTCCTGACGCTGGCGGCCGGCGGCGGGCTCTCCGCGCTGATCCCGGCGACGGTGGGCGTACTCGCGGTGTTCGTAGTCTACGGCCGCTCGGCGACGTCTGCGCCGGAACCCGGCCGGCTCGATCCCGGCCTAGCCGGCCCGCGGTAGGTCGCGCAGCAGGCGCGCCGCTCCTTCGCGCAGCTGGTACGCCTCGTACGGGTAGCCGAGCCGTTCAAGATCGCCCGCAAGGGCGATCAGCTTGAGAACGGCATCCCCGCAGCCCGTACGAGGCAGCTCCGCGGTCGCTCCTCCCGCCGACTGAGAGACATCGTTGCTGGTCATCTTGGCGCGAGAATACGTCGATGCCGTGAACTTCTTATTGAGTAGTTATGGGGAAACTGTGCGGATGGGGCCTGCCGGCAGCGGGCGCCGCAGCGCCCTGTAGCGTCCCGGCGTAAGTCCGAACGCGGATGTGAACGCGCGGGTAAAGTGTGCCTGGTCGGCAAAGCCGGCATCGCACGCGGCCTCGGCGAGGGGGCGCGCCTGGTGGATTGCCTCCCGCGCGTGCTCCAGCCGGCGCATGAGCTGGTAGCGGTGCGGCGCGGTCCCGAGCGCGATGCGGAACTGGCGGGCGAGGTCGTAGCGCGTGAGCCCGGTGACCGCCTCCAAGTCCGCGGAGCGCACCGTGCGGGTCCGCTCCGCGTCCAAAATCTGCCGCGCGCGCTCGACGGCGGCGGCGTCTACGCGCCGAGAGACCGCGGGCGCCCCCCCGGCGCGTTCGCCGGTCAGCAGGCCTTCCGCCAGCTCCACCACGAGACTGTCCACGGCCAGCGGCTCCAGAGGCGTACGGAAGACTTCGCGGATGGCGCGGGCCAACCGCGCGTTGGTGGACACCGCCTCGCGCAAGAAGGGCAGCGGATGCGGCCGCCCGCAGACGGCCCGGACCGCATCGGCCAGCCGGCGGGGTGCGACGTAGACGATCCGGTACCCGAAGCCCTCAGGGGTGCCGGCGCGGCCGTCGTGGACCTCGTCGGGATAGAGCACGGTCACCCGGCCGGGCGTGCTCGCGTGGACGGCGCCGCGGTAGTCGAAGACCTGCACGCCTGAGTCGGTCAGGCAGACGGCGTAGGTGTCGTGGCGGTGCTTGCGGTACGCCGCGCCGGCGAACCACGCCCGGAACAGCTCAACGCCGTCCACCGGCCCGGCGCTCGCGATCCACTCCCCGCCGGGCTCCCGGCACGATTGTTCAAGACCCTCGCCCGCCGATCTGGTTTGCTTGAGCCGCATGACTCCGCCCTCGAGTACACAATGACTACCGAGCAGGTCGTGGCGTTCCTGCTCTTCGCCGTGGTCGCCGCCGGCTCGCCCGGCCCGAGCAACGTCATGCTGACGGCGACCGGCGCCCAGGTCGGCGTCAGCCGGGGGCTTCCCTGCCTGCTGGGCCAGACCACCGGCATGGGCATCATGCTGTTCTTCGTGCTCTCGGGCCTCGGGAGCCTGGTCCTCGGCCACCCGCCGGTGCTCCGGGCGCTCCACTGGTGCGGCGCCGCCGTTCTGGTCTGGCTCGCCTGGAAGATCGCGGCCGCCCCCGGCACCATCGACAGGACGTCCGGTCGCAGGGCCATCGGCTATATGGATGCGGCGGCTTTCCAGTGGGTGAACCCCAAGGCCTGGCTGGTCAGCGTGAGCGCCGCCGGCACCTTCCTCACGGCGCGGGCGGGAAGCCCGATCGCGCAGGCGGCCTCGCTCGGCGCGCTGTTCGTCCTGGCGGCCCTGCCGAGCTGCTTTCCCTGGCTGGCGTTCGGCGCTGCCATGCAGCGTCTGCTGCGAACGCCGCGCCGCATGCGCGTGTTCAACGTCACGATGGGCGCGCTTCTCGCGCTCTCCATCGTGCTGATCGTTCGGTGAGGTGTGGCCGACATTCAGGGAGGGAGACGATGGGTGCTTCCGGAACGGCGGCCCTCTTCGAGGGCCTGACAACACCGCACGTCGCCGACGCCTGCCTCCGCAGCGGCGTGGACGTCCGCTGCGCGCCGTCCGACCTTCGCGCGCTCGGCGCAGCGGGCCGGGTGGCGGGCAGAGTTCGGCCCGTCCGGCACTACGGCAGCGTCGATATCTTTCTCGAAGCGTTCGAGCACGCGTCGCCGGGCGAAGTGATGGTCATCGACAACGCCGGCCGCCGCGACGAAGCCTGCGTGGGAGATCTGATCGTGCTGGAGGCAACACTGGCCGGGCTGGCGGGGATCGTCATCTGGGGACTGCACCGGGACACGCAGGAGCTCCTTGAGATCGGGCTTCCGGTATTCAGTCTCGGCGACTGCCCCACCGGGCCGCTCCGGCTCGATCCGCGGGAGACCGAGGCCCTGGTCTCGGCGCGCGTCGGCGCCTTCGCCGTCGGGGCCGGCGATGTCGCGATGGGGGACGCGAACGGCGTGCTCTTCGTGCCGGCGGCCCGCGCGGAAGAGATCGCGGCGCTCGCCCGCTCGATCCGAGAGACCGAGCGCGTCCAGACGGAGAAGATGCGCCGCGGTACGTCGCTGCGCGCGCAGCTGCGGTTCTCGGATTTCCTCGCGCGGCGCTCTGAGAATCCGGCCGTGACCTTTCGCGACCACCTGCGCCGGATCGGCGGCGCGATCGAGGAATAGGAGCCGGCGACATGCTGGCGTCGGTCGGGGAGTTCACGCGTTACTTCGAGGGAATTCGCCGCCGCACGTGGGCGGCGGTGGACCGCCTCCCCCCGGAGCTCTTGGAGTGGCGGCCCTGGCCCCAGGCGCTCAGCTGCGGGGAGATCGTTCGCCATCTCGCCGGCGCCGAGCGCTTCTTCGTCACCAAGGTCGTCGAGGATCGGTGGACCGATGCCCTCGATCCGGGACCGAGCCTCGACCTCGCCGCGACGCGCGCGCTGCTCGAGACGGCGCACCGGGACGAGATGGCACGGCTTCTGGCGGTTCCCGACCGGCGGTTGCAGGAACGCACCAAGGACCTCGCGGGAGGCACCGTCAGCGTCTGGCGCCTCTTAATGGCCATGACGGAACACGAGATCCATCACCGCAGCCAGCTCAACAGCCGGTTGTCGGCCGCGGGCATCGGCGCCCCGCAGATCTTTGGCTACCGTATGGAGGAAGTCATCGCGCGCGCCCGCCGAGATTGAACTGGGGGACCGGCGAAGCTGGACCGGAACCGGTCCCCGCTCTCGAACCTTATAGTTTGGTCAACTCGTCGTCGACGTCCGACAGTCGCTCCTGCAGGCGCTTCTTTTGGGCTTCCAACCACTCCCGTCGCTCCGCCTTTGTGGGTCCGGCGACGGCCCAGTCCCAATACCCTGCCCACGGTGGCGGACCATATCCGCGTCTACCGGGAGCCGGTTCAAACACGTCCTCACAGCACCGGCATGGCACGTGACGTCACCTCCTTTCGAGTTGTCTCCGCGATGCGCCAGGAGACACCACGTTTACTCGGTGCCACAGCATCGCGGGCACCTGCAGCGCCGCCTGATCGGAGCTGAGGAGCCACGCGGCAAGAAGGCCCGCTCGCCCACGCCGCGTTGCTCACCTTCGAGCGAGGGCGCCAACTGCTTCAGGCGCTCCACGAGGTCGAACACCCGCGGGTCACTGACCCGATACATAACGGTCATGCCGCGGCGCTCACCGACGACAAGTCCGGCCTCTCGCAGAACAGCCAGATGCTGGGACAGGTACGCCTGACGGCGGTTCAGCGCGGTCGTCAGGTGCATCACGTAGGCCCCCTCGTCGCGCAGCAGTTGAATGATCTGCAGGCGGACAGGGTGCGCAAGAGCTTGGGCCGCTCTCGCGATGAGGCCGTCGGCCGAAGACCGCCGTTCGAATGCGTCCATGCCCGCCGCTACGCGACGCCCTGCTTCATCACTTTGGCACCGGTCGCGTTAGGGTCCCACCATCGTGAATTGACTCCGGCGATGAACCTTATTCGATATTCCGCAACCAGAATAATACGCTGTGCCGGATGCCGCCGTCCATCGGGTGGATATCTGATATGGGGGGTGGGCCGGCTGAAACCGTTGCCCGGCCTCTGCCTGTATATGCTTTGACACGCATATGCTCTGTGGAGTATATTAAGAAGATGGAATCTGTGTTCGAAATCATTGCGGAGCCGAGCCGCCGCGCGATACTGAGCCTCCTGGTCTCATCACAACAGTCGGTTGGAGAGCTCGAACGTCGGCTTCGTATGCCGCAGCCGACCGTGTCGAAGCACCTGCGAGTGCTGCGAGAGGCCGGTTTCGTAGAATCCACGGTGGATGCGCAGCGCCGTCTCTACCGGCTGAAGCCGGAACCGCTTCAGGAGGTGGAAGCCTGGCTGGCTCCGTTCCGCCGGTTCTGGTCCGCTCACGTGGATGCTCTCGAACGCCACCTCGACCGCATGGATCAGTCAACACCAAGGACAGGGAAGACAGGGAGAAGACGGCGCGGCCGCAACCGCGAACGCGACAAGGGAGGAACGAAATGAAGATCAAGTTGACCAGCGTATACGTGGACGACCAGGACAAGCCCTGCGCCTCTATACCGAGGTACTGGGCTTTGCCAAGAAGGCCGATTTCAGTCAGGGCCCATTTCGTTGGCTGACCGTGGCGTCGCCCGAGGAGCCGGACGGCGCTGAGCTGCAGCTGGCGCTGAACGACAACCCCTCGGCCAAAGCGTATCAGCACGCGACCTTCCAACAGGGCCGGCCCGCGGCCATGTAATTCAGCTCGTCCAGCTGGCACGCTATTAAGACTGGGAGAAGATGGATGACCGATCGCGAGCAGTACACACCGGGTCCGGCCGGCGGCGCGGAGGTGCGAAAGGACGGAGAGAAGTGGACGCCCGTTCTCGTCAGGAAACTGCGCCACCCGCCGGGAAAAGTCTGGCAGGCGCTTACCGACCCGGCGCATCTGCGCGAGTGGGCGCCCTTCGACGCCGATCGGAGCCTGGGTACGGTTGGAGCTACGGTGAAGCTCACCACGGTGGGAGCGCCCACGCCGCAGGTGTCCGAAACAACGCTCCTCGCGGGTGAGCCGATTGGACGCATCGTCGGCCCCGAGGCCATGAAGTTCGGCGGCTGGCAGCGATTGAACGCCGAGTACGCAAAGCAGTTCGGCGTAGAGACGCCCGGTTGGCCCCAGGCCCCGAAGCGTCGAGATGAAGGGAAGAACCGATGAAGACGCAGGGAAGAAGCACCCGGAGGAGCAGCGCATGAAGAGCACGATGACGGCGAAGAAGAAGGAGAGTACCTCGCACGAAGGCGGCTGGCGCGGAAAGACGCTGTCGCGGCGTCGCGCGCTCATCAAGCAAGCCGACCCCGAAGTGGTCGAGGAGCGGAAATGGAAGAAGCCGTCGAACCCCGCTGGGGTTCCGGTGTGGTCCCACGACGGGATCATTTGCACCGGCGAGACCTACAGGAACCACGTGAGGCTGACCTTCGCCAAGGGCGCTTCTCTTACGGACTCGAACGGCCTCTTCAACGCCGGCCTCGAAGGCAACGCCTGGCGCGCCATAGTCATCCATGAGGGAGACGAGATTGACGGGAGGGCTTTCAGGACGCTGATTCGAGCAGCCGTGATCCTGAACGAGAGCCTCCGAAAACCAAAAGGCAGACGCGCAAAAGCTCAATGATGTCCGGGAGGTGAACCATGAGGCTCACCGTTACCTTGAAGCGGGCCTACGATCCGCCCGGCCGCGGCGACGGCCCGCGGGTGCTGGTTGACCGCGTGTGGCCCCGCGGCATTTCGAAGGAACGCCTGAAGGCCGTCGCCTGGCTCAAGGAGCTCGGGCCGAGCACCGGACTGCGCAAGTGGTTCGGCCACGACCCCGCCAGGTGGCAAGTATTCCGCGCACGGTACCGGCGAGAATTAGCTGCGAAAGGCGCGCTCCTCGAGGAGATCGCCGGATACGCGCGTCAAGGAAAGCTGACGCTCGTCTTCGGCGCGCGCGATCCGCTCCATAATCAGGCCGTCGTCATCAAGAAAATGCTCGAAGGCGGGCGCAGCCGCACCCGGCATGCTCGACCCATCCGTGGCGAAACGCGCTAACGGCACGGTGCGGCCGGCCCCGCATGACCCGACCCCGCCTGCGGAGAGCGGGCCTGCCGGCGGACCGCTCGCCTTCACCTTCGGCACCTGGTTCACGTGGACGTCGGTCGGTATTGCCTTTCCTGCGCTTGGCTTGGCACTCGTTGCCTCAGCCGTATCGCTCGCGCAGGGTGCCTACGAATCGCGTCCGGCCTTCGTCGCCACACACCTCGCCACGCTCGCGTGGGGGACGATGACGATCCTGGGCGCCGCGGCGCAGATGGCGCCGGTTCTGCTGGGAGTGAGGATTCGCGGAGAGCGGACGATTCCGTGGCTGTTCCTGGCGTTCGCCGCGAGCACGGTGACGGCTCTTGCGGGGCTCGCCGCCGGCCGCTATGGTCTCGCCGCCCTCGGAGGCGCCGGCGTCAACCTGGCGGCGTGGTGGTTCGTCGCGGTGCTGGGTGCCACGGCCGTCTCGGCGGGGCCGAAGCGCGCCGTGTTGAGTCCGCACATCCCCGCGGCGCTAGGGTGCTTCGTGCTGGTCGCGCTGTGGGGCACGCTGCTCGCGGCCAATCTCCGGTGGGTCTTCTGGCCCGGCATTCTCGTCGCCCATCGAGGACTCGTCGTCCACCTCACCCTTGGGCTCGGCGGCTGGTTCGGCTTGATGGTGATCGGGGTGTTCTACCGGCTGGTGCCGCTCGTCCACGGCGCGCGCGTCGCGAGTGCGCGACGGGGCGCAGCGATCCTGATGTTGGCGATCGCCGCCATCGCCTCGGTATTGGCCGGCGTCGCCGCTCCAGCGGCGTGGCTTCTGCGCGCCGCGGCGTTCCTCGCCGCGGGCGCGCTCGTCCTCTTCGTCGCCGAGATCGTCCACGTGATTGCCCGCCGGCACAGCCCTGCCCCGGATTTGAACGTCGCGCATTGGTACGCGGTCGCGGCTTACTCCCTTGTGCTGGCCGCGATCGCAGCAGGGTGGGGCGCCGGGCTGCTCCAAACCGATCCGCCGGACCGGCTTGGCGAGGTCGCCGCGACGCTCTTTCTCTTGGGATGGGTGACCCAGGCGATCATCGGACAGATCTACAAGATCACGCCGTTTCTGATGTGGTATTATCGCGCGACCATCCACGACGTGCTCGCGATCCCGCGCCAGCCGGCGCCCTACAATCCCCGGCCGGGCCGCGTGGTGCTGTGGCTCAGCAACCTCGGCGTCGTGGGGCTGGCCTACGGCATGTGGACCGGCGCGCCGGCGGCCGCTCAGGGAGGCGCTGTGCTGTTTGCCGCCGGGGCGTTCAGTCTCGCTTACATGCTGGCGTATCGGTGGGTGCCGCCGGCGTTCACTGGAGTGCTGACGTTCGAATGGCGGTGGCGCATTTCCTAAACGGTGCTCTTGCCCGCACCGATTCCGGCGCCCCGAGTGCGGGCGCCGGAATCGGTGCGGGCGCGCAGCCGTCAGCCGCGGAAGCGCCCCTACTTGGCGGGCAGGACCTTGATGACGCCCACGGCGCCCCTGCTGGTGTACGCGAACGCGTGCGTGACGAACGGATAGAGCCCGGGCTGGTCGATCGTCAACTCGAACATCGCGCCGCCGCCCGGCGGGATAGCGTAGGTCTGCACCCCGCGCAGCACGTTGGCGGGGTTTCCATCGACGTAGACCTTGTTGAAGATCCAGCCGATTACGTGGAACGCCGAGAACAGCGTCGGTCCGGCGTTCAGCACGTACAGACGGATGCGCTGTCCCGCCCGTACAACGAGCGGGTGCTCTTGGTACTGATCGGCGATGCCGTTGAAGACAACGTAGTCGGGTTTGACGTCGAGGACCTTCTGCGCGTCGGGCTGGTAGGTGTTGTTCGGGCCCGGCCGGACGTAGAACTCACTCTCGATCAGCGCGAATTCTTTGGCCGGCGGCAGCGGCGTCTTCGGGTCGACGATGACGGCGCCGTACATGCCGCTGCTGATGTGCATGAACGCCGGCGGCGTGCCGCAGTGGAACATGAACACGCCGGGGTCCTTGGCGACGAAGCTGAAGTTGAGCGTCTTGCCGGGCGCCACCGGCTGGTACCACACGTTCCAGGGCGTCGTCGCCGCGTGGAAGTCGACCGAGTGCGCCATCGGCGTCTTGTTCACGAACGCCACCCGGACCTCGTCACCCTGCCGCACGTGAATCAGCGGCGCCGGGACGGAGCCGTTGAAGGTCCAGAGCGGCACCTTGACGCCCGGGGCGATCTCCTGGACCGTGTCGCGGGCGACGACCGTGATCTGTTTGACGTGCTGGTTCCCGACGGCCGGAAGCGCGGCGTCGTAGAAGCCGTTCTCGCCGTTCTGCGCGGCAGCCGTCGGTGCTCCCGGAGCGACGAGTAGCGCCGCGAGCGCGGCCAGGGCCGCCACCGGCGCGCACCGGCGGACGAAACACTTCACGATCGACATCAACATGACTCTCCCTCCCCGTTTGAGCGTCGTTCGAAAATGCGCTATGGCGGTCAATCCCCCATCCGTGAGAGCGCGCCGGGCGCCGTGCGGCCGGCTGCGCAGTCGGCGAGCGTCAGCGCCGCCAGCGATTCGGCGACCCGCGGCCGGACCGCTTTCCAGCGTTCGTGCAGCAGGCAGGGCCGCTGCTCCGAGCACCCTTCGCTCCCAAAGATGCAACGCGCGAACAGATCCGGCCCCTCGATGTCCTCCAGGATCTCACGGACGCCGATCTCCCGGGGATTTCTGGCGAGCTCGTAGCCCCGCCGCCGCCCGCGGTGCGATCGTAGGACCCCATGACGTGCCAGCCGGCCGAAGGTCTTCGCGAGAAACGTCCCGGGCAGGACCTGCGCGGCGGCCACCGTCTTCACGGTCAGCACGGTGCCGGGACGCTGCCGGGCGAGGTAGATCAGGCCGGCCAGGCCGTATTTGCTCTCCCGACTGAGCTTCATCTCGCCTCCAAGATGGACCCAACGGACCTTTTTGGTCTGATATTTGAATACCAAGGCGCACTCGGCGGCGGCATCGGAGTATGATCCGATCTTGGATAGGGTCTTCGCACGATTCGAAATGCCTGACGCGACGGCGGCCCGCCGCGTCTTCGCGCCTGACGGCCGTACGTTTGCGCTGGAACAAAGACGGCCGCCCCCGCCTCACGATAGGCTTCACGGCATACGACGGAGAGAGGCGGCGATGACGGACGTTCGAGACAGCCTCCCGGTCCCCACGGGCCGGAAGACGGAGGAGCGTCGATGAGCGCCCTGATGAGCTCGTACCGCACGGCCGTGGCGTTCAAGCCCGAGCACTTCAATCCCGTCCCGGTTGCCCAGGGCGACCGCGTCAAAGTGCTGCTGGTCTGCCTTGAACCCGGCCAGTTCATCCCCGTTCATCGGCCGGAGGTCGACCTCACGATCGCCGTGCTGGAGGGCGAAGGAACGCTGGCTCTCGGCGACCGCGAGGAAGCGATCGGGCCGGGAACCGTCGCGTTTGCGCCGGCGGGAACGGCCCGAGGGCTCAGGGCCGCCACCCGGCTCGTTGCCCTCAACGTCGTAACTCCGCCGCCGACCGATGCGGACCACGCCGAGGTCGCCGCGGGGCTGCGGCGCGGGCGCTGGCGATAAGTTCGCGGGTGATCGCCAGCCGGATCCGCCTGCCGCTCGCCGCGCTCGGGGTGCTGGCGCTGCTGGCCGGTCTGTGGGCGGGACTGATTCGAATCGGGTGGCCGCTGCCGCCGCTCGGGCCGGCCCTGCCCCTGGCTCATGGGCCGCTCATGGTGTCGGGCTTTCTCGGAACCCTCATCGGCCTGGAGCGGGCCGTAGCGCTCGGCAGTCCCATCGCATACGCCGTGCCGTTGATGAGTGGACTCGGCGGCCTCGCACTCCTGCTGGGCGTTCCCATGCCGGCGGCGCCGATGTTGATGATGCTGGGGAGCGCAGGGCTGGCCGTGATCTTCGCATCCGCCTTCCGCCGCCACCCGGCGTTCTTCACCGGCGTGATGGGAACGGGAGCGCTCGCCTGGATGATCGGCAACGCGCGCTGGCTCGCGGGAGTGCCGCTCTACGGCGCGGTATTCTGGTTCGGTGGCTTCCTCGTGCTCACGATCGTGGGCGAACGCCTGGAGCTGAGCCGTCTCGGGCGGCCGGCACCGCTGAGCCGCGGCATTTTCCTGATTGTCGTCTCGGTCTATCTGGCCGGGCTCCTCCTGACGTTACGCGAGGCAGACACCGGCGCGCGCCTCCAAGGACTGGGGATGCTCGGGCTCGCGCTATGGCTCCTGCGTTTCGACATCGCGCGATACACGGTCCGGCAGGCCGGACTCACGCGGTTCATCGCGGTGAGCCTGCTCTCCGGCTATGTCTGGCTGGGGATCAGCGGGAGCCTATGGATCCTGTTCGGCGGATCAATCGCCGGTCCGCTCTACGACGCGACGCTGCACGCGCTTTTTCTCGGCTTCGTGTTCGCCATGATCTTCGCGCACGCACCGATCATCCTGCCGGCGGTGCTGGGCGGAACGGTCCCGTACCGCGGGGACTTCTACGGGCCCCTCGCATTGCTCAATCTCTCGCTGATCGTGCGCCTATGCGGCGACCTGGGCGGCCACGGCGACGTCCGGCGGTGGGGCGGGCTGCTCGGCGTCGTCGCGGTGCTGGCCTTCGTGGCCAACACCCTGCGCACCGCGCTGGAAGCCCGCCAACGATAATGGCGTGGTACGTGCTCGCCGTGTCGCTGCACATCCTGGCCGCGTGCGTCTGGATCGGCGGCATGGTGTTCCTCGCGGCCGCCGTCCTGCCCGTCCTCCGCAGGCCCGCGTACCAGGGTGTGGCCGTGCCGTTGATCCACGCCGTCGCGCTTCAATTCCGCTGGATCGCCTGGACGACGCTGGGCCTGCTCGTCGCGACGGGGATCGGGAACCTCCACTTTCGTGGATACGGCTGGGCGCAGGTGCGGGACGGATCGATATGGCGGGGCGGGTTCGGTCACATCCTCGGCATCAAGCTCGTGCTCGTGGCGCTGATCCTTGCGATCAGTGCCTGGCACGACCTCATCGTGGGCCCCCGGTTCACTCAGGCAGCGCTCGTGGACCCCGGCTCGCCGCGTACGCGGCGGCTGCGGCGCGCGGCGGTATGGGCCGGACGGCTGATGCTCATCCTTTCGATCTCGGCCGTGGCGCTCGGCGTCATGCTGGTCCGCGGCGTGCCACAGTAGGGCGCGCCGGCGGGGGTCACCAGCCGAACCGCTCCTTGAGCTCGCGGGACATCATCTGGGGCTCCCAGGGAGGTGTCCACACCAGCTCGACGTCGACGCCGCCGACGCCCGGGAGTGCGGCGGCGGCTTGGCGCACGGCGTCGGGGATCATCTCGTTCATCGGGCACAGCGGCGTCGTCAGTGTCATCGTGACAAATACCTTGGACCCGATCACCTGGACGTCGTAGACCAGGCCGAGATCGACGATGCTCGCTCCAAGCTCAGGGTCGACGACCCCGCGGAGCGCGTCCCGCACCTGCTCGGCCGTCACCATGGAACCGCCACCTCACCCCTCGCGGCGCTGCGCCGCCGTGCATGCGGGCTCATCGCCGGCCGATGCGCACCCGCCAAACCTCCGGCCCCTGCTCGAGATACGTCCAGGTGAACGTCCCCGGCCGCTCCGCTTGGAACTGGTAGTAGAGCGGCTTGGGATCGTGATCGTTGACGAGGACGAACGCCTGCCCCGAGCCGAGCGCCTCAAACGTCTCGAAGATGACCGCGTGACGCCGCGCGGGCGCCAGCGTCCTGACGTCGAGGTCGGGCTGCGCGTCTGCGGCCTGGCGTTCCGCGGGCCCCTCGTGCATCTGCGCGATGATGCGCTGCTGTTCGGCCTCCGGCGCGTACTGTCCCAGGACCGGCATGTACACCTGCTCTTCCTTCTGCAAATGGACCTCGAACAGCGCTTGGAGCTGCCACGTGAGGCGGGTGAGGTCCCGCACGGCCTCGATGCGCGCGGCGCCCTCGGCGTTCCGGAGACGTTCCGCCGTCTCTTCGAGCGCCCCGACGTAGCGCTCGATCGCCCGGTGATCCATCCGCATCGTCGCGGTGGCCATGCCGTGCGCCTTGAGCAGCGGCTCGACCGCCGGATACAGGTACCGGTCCTCTGCGGCGGCGTGGGGAAGCAGTTCTTCGCGCAGGAACCGAACGAACGGCTCCGGATCGGCCGCCGGTGCGCCGCCGGTCAGCGCGTCCGCGTATCCTGCCATTTTCCCGGCCAGTTCCTCGTGATGGTGCCGCAGTGCCTCACGTGCCGTTGCCGTGGTCATCGTTGTCCCTCCGCGCCGCGCACCTTCGGCGGCGGCCATTCCCATTAGACCGCGGATCGGCGTCGGGGTCTTTGCGCTGGAACAAAGGGCCGCCGCCGGCGCCGCGGCTCACTCGACCGTCTTCCCGGACTTCACCGGCGAGGCCTCGGCGATGGCGTCGAGGCGGTCAGGATTCAGAATCAGCACGCGCTCCCGGCCGGCCTCGACGACGCCGAGGGTCTCCCAACGGCTGATGATGCGGCTGGCAGTGTACAGGGTCGTTCCCGTCAGCTCCGCGATGTCTTGCCGGGACAGCGGCAAGTCGATGAGGATTCCCCGGTCGACGCGGCGGCCCACGCGCGCCGCGAGCCGGCGGAACGCTCGCGCCAGGCGCTGCTCCACCCGCTCCGTCGTCAACTCCGTCACGCGATTCTGCAGCTCGTGGACGCGCGCGATCATGAGGTGCAGCGTGTTCAGCGCGACGGCCGGGTACCGCTCCAGCAGACGCATCATCGTGGGGCCTTCCCAGGCGAACGCTTCGCTCGCCTGGATCGCCTCGGCCGACACCGGGTACACGCTCTCGCCCCAGGCCGCGATGCCGCCGAAGACCTCGCCCGGCCAGATCATGCGGTGGATCACCTCCTGGCCCTCGGGGTGGATGTGCGTCAGCTTCACTTCACCGGTCAGCAGCACATAGATGAACGACGCGGGGTCACCCTGGCGGAAGAACAGCCCGTGCGGCTTGACCGTGCGCTGGTGGGCCGACGCGGCGACCGCGCGGAACTGGCCCGGGGTCAGGCCCTTGAGAAGCGGTGAGGACGCCAGCAGCGCCGTCAAGCGGTCGTGCTCCGCCCCCTTCGGTCCGGCGTGGCCGGCGCGTCGCATGTGCCCCCCTGTGTCGCGCATGGATCTCCGCCACGTATGGTAGAGGGCATCGTCACCGCGATCAAGACCGCGGCAGATAGGTGCGAAAATGGCCAAGTAGGTTCGAATCCGACAACAATTACTGGCGCCGCTTCTCCAAGTTGGCGAACCGGCTGTATTCCTTGTGGAAGTACAGCTCGACGGTGCCGATGGGCCCGTTGCGGTGCTTCGCGATGATGAGCTCGCAGATGTTCTCCTTGTTCTCCTTCTGCGCTTTCTCCTGATCGTAGTAGTCCTCGCGGTAGAGAAACACGACGAGGTCCGAGACTTGCTCGATCTCGCCCGATTCTCTCAAATGACTCAGCATCGGCCGCTTTTGTCCCAGCGCTTCGACCGCGCGGCTCAACTGAGAAATCGCAATGATGGGGACGTCCAGTTCCTTAGCCAGCGACTTGATGCCCCGCGCGATCTCGCTGAGTTCCTGGGTGCGGTTCTCCGCGCGCTTGTACGACTGGATCATCTGAATGTAGTCGATCACGATCAGGCCGAGGCCGTGCTCGGCCTTGAGCTTGCGAGCTTTCGCGCGCATCTCGATGATCGACATGGTGGCGGAGTCGTCGATGAAGATCGGCGCTTCGCTGAGGCCGCCCATTGCGCGCGCAAGTTTCCGCCAGTCTTCGTCCGCGAGAAACCCGGTACGCAGCTTGCTGTTGTCGACCTGGGCCTCCGAGCAGAGGATCCGCTGGACCAACTGTTCCTTGCTCGTCTCAAGGCTGAAGATCGCAACCGGAATCTTGGCCTCCAGCGCCGCGTGCTGCGCGATATTCAAGCTGAGGGTCGTATTGTGCGTCACGACATCGTTGGCGACGAAGTTGTGGGTCTCAGGTATGGTGAGATCGTAGACCTGTTTTTCTCCCTGCGGCTCGATAGCGACAATCTCATCCCAGTAGACGTCGCTTTGAGCGAGCTGCTTTAATCCGTCATGCTCGGGGGCGTCTGCAGGCGCCAGGAGTCGGTGCCGTGACAGTCCACGTCGTCCAATGTGGATGTTGGAGGTCCCCGCAAACCCCGCACGCTGCGCGAGCGACCGCCATGACTCGGCGCCCCTTGCCGTTGCGACGGTCTGCCAGACTGCTTCTGGGACCGTGTCGTGGTTCGGTTTGCGCCGCCGTTTGGCAAGAACGTGGAGCACGCGCTGAACAGCCGACTCTTTTCCGAAGATGCCGATCTCGCTCGCAAACGCATGGACTGAGGCCGGATCCAATACTTCGAGCTGCCAAGCGCTTCGGTTTTCGTCGCGATAGCGCACCGTGCGCTTTCTGAGGGTCGCAATAATCCCGAATCGGAGAAGCAAATGCTGGATCCCACGGGCCAGAGGTTCACTGACCGTGGCATATCCGACTTGGGCCAGCAGTGCGTTCGCGTCAGTGCTTGCCCATCCGTCAGTAGCAAACAAGCGGTTGAGGAAAAGGGCGACTTCTGCTTTGGGCAGTCCAAAGACGGCCGTTGGGACGCGCTTCTCTCGCGCGCCCTTGTTCCACAAATCCATCTTCGTCAGCCAATGCACGACAGGGTTTCGGCTGCTTCGACTGATCGCGGGCGGACCGTGCGGTGCAAGCTGGTCCGGTGTCACGTTCAGAAGTGTACACAACTGCGCGAACGTGTCTTGCTTTGGGACGCAGCTGCCTCGAAGCCAGTAAACAATCGTCGCCGGCGTTATATTCAGTGCTCGAGCCAAACGGCTCTGAGCGCCGCGCTGCGTTCCGATCGCCGACCGCAGTCGCGACGCGAATTCGCTGCGATGGTCTGCGATAAAGGCCCGGTCGCCAGCTACGGTCAGCATAGGGGTACGCTGTCCGGTCGAGTCCTGCTCTTTCCGGCACCGAACGCCGCCGAAGGCACTCACCGCTTCGGAAAAGTCATGCAGCAAGCGCGGATCTGCGTTGGTGAATGAGGCCTTGTTGCCGGTGAACGCCCCGTCTCCAATGAAATAGGCGAGCAATTTGATTTCGCAGCTACGCATCGGGTTGTTGCCGAAGACGGGCAGCCGCCGCGGAACTGCCACCCGGTCGCCGACACGAAGGGCCGCAAGCGGCAGCCAGCCCTGGAGTGTCAGGAAGGGATGGCTCGCGGTGGTCTCGACCCGGCGGCCGAGGCGCGTGGTGACGCGGAATACCGGCTTGTGCCCGTCGTCCACGAACGCCGACGGCTCGGTGAACCTGAGGCGCCAGTCGGCGCCGAGCGTCAGCAGGCGCGCCTGGCGGCGCCGGTAGATCTCCTCGATGGTGGCCACGCTGCCGTCCTCGAGGACGATCTCCGCATCGGCGCTGAGGCACTTGCCCACCGACGGCCTGGCGGCGACGATCACCATGTCCGCCGGCTGGAGCCCCGACGTCAGCATGTCGAAGTCGGAGAAGCCGGTGGCCACGCCCGTGATCGTGCCCTTTTCTTGATAGCGCCGGTCGATCTTCTCGAAGCTCTGCTTGAGGATCTCCTTGATTGCCTCGAAATCCTGGACGCTGCGGCGCGAGGCGATGCCGAAGACCAGCTTCTCGGCGCGGTCGATCATCGCGGCGACGTCGTCGGCGCCGTCGTACCCCATCGCGGCGATGTGCGTGCCGGCGCTGATCAGCGCCCGCAGCATCGACTTCTCCAGGACGATGTTCGCGTAGAAGTCGACGTTGGCGGCGGTCGGCACCATGTTCGGCAACGAGGCGACGTAGGTCGGCCCCCCCACGTCCTCCAATTTGCCGTTCGCCGCCAGGCGGTTGGTGACGGTGATGAGGTCGACGGGTTCGCCGCGCTCGAACAACTCGACCATGGCTTGGAAGATGACGCGGTGCGCGTCGCGGTAGAAGTCGTCGGCGCGGAGGCCTTCGATCGCGCGGGCAATGGCGTCGCGGTCGAGCAGCATCGAGCCGAGCACGCCCTGCTCGGCTTCGAGATTTTGAGGCGGAACCCGTTCCAATTGCTGGACGATGCTCACGCGTACTCCCCGGTGACGGGCCTGCCGCGATTATAGAACATATGTTCGCATTCGTCTACTTCGCGTGAGCAGAAGAATCCCGTCGCATGAACGAGCTAGTAAATGCCATGGGGAGGCTTCATCGTCCTTGTACGTTTTTTGGGGACAACTGCGCCAAATGCTGCGAATAATGCTTCATAATTCGTGCACAGGCTCCGGATAAGCTGGGGACCGGCATTGATGACATCGCCGCCGGCGGCGTGCCGCCGGCCCTGGTCCGGCGCGATCGGGGCCGTGGACGTCCTTACACTACGGGCGCGATGACGATCCCTGTAACTCGTCCGGAGCCGTCCGTCACGAACCCGATCCCGGCTCTCCGGTACTGCACGATCGAGAACCCGCCGAGCCGTATCACCGACGAGGGTGGTCCGAGTGTCCGCGTCACGTCCGCCAGGGCCGTGCCGTCGCCGAGTCCCTCCCTCGTACGATATCTCGGGTCATGGGCCAAGCTGATCAGCACGACGGTGTTCTGGAGGGTCTCGACCGCGATCGAGCGGAGATGGTTGTCGGGTGACTTCCACTCGTACCACTGCGTGTGGCCGGTCGGATCGACCTTTGTTGGTTTCCCCAGGACGCTCTCGACCGCCTCGAGACGCATGCCGATCGCGACGGGCCCCAGGCTGCGGCCCGGAACGACGAGGAACTGGCGCGCTGGAGCGGCCGACGCCGGCGGCGCGGCCATCAGGAGCACGAGCATGAACACGCACAGGCGGCCCATACGTCTCCCCCGAGGGCTCCGTACCTAGCTCGAGGCCACTACGTTCACTTCGACCTCCGCCGTATGCTTGGGATGCAGGCGGATCGGGACTTTGTAGAAGCCGGTGGCCTTGATCGGCTCGTCGAGCTCGATCTGCTTCTTCGAGACGTTGACGCCCCGCCGTTGGATCGCCTCGGCGACGTCCTGGGTCGTGACGGAGCCGAAGAGGCGGCCGTCTTCCCCAGCGTGCGCGCGAACCTCGACGACGAGCGCCTCGAGGCGGCCCTTCAGCGCGGCGAGCTCTTCGTTGACGCGCGCCTCGCGCCGTCCAGCCGCGGCCTTCGTTTGCTCGAGCGCCTGCAGGCTGGACTGCGTGGCCGGCGCCGCGAGCCCGCGCGGCAGCAGGTAGTTTCTCGCGTGGCCGTCCTTGACCTCGCGCACATCCCCGGCGTGGCCGAGCGCCGCGACGTCCTTCAACAGAATGACCTTCATCGCTGATGCACCACCTTGGACGGGCGGCCCGCCGGTCGAACGTTCGCCGGCGCGGGGACGCCCTCGGTCTCTCCGTCGCGGGAATCGGCCGGCGCGCCGTTTGACGGCTTCGATCCGTCCCGCGGAAGGAGCCGGCGGAAGTCCCACCACGTGTCCAGCATGCCGAGAATCGCGAGCCCGAGCAGCGGCAGGATCCCGGCGCCGAGCAGCATGAACCCGAACAGGATCTGAAGAAACGCGGGATACCCGCGCCGGTTTGCCCACGTCACGCCGACGAGCGTGCCCTGGAACCCGAACACAAACAGGTTGA
This sequence comes from bacterium, assembly GCA_035934535.1. Taxonomy (GTDB): domain Bacteria; phylum Sysuimicrobiota; class Sysuimicrobiia; order Sysuimicrobiales; family Segetimicrobiaceae; genus DASSJF01. Next base: position 33,793 of record DASYXS010000046.1, read on the forward strand.
CGAGCATCGCGTCCAGGGCGACGCCGGCGAGCCGCGGCTCGCGGATGGCCGCGAGCGAGCAAATCGCGCCGCCCCACAGCATGACGGTCGAGAGCGCGGTGGACAGCCGCCACGTCGCCACCGGCGGGACGCCCGGCAGCGGGTGGCCGACGCGGCGGAGGACCGAGCGGGCGACGGTGTAGCACAGGTACGCCCACAGGAGCGCGCCGAGGGCGAGGGCGACCGGCAGCGCCGTGCGCAGGAACTGCGGCAGCATCTGGACCAGCTTGCGCATTTCCTCGACCTGCGAGGAGGGGGCGCCGATCCGGCGCTGCACGTCCATGGCCATCTGCATCGCCTTGACCTGACTCGTGATGAAGTCGCCCATCACGTCTTGGTGCATGAGCGCTCCGGCCGCGGTGAGCATCGCCAGCGACGCGAAGAGAAACGCGACGGAGCCGGCGAGGATCGTCCACTGCGCGGCGAGACCGCGGCGCACGCCCCAGCCGAGCGTCAGGCCGAGCGGGGCGAACATGGCCACCGCCGACGCCGCGTTGAGGGGGCCGGCGAACTGGAACAGCGCCGCCGCGGCGATGATGGACGCGAGCACCGCGATCCGCAGCCCCCAGCGGATGACGAGCAGCATGATGGGGAGCGGCGCGAGCAAGACCGCCACCGGCGGGGCCAGCAGGCCGACCGCGGCGATGATCGCGGTCAGGGCGGCGAGGATCGCCCCCTCGGTAAGACCGCGCGTCGGCTGGCGGCGGGTGGACGACATCGTCACGGCTCGAGGGGAACGGCCGCCGGGGACTTGGGAGTCCGGACCACTACTCTCCGGTGTAGGGCAGGAGGGCGAGCTCGCGGGCCCGCTTGATCGCGACCGCGAGCGCCCGCTGGTGGCGCGCGCAGTTTCCGGAGACGCGCCGCGGCAGAATCTTGCCGCGCTCGGTCACGAACCGGCGCAGGCGGTTGATCTCCTTGTAGTCGATGTAGGTCGCCTTTTCAGCGCAGAACGAGCAAACCTTGCGCTTGGGCCTCCGCCGGTAGTCGCGGCGCGGCCGCGCTTCTCTGTCTCTGGTATCGGCCATTCCGATCCTCCCTCGGTCACGCGGCGTCTAGAACGGAACGTCCTCGTCGGGCCCGCCCTGGGCGGGCTCGTCGCCGGGCTTGGGCTGATCGCCCGGCGCGGGCTCACTCGCGCCGGCGGCGGGCTTCGCGCGATCGAGGAAACGGACCCCGTCTGCGACGACCTCGGCGACCTTGCGCTTCTGTCCGTCCTGGGTTTCGTACGACCGGATCTGCAGCCGTCCCTCGACGGCCACCATCCGGCCCTTCGTCAGATACTGGCTGACCTGCTCCGCGGTCTTGCGCCAGGCCACGACGTCGATGAAGTCGGTCTCACGGTTGCCCTGCTGGTTCTGAAACGGCCGGTCCACCGCGAGCGTGAAGCTGGCCACCGGCGCGCCGCTCGGTACGTACCGAAGCTCCGGATCCCTCGTCAGCCGGCCGATCAGGATGATGCGGTTATACATCGGCGCCCTCTGCTCCGGCCGCCGGGGATTCGCCGCCGGACGGGGCCGGGGCGGCAGGGGCCGGCGCGGCGGTCGCCGGGGCCGGTGCGGCGGTCGCAGGGGCCGGTGCGGCGGCGGGCGTCTGGGACGGCGCCGCGGCGCGCGCGGGCGCGGGGTGGTGCTCCGCGACCACGAAGCGCAGAAGATCCTCCTGCAGGCCGAGGGTCTGCCGAAGACGGGCGACCTGTCCGGACTCCAGTGAAAACACCGAAAGGACGTAGAAGCCGTCGCGGTATTTCTGAATGGCGTACGCCAGCCGCCGTTTGCCCCAGCGGTCCGTGTTCGCAACGGTCCCGCCGTGCTCGGTGATGCGCTGGTGGACGCGCGCAATGGCCGCGTTGATCGCCTCTTCCTCGAGGTCGGGACGCAGCACGGCAACGATCTCGTAATTAGCCATTCCGTCTCACATCCTTCCTGATGGACTGCCGGCTCACGATCTCCCCCTTCGGGGACTAGCCCGCGGATTGCGCGGGCGTCGCCGGCGTGCCCTGCCGCAACGCGCCGGGCGGCGCGGGGTAGGGCAGGAAGGCACAGGGTGCCTTGTGTGACCAGCCGATTATACCACAGGCCCGCTCAGGCGGCGAAGCGGAAGGTGATCACGTCGCCGTCCTGCACCTCGTACGCGCGGCCTTCGAGCCGCACGAGCCCCCGCTCGCGCGCGGCGGCCACGCTGCCCGCCGCCACGAGGTCGCGCGCCGCGACCACCTCCGCCCGGATGAACCCGCGCTCCATGTCGGTGTGGATGCGGCCGGCGGCCTGGGCGGCGGGCGTCCCGGCCGGCACGGTCCACGCCCGGACCTCGCGGGAGGCGATCGAGAAGAACGTCCGGAGCCGCAGCAGGTCGAGGCACGCCCGTGCGAGCCTCGGGAGGCCGCGTTCGGTGAGGCCGAGGGCGCCGAGGAACTCCGCGGCCTGCGCGGGATCCAGGTCGGTCAGCTCCATCTCCAGGCGCGCGCACAACCCGAGGGCCGCCGCTCCCTCCTCGCGGGCGCGCCGGGCGACCGCGTCGAGGCACGCGCCGCCGCCGGCGGCGTCGGCTTCGTCCAGATTCGCGACGTAGAGCACCGGATGCGAGGACAAGAGATGCAGCCGGCCGAGGGCCTGCTCCGCGACGGAAAGCGCGCGGCCGGAGCTCCCCGCCGGTCCCTCGATCCCGGCCGACGTGCGCGCCGGCCGGCCCGCGGCGAGGCTCGCCTCGAGCGGTCCGAGCACCGCGTCCTCGTCGCGCGCGGTGCGGTCGCCCGTGCGCGCCCGCGGCGTGATCTCCGCGCGCGCGCGCTGCACGGTGTCGAGATCCGCCATCAGCAGCTCGGTCTCGACAATCTCGATGTCGCGAATCGGATCGACGCCGCCCTCGACGTGCGCGACCGGGCCGCCGAAGCACCGCACCACGTGCACGATCGCGTCCACCTCACGGATGCGGCCCAGGAACTGATTGCCGAGCCCTTCGCCCCGGTGCGCGTCGCGCACGAGCCCGGCGATATCCACGACCTCGATCGTCGCCGGGACGACGCGCTCGGGCTTGACGACGCGCGCGATCTCCGCAAGGCGCGGATCCGGAATGGGCACGACGCCGACGCCGGGCGCGATCGTCGTGAACGGGTACGGCGCGATGTCGGCCGGCGCGGACGTGAGCGCCCGGAACAGTGTCGATTTGCCGGCGTTCGGCAGGCCGACGAGGCCGCAGGCCAGCGCCATCGCGTGCGGGCCGGCGGCTACCCGGCCCTCGGAATTCGCTGGGGCAATGCGAATTCTCGGGGACCCCGGGTAGCCTGAAGATTGAAACCTGCGCGCAGCTCGATCATAGTGCCGCGGCGGCCACGGCGTTGCCGCCGCCCTGCTTGGCCGCGTACATGCGGCGGTCGGCGGCGTCGATGATGGCGATCGCGGTGTCTCCGTCCTCCGGAAAGGCCGCGACGCCGAGGCTGACGGTCATCGACTCGATGTCCCGGCCGACGATGAACGGCGTGCCTTCCACCGTGCGGCGGATTCGCTCGGCCACGTCGGCCGCGACCCCGCGCGGCGTGTGCGGCAGGAGCACGATGAACTCGTCGCCGCCGTAGCGGGCCACGAGGTCGATCTGCCTGCGGTGCTCCCGCTCGAGGGTGCGCGCCACCACCCGCAGCGCGTCGTCGCCGCAGAGGTGTCCGTAGGTGTCGTTGTAGCGCTTGAACCGGTCGATCTCGATCATGACCACGGAGAACGCCAGCGCGTAGCGCCGGGACCGCTGGAGTTCCTGCTCGAGCGCCTGGATGAACGCGCGGCGGTTCGCGAGCCCGGTGAGGCCGTCGGTGGACGCGAGCAGCCGCGTCTGCTCATACAGCCGGGCGTTCTCCAGCGCGACCATCGCGTAGCCCGCCAGCGTGTTGAGCGTGCCGCGGGCGCGTTCCCCGAGGCGGTCCGGATCTGTCGTGCCGACGCTGAAGACGCCGACGAGCTGCCCTTCGCGCAGCAGCGGCAGGGCGAGGGTGGTGTCCACCGCGGCGCCGTCTGCCGCCGCCGCGGTGACCAACACCGGACGGCGGTCCCGCGCCGCCTGCCCCTCCGCGCCTTCCCACGCCGGAATCCGCGTCCCGAGCGCGCGGCCGATGCCGCAGGCCGCCCGGACTTCCAGATCGCCGCGGTCGTCCGCGAACAGGATCGCGCTGCGGTCGTAGCCGAACCGGCGGCAGGTCACCTTGACGAGGGCTTCCAGCACGTCGGAGAGCTCGATCGAGGCGCTGAGGGTCTGGGCGGCTTCGTGCAGCGCCTGCAGCTCGTCCCGCGCCGTCTGCACCTGCGTGAAGAGCACGGAGTTGCGCATCACCGTCGAGACTTCGCCGGCCAGCGCGGTGAGCAGCTCGACGTCCGCCGGACCGAGCACGGCGTCCGTCGTCTCGACGTTGATGACGCCCGCGATGCGGCCCTCCGCCAGGATCGGCACACACGCCGCCTGCCGCACGCGCGCGTCCACGGTCAGACCGTCGCGCGCGGCGGCGACGTCCGCGACGAGCATGGCCACGCCGGTCCGCGCGACGCGCCCGGCGACGCCCTGCTCGATCGGGATCCGCGCGGGCACGGCGCCCTCGTACCCGCGCCGGCTCACGACGCGCAGCGAGACGCCGTCGCCGGCGGCCGTCAGCACGGCGGCGCGCGGGTAGCGCAGCGTCGTGTGGAGCTCCTCGACGAGCGTCTCGAACAATTCCTCCGGGCGCAACGCCGCCGCAACGCGCGCTGTCACCCGGTTCAGCATCGCGAGGTCCCGGGCGCGGCGTTCGGCGTCGTTCAAGAGGCGCGCGTTCTCGACCGCGATCGCGGCCTGGTTCGCGAACGCCGCGCCGAGCGCCACGTCGGCCGCGGTATACGCGCGGACGCGGTCGTGGTAGAGGCTGAGCACGCCGGTCACCCGGTCGCGGTACCGCAGCGGGAACAGCGCGACCGTGCGGTAGCCGGCCCGTGCCGCGGCCCGCCGCACCGGCTGGGCGGACGACTCCCGCTGCGCGTCGGCGATGACGACGGGCTCGCGGCGCGCCATCACCTCCGCCTCGGGGCCGGCGCCCGCGGTCGCGGCCGCGACGTAGTCGGCCGACAGACCGCGCGCGAATACGTGGGTTGGCGTCCGTCCCGCCTCGCCGAGCAAGATGCCGCACCGGTCCGCGGCGAGCACGTCGCGCGCGCTGTCCGCGATGAGCTCGAACACCGCGTTCACGTCGTGCTCTGAATTGATGCGCTCGGAGATCGTCTCGAGCGCCCCCATCCGCTGCAGCTGCGCGCGGGTGGCGTCCGACAGCCGGACGTTGTCGATCGCGACCGTGCCCTCGTTGGCGAACGCCTGCAGCAGCTCGATCTCCTCCGCCGTCCAGGCGTGGCTCTCGCAGCGCCCGACCGCAACGGCGCCGACGACCTGGTCTTTCGCCAGCATCGGCACGGCGAGCACGGCCCGCGAGGCGCCCGCCGGCAGCGCCGCGGGCGCCCCCCGCAGATCGAGCGTGTCCGCGGTGGCCACCGGACATCCCTGCCGGATCGCCTCGACGACGGTCCGGGCCCGCCAGTCGTTCGACGCGATCGCGCGCCGCAGCCGCGCGGCGTCGTCGTGCATGAGATTTCGGGACGCGCCCACGACGAGGGTGCCGGCGGCGCTGTCGTAGTGCACGAGGACGCCGCGCCACGCCCCGAGCCTGTCGGTCGCGAGATCGACGATGAGCTGCTGGATGGCCGCGGCGCCGGCGCCGGATGCCGCGGCGCGGGCGACCTGCTGCAGGGCTTCCACGCGGGCGACCCCTCGCCGGGTCGCATCGTACAGCCGGGCGTTGTGCAGGGCGAGGGCCGCGAGGGCCGCGAGCGCGGCCACGAGCCGCTGCTGCGGAGCGGTGAAGTACGACGGCGCGTGGTTGACGAGCGTCAGCACGCCGAGCGGCTCGGCGCCCGCCGCGAGCGGTATCGTCAGCGCCGACCGGACCTGCCGGCCGCCGGGCAGCGGCTCGAGGTTCCGCCGCCGGCGCGGTTCCCGCGTGTAATCCCGTACGGCCAGCGCGCGCCGCGTCGACAGCGAGTCGTCGGCGGCGCCTTCCGTGATCCCGGTCGCGAGCGGCGCCGCCTGCCGTGCGGTCAGGCCGCGGGCCAGCGCGATCGTGTAGGTGCCGTCCGCCGCCCGCAGCGCGATCCACAGCGCGTCCGGCCGTGCGATGCGCAGCACCCGGTCCGCGAGACGGTCGAGCAATCCGCGGACCTCGAGCGTGCCGAGGAGGTCGCCGACGCCCGCGTTGAGCGCGGTCGCTTCCTCGACCGCGTGCTGGCGGACGGCGAGGAGCAGCGCGGCCACCCCGGCGAGGAGCAGCAGGGCGAGCGAGCGGGGTTCGGCCGGCGACAGGCCGCCGCGGAGGAGCAGCACGAGCGCCGTCCCCGCCGCGCCCAGCGCCGCGCTCGCCGACGCCTGCCAGACGCCGCTGTGCGCAAGCAGATGCCGCAGCCGCTCGCCGCGCACGACGGAGAGGCGCACGCTGACGAGCAGCGCGTGCACCACCGCGTAGACGCCGACCGACGCGACGACCGCCGCGGGCAAGGCGGCGCCGCGCCACGTCAGCGGAGCGCCGAGGGCGCCGCCCGGCGCGGCCACCGCGTTCCAGGCGGACCCTGCCAGTAGCGCCGTGAGCGCGCGCTCGCCCGGATTGAAGAGACGCAT
>DASYXS010000053.1:0-12652 GCA_035934535.1 bacterium
TGCGCGGCCGGCTCGCCGGGGCCGTCGTGCGCGTGGGCAGCGAGGCGTTCATGCGCGAGGAAGGGGTGGCGATCCCTGAGGACCTCCGATCCACAGTGACGCGCCTCCAGATGGACGGGAAGACACTGATTTACGTGGCAAACGGCCGCCTGGACGGCGTCATCGCCGTCGCCGATGTGCCGCGGCCGCAGGCCGCGGCGACGCTGCGGTCGCTTCGCGCGCTCGGCATCACGCGGCTGGTGATGCTCACCGGCGATCACGCCCGGGCGGCCGCGGCCGTGGCCGGACGTCTCGGCATCACGGATGTGCGCGCCGAGCTGCTTCCGGACCAAAAGGCCGAGGCGGTCCGCGTGCTCGAAACGGCGGGGCAGGTCGCCGTGGTGGGCGACGGGGTCAACGACGCGCCCGCCCTCGCCGCCGCACACGTCGGCATCGCCATGGGGGCCGCCGGCACGGACGCGGCGCTCGAGACCGCCGACGTCGTGTTGATGGGGGACGACCTCACGCGGCTGCCGTACGCCATCGGCCTCAGCCGGCGGACGCGCCGGGTGGTGGCGCAGAATCTGACGCTGGCGTCGTTTGTCATTGCGGGACTGATCGTGCTCACGGTGGGGTTCGGTCTGCGGCTGCCCTTCGGCGTCGTGGGCCACGAGGGCAGCACCGTGGTCGTCGTACTGAACGGCATCCGGCTGCTGACCTACCGGCCGCGCCCGGGATAAGCCCGCCGCTTTGCCCGCCGATTATTACGCGTTGTTAACATTTGTCTTAACGTCCTCCTAACCACGGCAGGCCGGCTCCGCCGCATCATGGGGGTGACCGGAACGCCGGCACCGCCGGGCCCGACCGACGCGGCGTTCACCCCAGAGGAGGACGATCAATGAGACAACGCAGTCACGCCATTCTCGCCGCGGGGGCGCTCGCGATCGCGGCTGCCGCGACCGTGTGGCGCATCACGCCGGGGGCCGTGCCCCTTCCAGCGACGCGGGCGGCGGCCGCGCTGGCGACGCCCATCCGCGCGTCGCAGGCATCGCAGCAGTTCGTCATCGATCCCCACGCGTCCGCGGCGTCGTATCACGTAGGCGAGACCTTCTTCAGAAACAATCAGTTCAAAGTCGCCGTCGGCGTCACGCACGGGATTCGGGGCACGGTCTACGTCGACAGCGCCCACCCCGACCAGAGCAAGGTCGGCCCGATCACGGTCAACGTGAACCAGCTCACGTCGGACAGCGGGCATCGAGACCGGGAGATCCGGAGCCGCTGGCTGGAGTCCGATAAGTACCCGACCGCGACGTTTGCGGCGACCTCGATCGAGGGGCTGCCGAAGACCGCGGCCGCCGGGCAGACCATCCACGTCCGCATTGCGGGCAATCTCAGTGTGCACGAGGTCACGAAGCCGACGGTCTTTACCGGGACGCTGCAGTATGCGGGCGACACCCTCACCGGCAACGTGGAGTCGACGGTGTCGATGACGGATTTCGGCTTCGATCCGCCCAGCATCATGATGCTGCAGACGGAGAACAAGATCACGCTCGACTTCCAGTTCACCGCGCATCCGCTCGCGGGCTAGGCGCGGTCCGCAATCCGCGCGGCCGCCCATCACGGCCGAGACGGCAAGGGAGTGAGACCCGATGAATACACGTACGCGCACGCGCAATCGCGGGCTCAAGTGGGGCCTGACCGCGGTGTCGCTTATGACCACGCTCCTCGGGTGCAAGAATTTTGCCGGCGCCGGCCCCCAGGCGGGTGCGCCGCGCCCGGAGACGCCCTCCGCCGAATCGTCCGCGCCCGCGCCGGACCCGGCCCAGTACGTCCGCATGGCCGTCGTGACCGGACCGAACCGGCAACTCTATCTTGTCCCGCTGGGCGGCTCCGAGCCCGACCCGGCACCCATCGTGCGAACGCAGTCGTCGCGCTGACCGGGCCGCTGCCATGACGAGCGTCGCGGGGTCGTGCGCCGGGGCGGTCCGGCGTGCCGGGTTCCGGGCGATGGGAAGCGAGATGACGCTGCTCACGGTCACGGACGATCCGAACGCGGCGGCCCGCTTGAACGCCGTGCGTTCTATGATCGACCGGTTCGAGGAACGCCTCAGCCGCTTCCGTGACTCCAGTGAACTGAGCCGGCTGAACGCGCAGCCGGGCCGGCCGGTGCCGGTGAGCGACGAGCTGTGGGATGTGCTGATCCACGCGATCGACGGAGCGCGGCGCGCGAACGGCCTCTACGACCCGACGATTCTCGAGGCGCTGGAACGCGCGGGCTACGACCGGCCGTTTGACGCGGTTCGAGACCGTGGCGACCTGCCGGCGCCCGCCGCCCGCCGGGCGACGTGGCGGGACGTCGGGCTGGACGCTGCCGCCCGCACGGTCACGCTGCCGCCCGGGGTGCGCCTCGACTTCGGGGGCATCGGGAAGGCCTGGACCGCCGACCGGGCAGCCGCCGCGCTGTCCTCCGTGGGGCCCTGCCTGGTCGACGCCGGGGGGGACATCGCGGTGCGGGGCGCGCCGGCCGGGTGGCGGGGGTGGCCGGTAGGCGTTACCGATCCCCGCAACCCTGTCGAGACGCTCACGGTACTCGCCGCCGCGGACTGCGGCGTCGCGACCTCTGGGATCGATGTCCGGCATTGGCGCCGTGCCGGCGAAATGTGCCATCATATCATTGATCCGCGGGCCGGGAAGCCGGCCGAGACGGATCTCCTATCGGTCACGGTTGTCGCAGCGGATGCGAAGGAGGCCAATCTGCACGCCGTCGCAACGATGATCCTCGGCTCGGATGCGGGCATGCGGTATCTTGCCGGGCAGCGCGGGGTCGACGCATTGGCCGTCCGGCGGGACGGCGGGCTGCGCTGCACCGAGGGATTTTGGGCGCACCTGTGGTCCCGGCCGCGCACGCAAAGGCGCGCCGATGCATAGTTGGCTGGCCGTCATCGCGGCGTCGTTGAGCGGGCCCGAGCCGAGAGCATACTGGTATCTCAGCCGCGCCGCCGGCCTGACAGCGTACGGCCTCTTGTGGCTCGCCATCGTCCTCGGCCTGTCGCTCTCCAACCGCCTGACGCGGGTGTGGCCGGGCGGCCCCACCGCCGCGGACCTCCATCAGTTTGCGAGCCTCCTCGCGCTGGTGTTCGCGACGGTCCACGGGCTCGTGCTCCTTGGGGATCAGTACATCGGCTACACCTTCGCGCAGATTCTCGTGCCGTTCGCCGGGACCGCGTACCGGCCGCTGTGGGTCGGGTTGGGGCAGGTTGGATTTTACCTGGCCGCGGTGGTGGCCTTCAGCGTGTGCGTGCGGGACTCGATCGGGTACCGTGCCTGGCGCACGCTGCATTACCTGAGCTTCGGCGTGTACCTCCTCGCCACGGTCCACGCGCTCGGCGCGGGTACGGACAGCGCGTCTCCGCAGGCGCCCCTCATCTATTGGGCCGGGGCGGTCGTCGTCGGCCTGCTGACCGTCCGGCGCGTCCTCACCGGCGCGCCGCGGTCCGCCGGGGCGCATGGGTAACGGCGGGGGTCCCCGGGTCAAAGTGCTCGTCATCGAAGACGACGAGGGCATCGCGGAACCGCTGATGTTCGGCCTGCGCGACGAGGGGTTCGAGGTGCACCACGCGTCGAGCGGCCGCGCGGGCCTCCAGTTGGCGCGCGACACGCGTCCCGACGTGGTGTTGCTCGACGTCATGCTCCCGGACGTCGACGGGTTCACCGTCTGCCGGACGCTGCGCAAGGAATCCTCGGTGCCGATCCTGATGCTGACCGCGCGCGGCCAGGAACTGGAGAAGGTAATGGGGCTCGAAGTCGGAGCGGACGACTACGTGGTGAAGCCGTTCAGTTTTCGCGAGCTCGTGTCGCGCGTCCGCGCGATTCTGCGACGCCGGGCGCTCGACCGCGGCGAGGCGCCGCCGGCGGACCGCCTCAGCGCCGGACCGATCGTCCTTGAACGCACGGCCCGCCGCGTGTGGCGAAGCGGCCGCCCGGTCGACCTCCGGCCGCGCGAGTTCGACCTGCTGCGGGTTCTCGTCGAGCATGCCGGTCAGGCGCTGACGCGCGAGGATCTGCTGACGCAGGTGTGGGGCGCGGAATGGGTCGGTGATCCGCGGACGCTGGACGTCCACATCCACTGGCTGCGCGAGAAACTGGACGACCCGGCGAAGCCGACGCTGATCGAGACGGTGCGCGGTCACGGGTACCGCCTCCTGGACCGGCCCCCGCCCGCCTCTGATGGCCCGTAGCCTCCGCGCCCACTTGCTGGTGACGTTCCTGGCCGTCGCCATCCTCGGACTGGGGGGGCTCACGGTGTGGACCGGCCAGCGGCTGCAGGCGATCCGTCTCGAGCAGGCCAAGCAGAACCTCGCGCTGCAGGCGGAGCTCATCGCCGCGGCGGTCCGCGAGCCGTTGGAGCGCCTGCGCGGCGGCGAGGCCGAGGAGCATCTGACGCTCGCGGCCCTGACGCAGTCGTACGCCCGCAGCATCGGCGGTCGCGTGACCGTGATCTCCCCGGAGTTCCGCGTCCTGGCAAGCTCCGATGCGCATCTCACCGGCCGTTTGATCGACGCGCCGGAAGTCGCCGCGGCGCGGGCGGGACGGGAGGAATTCCGGCTGCGCCGCGAGGGGGCGACGGGGGGGGACAGCCTGTTTGTGGCCGCCCGCGTCGGACCGGAGGGCGGGCGGATCCCGCTCGCGTTCGTGCAGCTCGCCATCCCCGCGACGGGCATCTATGCCGAGATCCGCCGGACCTGGCTCGGCCTGCTCCTGTCCGGGGGCGTGCTGCTGCTCGTGACGGTGATCGCGAGCGCGGCGCTGGCGCGCCGGATCGCCGCGCCCATCCACAGCCTGACGGAAGTCACGGAGGCAATGGCGGCCGGGGAACTGGCGCAGCCGGTAACGCCCGCCGGGCCGGAAGAAGTGGAGCGGCTGGGGCGGGCGTTCAACCGGATGGCCGAGCGCGTGCGGGATACCCTCACCCATCAAGAAGCGTTCGTCGCGCACGCCGCGCACGAGCTCCGCTCGCCGCTCACGAGTTTGCGGCTGCGCTTGGAGCTGCTGCAGGCGCCGCAGCATCCGCACGACGAAATGACGCGCCGCTACCTCGCGGAGATGACCCAGCAGGTCGCCTCTATGCAGCGTCTCGTGGATCATCTCCTGGCTCTGTCGGCGCTCGACGAGGACCATCAGGCGTCCCGGGCCCCGCTGGATCTGGCGCCGCTTCTCTACGAGCTGGCCGACGAGATGGGCCCGCTCGCGCGGGCCGCCGGGTTGGATCTGGCCGTCGACGTCCCGGCGCACCTGCCGGCCGTGAGCGCGAACGCCGACCAGATGCGGATCGTCGTCCGGAACCTGCTCGACAACGCCGTCAAGTACACGCCGGCGCCGGGCCGCATCACGCTCGCCGCCGCGCCGGACCGCGGCGCGGTCGCGCTGCGCGTGACCGATACAGGGGTAGGCATCCCGGTGGACCATCTCCCGTTGGTGTTCGACCGCTTCTACCGCGTGGAAGGCGGCGGCGCCCGACGGGTCGGCGGGTCCGGGTTGGGTCTCGCGCTGGTGCGGGGGATCGTCAAAGCGCACGGCGGAGAGATCCGGCTCGACAGCGAGCCCGGGCGCGGCACAACGAGTACAGTGCGCCTGCCCACGGCGGCGTCAGGCGCCGAATCGAGTACTCGGAGAGGTCCATCATAAGAAGGGGGCGTTTCCTTGGCGGTACGTTTTGACTGGCCCGTTGAACTGCACCCGATGCTGGTGCACTTTTCCATCGCGCTGCTGTGCTTCGCCTTTTTCCTGGACGTCGTGGCGGGGCCGCGCGGCTCGCAGTCCGCGCGCACGGCGGCCCTCTACTCGCTGATCGCCGGCGCTGTCGCGACGGCGGTGTCCCTGCTCAGCGGCCTGATCACCCCGGAGGCCCGCGAGCGCGAGGGGCGGGGCGCCGCTGAGGGGCTCACCGCGCACGGCTTCAGCCTGCAGCGATTCTTCAGCGGGCGGCTGGTGGAGGTGCACAAGCACTGGGCCTACGTGCTGCTCGCACTCGTGATCGTCTGGCTGACCGTGCGCGTCGCCGCGGAAGGACGGCCGGTACGCTGGCAGCGCATCGCCACCGGCATCGGGGTGCTGGCCCTGATCGCGCTGGTCGCGACGGGTTATTACGGCGGCGACCTGGTCTACGGGCGGCGCGGGCGCGAGCGTGAGCGTGGGGGTCTCGTGCCGGTCGCGCGGACCATCCAGAGCGCGCGTGCGCCGGTCCTTCACGGACGTTAGACCGAGCATATTTATGTATTGACATCTAAACATCACGGCATTATGGTTTAGGCAATCGAATCAGGACGGCTGCCACAGGCCAAGGGGCGGTGGCACCGTAGCCGGGCAACTCCGAGGCCAGCGAACATCGACGTCGATAGTCGGCTGCCAGACACGCTCTGAACCGTCCGCGATCAGGCTGCAGCAGAACACGGCCACGATCCGTTACGAGCGCGAGTGCGTGCGTAGACGAGGCAGCCGTTGAGGTGGACGCACCGCAATGCCGGGCGTTCACCCTGTGGGATTGGTACGGCCACGAATCCACGCCCATGACCCTTTGATCAATTCGAGCAGTCGCTGCATTTCGTGCAGAGCAACGCCGAAGCGGTCCCCTGATTGGTCGAGACCACAGACGTGGTGCTGATGGGGGACGACCTCGCTCGGCTGCCGTACGCCATCGGCCTCAGCCGGCGGACGCGGCGGGTAGTCGCTCAGAACCTGGCGCTGGCTTCTTTCGTCATCGCGGGACTGATCGCGTTCACGCTCGGCGTTAGCCCACGGCTGACGCTTGGGGTCGTGGGCCACGAGGGCGGCACCTTCCGGGTTGTGCTCAACGGCCTGCGGCTGCTGGCGGCCGGCGTAGCGTTTATTATGCGTTGTTAACAATCTCGTTAACGTTCTCCTAACCACAGCGGACCGACTCCGGCGCATGATGATCGTGGTCGTGACCGGGTCATCGCACCGGACGGTCACGCAGATCGTCTCCGCTAGGAGGACGCGCCAATGAAAGAGCGCCGTGATGCTACCTTCGCCGCGGGTGCCATCCTCAACGCGGCTTGCGCCGTCGTGTGGCAGACCTTGGGGACGGGTCCGCTCGCGCAGACGCTTGCGGCGGCTGCTCCGGCCCCGCCGACCCGCGCTCCCCAGGGCGCGCGGGTGTTCGCGATCGATCCACAGACGTCCGCGGCCTCGTATCACGTAGGGGAAACGTTCTTCAGGAACCATCAGTTCGAAGTGGCCGTTGGTGTCACCCACGGCATTCAGGGTGCCATCTATCTGGACCGCGCCTACCCCGACCAGAGTCGCGTCGGCCGGATTACCATCAACGTCAATCAGCTCACGTCTGACAGTTCCTGACGTGACAAAGCCAACCGTGTTCACGGGCGTGCTGCAGTTCGGCGGCAACGTTGCTCACCGGCACCTTGGCGTCGACCTTGTCGATCACCGACTTCGGCTTCAATCCCCCGAGCCGCATAATGCCCCAGACCGAGAACAAGGCGATGCTCGAGTTGCAATTCGCCGCGCACCCCGTCACGGGTAACCGTGAGAGAGGACGCGAAATTGTGGCGAGATTTGATCGTTGGTTCCTAGCGAACGGTTGGGCGGGCCACGACGGCTCGATGCCGCGGCCGATCCTTGACGCAACGAAGACGCCAAGGCGTGTGAGCGGTTACTCGGGCCCTCGCCGAACGCGATCAAAGGGAGTCAGTGGCGAGGCGGCGCGGAGGTGCCACCTCGCCGCCGTCGTGAGAACGGACGATGCGCCGGCGCGCCGGATTAGACTCGAGCGCGCGCTCGCCGTGACAGAAGCGCAGGCCCGTTCCGTGCAGGACAACATCGCTCATCTGATGATGTTTAGGCGGACTCTGGAGCGGTATATTCGAGCCCTTCGACACGTTATCGCGGCGGAGAGCCACGCAGGTGGATCGATCGAACCACCTGGAGCGTAAATGTGAGTTCAATCTGGATCGTTACGCGTTGTTTAACGTTGTGCTTAATGTAGTGCTTAATGTCCTCCTAAACACAGGGCGCCGGGTCGGCATGATGGAAAATGGTAATAGGCCCGTCGCAGCCCGGCGCGTGGGAAGAATGGGGGGCAATTTGTTGATGAACAGACGCACCAGTACTCGCAACCGCTGCCTCAAACGGGGCCTGACCACCTTATCACCGACGGCCACGCTCGTAGGGTGGAAAGGGTTCGCCGGCATGGACCTGCCGGCAACCGCCGCCTTTGACGGCGGCAACTCGTTCTCGGTGATTCGGGCAGCCTCCGATCCCGCAACGCCCATCGGCACAGCCATTGTGACGGAGCCGAACGGGCACACGCATTTCATTCCGTTGCCGGCCAACTCCCTGTCGGCGCTCGTGCCCGTCGTGCGGACCCAGTACAACGCGATCAAGTACACGCCGGCGCCGGGCCGGATCACGCCCGCGGCCGGGCCGGAGGACAGGGCGGTTGTGTTCCGCGTTGCGGACACGGACGCTGGCATTCCGCGTGAGCAACTCCCGTTGGTGTTCGATCGCTTTTGTCGTGCGGAAAGCCGCGGCCGCGGCGCGTCGGCGGATCGGGGTGGGGGCTTGCGCTGGTGCAGGGCATCGTCAACGCGCACGGCGCAGAGATCCGGCTCAAGAGCGAACCCGGACAGGGAACGACCTTTACGGTTCGCCTGCCCATCGACTCTGGCGCCCGAACCGAGGGCGCGAAGACGGCCACATCGGCACAAGTAGACACAGGAGGTCACGGCCGTCGTGTCTAGGGAGCGGAGCTACTGGAAGATCGGTGTGGTGGTGCTGGCCGGGATGGTGGGAGCAGGGTTAGGCGTAGACGGAGCCCACGCCCCGCGGCTCAATCCCTCGATCTCCGGCATCGCGACGCGGTCTTCGACGGCGCCAGCCGGCAGCACGCCACAAGCCCCGGCGAGAGTCGTCCGCATACGCACACGGCCGCCGTCCCCTACGCGCGCACGCGCCGTGCCACCGTCCGCCACTACGCCACGGCAGTCGACGGGTCCGTTGCTGTCTGAGACGCCGTACGGGGCGTACGCGTATCAGGTCTACCCCGCCACGGCTTCCGTCGAGACCGACAGTGCCCTTACTGGCTTCCGGCTGGCGTTTCGACGCGTAGACTCCGCCACGGTGCAAGTGACCGCGGATCTGCCGGACGGCACAACGCAGAGCGCTACCTTCGCCTCAAGCGACCGACTCTATTTCATCGAGACTCGGATGGGCGATGACGGTTTTGAGGGAGAGACCAACCTTGGTGATGACGGCTTCGTTCTCACGGACGCCGATGGACACATCGTCCGCCATTAGCGGCCGACGGGTCGGGACGATTGTCGTCGCTCGGGTGGCGACCGGAATCGTCCTCGCGTGTTTCGGCTTTTGGGAGTTAACTAATCCGACGCAGTGGACTGGGTATGTACCACACGTCGCGGCCGCGGCGGTCTCGCCGGTGCGCCTGATCCTGGCGCACGGATGGGTGTTGTTTGTGCTCGCCGCCGCCGCGCTCGTCGATTTCGCCGGCGGCATCGTATCGTGGATCGCGGTCGCGGTCATGGTCGAGATCGTCGCCGGCCTCCTCGTCACGAGCGGGTTTAGCGACACGCTTGTCCGCGACGTCGGGCTGCTCGCCCTCGCGCTCATCTGGGCGCTGGAGGCGGGGACCCCCGCGGCCCGCAGGGCGTCCGGCGCGCGCCGCGGCCGTGCCGCACGCTGAGGAGGTCACGCCGTGGGAGTCCGTATCAACTGGTCCGTCGAACTGCATCCAATGCTGGTACACTTCTCGATCGCGCTCCTGTGCTTCGCCTTCGTCCTTGACGTCGCGGCGTGGCTGTGGCGGTCGCAGTCGTCGCGCATTGCGGCCCTGTATTCGCTCGCGGGCGGCGGCGTCGCGACCGTCCTCTCGGTGCTGAGCGGGCGGATCACACCGGAGGTCCGCGAACGCGAAGACCATGAGCTTAGCGGGCTCGTGCAGCAGCATACCGTTAGCCTCCAACGATTCTTCGCCGGACGGCTCGTGGAGGGGCACAAGCACTGGGCCTACGTGCTACTCGCACTAGTGATCATCTGGGTGCTTGTACGAATCGGGGCCCGGAGACGGCGGGCGTGGCAGGACCTCGCGCTGGCGGCCGGCGCCCTCGCGATGATCGTGCTGGTGGTGACCGGCTACTACGGCGGCGACCTGGTCTACGGACGGCGCGCGCGAGAGCGAGGGCGTACGGCGCCGATTGTTCAGACGCTCCATAAAGTACACACACCCGTCTACGCCAATCGCTAGCGACGGCGGCGCGTGTGGGAGCACGTGTCTGAATTTTCGCCGGAGGGAGCATCACGGATCAGTCGTTGTTCGTGTACCTCAACAGTCTGCCTGCGCGACTCCCCGCGCCGGTCGCACCGGCCATCGCCCTGGCGGCAGAAGGGGTATTTTTCTACCCATGCTGTTCCTCGTCTTATGGTGAGACGGACCGTAATGCGCGGCGCCACGCCTTGCTCCTGGCCGTAGTGGCAGCACTCCTTGCGCTTGCCATCAATGCGGGGCTGAACGCGACGACGATGCGTCCCCGGCCTTTTCTTCTTCTGCCGGCTCATGTGCTGGTGCCGCGACCTCACGATACATCCTTTCCGAGTGGCCACACCGCAGTCTCGACCGCAATCGCCGCCACGCTGCTCTTGGAGGGCCGGTGGGGATCGGTGGCGTTTCTGGGCGCGATCCTAATGGCGCAACGCGGGTGGCCGTGGGAGTGCGCCTTCCTGCCGTCCTCGGGAGAATGGTAGTGGGAGCCATGAGCGGGCTCGCGACGACACGGGCTCAGCGTTTTATCCGACCCGTGCTGGATCTCGCCAATCGCGCGGCGATGCGCCGGCGTCTCGGCTAATCGCGCCGCTCATCGCCTGCTCGGGGACGCCATGCTGCTCGGTCTCCTGTATCGACTATACGAAGGCCGGCTTCTCCGGCGCCTCCGCGGCGGGCCACTGCCTCGGCACGTCGGGCTGATCCTTGATGGAAACCGACGCTACGCGCAGGAAGCCAGTCTGACGAGCCGCGACGCCTATGAGCGCGGAGCCGACAAAGTCGACGATGTGCTCGAATGGTGCGAGACGCTGAACATACCGCAGGTTACGGTATGGGTGCTGTCCATTGAAAACCTGGAACGCCCACCCGAGGAGATTCTCCCGCTGCTCGAGGTTATCGAGCAGAAGATCAAGAGACTGGCCCGGCATCCTGCGACGGTACGCTGTAAGCGCCGCATCCGCGCCGTCGGCCATTTCGATGCGCTGCCTGGTTCGCTCCGCAGGGCGATTGCCGACGCGGAGCAGGCCACCGCCGGTTACAGTGGCTGTGTGCTGAACATCGCGGTTGGGTACGGTGGACGCCAAGAAATTGCCGATGCCGTCCGCTCTCTGGTCCAGGCTCATTTCCGGCCGGGGATCACCGCTGAAGACCTAACAGCGTACCTCACTCCGGAAGAGATCGGGCGTCATATGTACACCGGGGCTGTCGATGACCCGGACCTCATCATTCGCACCAGCGGAGAGACTCGGCTGAGCGGATTCTTGCTGTGGCAGAGCGTCTACAGCGAGTACTACTTCTGCGATGTCTACTGGCCCATGTTCCGCAGAGTTGACTTCCTAAGAGCCTTGCGCAGCTACCAACAGCGGCAGCGGCGGTTTGGCCGATAGGGTTTCGCGCCGCCGCCGCCCTCCCCCCGTACATTCAGGTCCTCTTAAGATGAGTTGGTCCGGGGAGGGGGGACTTGGACCCTCTCCTTCCTCGTTCTGTCCGCATCGCCATCTCCTGAAAGGTCAATCGTTCTTCAATAAGTTGCTGATATGGAAGGACCGGTCAAGTCCTGTTTGTGGGACATGACGTCCGTCCGATTTGAACTCTGCCTGCCAGCGCATCGGTCGGTGATCGTGCATGAGCAGAGCGGGTGCCAGGCTGCAGCGAGATTGTCGACGGTTCACCAGCCTGATATACGCGGGTCACAGGATGCACGCATCCCACCGCATGATGAGAGGACGTCGGGAGCTGCCTCGATCTAACGACGCGCGTTCGGACAAAGTCCTGAGCGCATAGCAATTCTCGAGGATTCTCCCACCCGTTGCTGCTGCCTGACCACCCACTCTGCCCATGCCTCATGTCCGTGCTGATACTGGGGTCGCCTTTATGCCGACAGTGCTTGGGACGCGGGCGGGACTTGCTGCGCAGCTGCCCAGATGAACCCCGCCAGCTCTCGAGCGATCGCGACGACGGCCACATGCGGCAGTTTCCCGCGGTGGGTGAAGCGGCGGAAACGTCGGTGGAGCCGTTGCTGCGCTTTCCACGCGATGGCCACGACCGCGGGCGGAAGGCCGGCTTGCCGCTTCTTAAGTGCCCCCCATACTCCAGGCGCCCGGCGATACTGCCACGCCGCCTCGACCAAGACGTGCCGGATGTGCGCGTTACCGGTCTTGGTAATGCCGCCGCGATGATGACGCTCGGTGTTGGATGATTCGGTGGAGACCAATCCCGTGTAGCCCATCAGCTCGCGCGGTCCTGGAAAGCGGCGGAGATCTCCAAGTTCAGCAACAAGGATGATCGCGGTGGTGAGGGCGATGCCTCGGAATGCCTGGAGCGCGGCGATCAAAGGCGCGTGCGGGCTGTGCGCGGCGAGTA
>DASYXS010000096.1:0-24145 GCA_035934535.1 bacterium
TACCCCCGAAGTACGCTTGACCAGCTCTCGGCGTCCACGTGCGCGAGCGTTTGAGTCGGCTACTCTGGCCGGAGGGCTTGCGCCTCCGTCATCATTTGTAGCACACCCATCCCGCCCCCGCAATCCGGAAACTTCGTTCGCGCGAAATCCGGATAATGTGGACAACAACGTGTGGATAAGGCGGGCATGCCGGCGCCGCGCTACCCCTCGCTGCTCTTTTCGACGAAATTCAGCCGCAGCGTGGTCAACAACGCCTCGGTATCGCGCAGCGCCTGCCCCTCGAGCTGCGGCCGCATCGCTTCGAGAAGGCCCGAAAACGCGTCAATCGCGATTTTGGCCTCCCCGAGATCCTTTTCGATCTTTCCGCTTCCTGGATTCGGGACGAGGCCCATCCCCTGCCACGCCTTGGCGCCGAGCACGCCGAGCATCCAAGCGAGGAGTTCCCGCGTGGAAATCGCTTCGAGCGGCACGGCTTGGCGGCCGGCGTCCCGACCCGCCGTAGACGACGTTTCCGATCCGGATTCTGATGCCGCCGTATCGTCGGCCGGCTCGTCCCGGCGCGGCGTCTCTTCGTTCACCAAACCCACCTCAGGCGGCGAGGCGCTCGACCGCGCGGCACAGCACCTGGGCGCCGCGCGCCGCGTCCTCCCAGGAAGTACGTTCCTCCGGCGAATGACTGATCCCCCGGTCGCTCGGGACGAAGATCATCCCGGCGGGCACCCGCGCGGAAAGGATTTTGGCGTCGTGGCCGGCCCAGCTCGGCATCGTGGTGATCGGCCACCCGAGGTCGGTCGCGGCCTCCACAATCGAGGCGTGCACGCCGGCGTCGAGCGGCAGGGGTGGTTCGACCCGCCAGTCGCCGATGTCCAGTTCGAGGCCGTAGCGCCCGGCGCAGGTCCGTCCGGCCTGCTCGATGGCGGCGCGGAGTGATGCGAGCAGCGGCGGCTCGGCACTTCGAACCTCGACCGTCATCTCCGCCGCGCCGGGGATGACGTTCGTCGCGCCCGGCGAGACGCCCAGGCGGCCCACCGTCGCGACCGCCCGCCCGCCGGTATCGCGGGCGAGCGTCCGCACCTGCGCGACGAGATCGGCCGCGCCCCACAGCGCGTCGCGGCGCACCTCCATCGGCGTGGTGCCGGCGTGGTTCGCCTGACCGCGGAACGTGAAGCCCGCGCGGGCGATGCCGACAATCGCCTCGACCGCGGCGAGCCCCGCCCCGCGCGCGGCCAGGACCGGACCCTGCTCGATATGCAGCTCGAGATACGCGGACATCGCGGGCGAGAGCGGCGCGCGGGCGATCCCCGGGTCGAATGCGCGAAGGAGCGCCGCGACCGTGACGCCCTGCCGGTCGTGGATCGCCTCCGGCGCGGGCGCCCGCCCGACGACCCCGAGCGATCCGAGGCAGCCGACGCCGAACGACGTCCCTTCTTCCTCGGCGAACCCGAGCAGCAGCAGCGGACGCGCAAGACGGATCGCCGCATCGCGCAGAGCCTGCGCCGCTTCAATCGCCGCGACGACGCCGAGCGCGCCGTCGAAGACCCCGCCGTTCGGCACGGTGTCGAGGTGCGATCCCGCCGCCACCGGCGGGAGGCCGGCCTCCGCGCCCGGGACGAGCCCGTGGAGGTTCCCCCAAAAATCCACCGCGGCCGCGGCGCCCGCCTCGCGCATCCAGCCCGCGGCGAGCCGGACGGCGGCCGCGTGCTCCGGCCGGTAGGATAGGCGCGTGACGCCGCCTTCGGGCGTCCGTCCGATCTGCGCCAGCTCTTCGAGGCGCCGGCGCAGACGCGCCTCGTCGATGGCCGCCGGCATCTCAGCGCGTCCGCGGATCCCAGATCTCGCGGATGCCGTCGCCGGCGACGTTCACCGCGAACACGGTAACGGCGATCGCGATCCCCGGCCAGATCGACAGCCACGGCGCCTGGGTCAGGTACTGCTGCGCGGCGTTCAGCATCGAGCCCCACGACGGGGTCGGCGGCTGGGTCCCGAGGCCGAGGAAGCTCAACGTCGCCTCGGTCAGGATCGCCCCGGCGACGTTGAGGGAGCCCTGCACGACGATCGGGGCGACGCTGTTGGGCAGGAGGTGCCGCCAGATGATCCGCCGGTCCGCCGCCCCCATCGCGCGCGCGGCCTGAATGTACTCACGGCCGCGCTCGGAGAGCACCTGGGCGCGCATGATCCGCATGAACACCGGCATGAGCCCGGCGGCGATCGCGATCATCGCCTTGTTCAAGCCGGGGCCCAGCACGGCGACCACGGTCAGCGCCAGGATCAGGTTCGGAATCGAGAGCATCGCGTCGGTGAGCCGCATCAGCACGTTGTCGAGCCGATCGCCGTAGAAACCCGCCGCGAGCCCTAGCGGCACGCCCGCGGAGATGCCGAGGCCCACCGAGACGACGCCGGCCTCGAGGGAGGCGCGCGAGCCGAAGACGATGCGGCTCGCGACGTCGCGACCCAGCTCATCCGTGCCGAGGAGGTGGCGCCCGCCGGGCGGCTGGAGGTACGCCGTGAAGTCGGTCTTGATCGGGGAGGACGGGGCGATCCAGGGCGCCGCGATGGCAATCAGGAGGACCAGCGCAAAGACGAACAAACCGGCCAGCGCGAGCCGGTTGCGCGCGAACCGCGCGGCAAGGTGCCGCAGCCCGCGCTTCGCGGGGGCGCGGGAGCCGATTGCCGGGAGGGTCCCGGCGACGGTGCTCACGTCCGGCCGCCCTCGAGCGTGATCCGCGGATCGATGACCGAGTAGAGGATATCGACCGCCAGGTTGACCGCGAGCACCGAGAGGGCGCTGAACATGACGACCCCCTCGAGCATCGGGTAGTCGCGCGCGTAGATCGACTCCACGGCGAGCCGCCCCATGCCGGGAACCGAAAAGATCGTCTCCGTGATGACGACGCCGCCGAGCAGCGTGCCGAGCTGGATGCCCATCACCGTGATCACGGGGATCACCGCGTTGCGCAGGGCGTGCCGCACCAGCACGGTCGCGGCGGCCAGTCCTTTGGCGTTCGCGGTCCGGACGAAATCGGCGCTCAGGACCTCCAGCATGCTGCTCCGCAGCTGCCGCATCACGACCGCGGCCAGAATGATCCCCAAGACAAACGCCGGCATGATGAGCGTCCGGAGGTTGCGGCCGAGGTCCTGAGTCGGCGGCACGTACCCCGAGGCCGGCAGCCAGTGCAGATTGACCGCGAACAGGTAGATCAGCATGATCCCGAGCCAAAAGTTCGGGATGCTGAGCCCGGTGAGCGCCGCGGCCGACGCCGCGTAGTCCGCGGCTGTGCGCCGCCTCCAGGCGGCCAGCACGCCGGCCGGAATCGCGATCGTCCACGCGATCACGAGGGCCATGCACGAGAGCTCCGCGGTCACCGGAATCTTCTGCGCCACCGTCGCGAGCACCGACCGGTTGTCTTTGAACGAGTGCCCGAAGTCTCCGTGCAGCATGCCGCCGATCCACCGGGCGTACTGGACCGGCAGCGGCCGGTCGAGCCCCATCTGATGGCGGAGGGCGACGAGCGCGTCCGGCGAGGCCTCCTCCCCGAGAAAGAGGCGCGCGGCGTCGCCCGGGATCAGGTTGATCAGCGTGAAGATGATCACGCTAACAAAGAACAGCACCGGGACCATCTGCAGAAGCCGGTGTGTGATGAAGCGGAGCATGGGCGGTGGCGGCCGGGCGGCGCCGTCCGCCGCCCGGCCGCGGGACATCTAGGCGAGCCGGACCGTTCGGAACCTCATCATACCGTCCGGCTGGTCGACGAAGCCGCGCACCCGTGGCACGACGAGCTTGTATTCCTTTGGGCAGTAAAGCCAGAGATAGGGCATATCGTCGGCCAGGATCTTCGTCGCCTCGCTGTACGCCCGCCGGCGCTGCGCCATATCTTGTAAGAGGCGCGCGGCGTCCAGCAGCTCGTCCACCTTGGGGTTGTCGTAGCCCGCGTCGTTGAACGAGCCGACGCCGGATTTGGTGATGAATGGGTAAATGTCAAAGTCCGGGTCGGGCCGGCCGCTCCACCCGATGAGGCCGGCTTCGTGCTGGAGGTGGCTCAGCACGCTGAGAAACGCGCCGAACTCGATAATCTGGATCTTGGCCTGGATCCCGGCTTCCGACGCCATCGACTGCACCGCTTGGGCGATGGACTGCTGCTGCTGTCCGGGCGTACTCAGCAGCGTGAAGGAGAACCCGCTGGGGTGTCCGGCCGCCTGAAGTTTTTCCCTGGCCAGCGCCACGCTGCGCGGCGGGATCTTCCAGGACGGATCGTACGCCGGCGTCCCGTTCGGGAAGAAGGAGTACAGAGGGTCTGCCGCGCCCTGCAGCACGACGTTCGCGATGACGTTCCGGTCGATCGTCGCGTTCAACGCCTGGCGCAGCAGCTTATTGTCAAACGGTGGCTTCGTCACGTTGAGCCAGATGCCTTGCCAGGCAAACGGCCCGCGTTCGATGACGCGGAACCGGGCGCCGCTCTGCGCGGCTTCCTTCTTGAGCGACGGGATCTGGGGCAGCGGCGGAACGTTGACAATGTCGGTGTCGCCCGACTTGATACTGGCGACCCGGGCGTTGTCGTCGACGATCGTCCGGTAGGTGATGCGGCTGAGATATGGCTGGCCCTTGACCCAGTAGTCGGGGTTCCGGTCGAGCGTAATGTGATCTTGGGGAATCTTCTCGACGAACCGGAACGGACCGGTGCCCACCGGGTGGAGCGCGAAGTTGAGACCGTCCTTCTGCGCCGCGGCCGGCGAAACCATCATCCCCGCCCGGTCGGTCAACACATACATCAGCGGACTGTACGCGCGCTCGAGGGTCACCCGGACCGTATAGGTATCGACCGCGTCGGCCCCGATCACCGGCCCCAGCTCGCTGCGCCGGGTCGAAGGAAACTTCGGATCGCGCATCCGGTCGAAGTTGTACTTGACGGCCTCCGCGTTGAACGGCGTCCCGTCATGGAACTTGACGCCCTGCTGCAGTTTGAACGTATACGTCTTGCCGTCCGGACTGATCGTCCACGACGTCGCCAGCATCGGCATGATACGGAGGTTTTCGTCCGTGTCGACCAGCTTGTCGTAGAGGTTCTGGTACACCTGACGGTCGACCGCGGCCGTGGAACGGTGCGGGTCCATATTCGGCGGATCGGATTCGAGCGCGACCCGGATCGTACCGGCGCCCCCCGGGGCCGCGGACGCCGGAATCAGATCCGCGGCGGACAAGATGCCGGCGCCGAGCGACGCGGCCGCGCCCCACCGCAGCATGTCTCTTCGGGTCGGCCGTGCCGGGTCCGTCGAAGAAGGCACAAAACATCCCCCCTCACGATTGGGCTCCGCCAATTTGGGCGGAGTACGTTTTTGCGGACCGGGGGGAAACTCCTCCACTCCGCCCGCGGTCTGCGTTACAGAAACGTGACCGCGGATGCCCCGGTTCTCGGATCAGCCGACCGGGTGCGCCTTGGTGTGCGCCAGCTTGCCCCCGGCCATAAGGTAATCGCGCTCGCGGCGGTTCAACGCCACGTTGACCTGGAACGCGGCGCCCTTCGTCGTGTTCCGCACGGTGAGCTGCGACGCGCCCCCGTCGATCTGCGCGCGGACGTCCGCGATCTCCAGCACGTCGCCCTGCGCGATCCGGTCGTAGTCCGCCGGATCCGCGAACGTCATCGGCAGAACGCCCCAGTTGATGAGATTGGCCAGGTGGATCCGGGCGAACGCCTTGACGAGCACGCCCGTGACCCCGAGGTACATGGGCGCGATCGCCGCGTGCTCGCGGCTGCTGCCCTGGCCGTAGTTGCGTCCGCCGACGATGAAGCCCCCGCCGCGCTCCTTCGCGCGGGCGGCGAACGCCGGGTCGACGCGGTTGAAGACATAGTCCGCCAGTTTCGGGATGTTGGAGCGGAACCGGAGGATCTGCGAACCGGCCGGCATGATATGGTCGGTGCTGATGTCGTCGCCCAGCTTGATGAGGACCTCGGCCCGCAGCGCCGGGGCCAGCGGTCCCTTCAGCGGGATCCCGACGATGTTGTCGCCCTTGATGATCCGGAGCGCCGGGGCCTCCGCCTCCGAGGCCGGGGGCACCAGGCTCGTGTTGTCCTGGGGCAGGCGGCGCGGCGTCTCCTGGGCCGGCGCGGCCATGCCGAGCGTGCGGGGATCGGTGATCACGCCCGCGACCGCGGACGCCGCGGCCACCTCGCTCGACGACAGGTACACCTCGTCGTCCTTCTGCCCGGTGCGGCCTTTGAAGTTGCGGTTGATCGCGCGCAGGGACTTCATCCCCTTCGCCGGCACGTGGCCGACCCCGATGCACGCGCCGCAGGTCGCCGCCTCCACGTTCACGCCGGCGGCGATCATCTCGGTGAGGAGGCCTTCGCGCGCCAGCACTTCGACGTCGAGCCGGCTGCTCGGGTGCACGAAGAACGTGACGTCGGGATGCACGCGCCGGCCCTTCACAATCTGCGCGACGGCTTTGAGGTCGGTGTAGGAGCCGTTGGTGCACGACCCGACCATCACCTGGTCGACCTTGATGCCGGCCGCCTGCCCGACCGGCACGACCTTGTCGGGGTTGCTCGGCATCGCGACGAGCGGCTCGATCGCGCCGAGATCCACCTCCATCGACTCATCGTAGGCGGCGTCCGGATCGGGCAGCACTTCGCGCCACGCGTCTCCGCGGCCGATCGTCCGGAGGTAGTCCCGCGTCGCGGCGTCGGAGGGGAACATCGAGGTCGTCGCGCCGAGCTCCGCGCCCATGTTGCAGATCGTGATGCGCTGCTGGACGTTGAGCGTCCGGACGCCCGGCCCTGCGTATTCGAACACCTTGCCGAATCCGCCGCTCGCGGTGAGCCGGCGCAGCATCTCGAGGATCACGTCCTTCGCCGTCGACCACGGCCGCAGCTGCCCGGTCAGCTCCACGCGCACGACGGCCGGCATGTCGAGATAGTATGGCCCGCCGCCCATGGCCACGGCGACGTCCAGGCCGCCCGCCCCCATCGCGTAGACGCCCATGCCGCCGATGTGGGGGGTATGGCTGTCCGCGCCGAGCGCGGTGTCGCCGGGGACGGCGAAATGCTCCTGCTGGATCTGGTGCCCGATGCCCGCGCCCGGCTTGGCCCACCAGATGCCGTACTTGCGGGCGGCGGAGGCGAGGTAGACGTGGTCCTCGGTGTTCTCCTCGCTGACCTGGAGCACGTTATGGTCACCGTAGCAACATGCCACTTTGCAGCGGACTCGATGGAGCTGCATCGTCTCGAAATGCATCATCGCGGCCGTGCCGGTGATGTCCTGGATGAGGATCTCGTCGATCTTGATGCCGATCTCTTCACCGGGCGTCATCCGGCCGTCTACCAGATGCGCGCCGAGAATCTTTCGCGTCACGTTGTCGCCCATGGCTATCAGGCCTCTCTCGCCGCGGCGATCGCGGCGCGGATGTTGGCCTCCGGCGTGTCGACCGGCATGACGCAGCCGGTGGTGACGATGTGGCCGCGGCCGCCGGTCTGCGCGACGGCGTCGCGGACCTCCGCCGCCACGTCCTCCGGCGTGCGCTTGGACAGGGTGTTCCAGGCGTCGATGCCGCAGGCCAGGCAGGCGGAGGTGCGCCGGCGGGCGTCGGCGATCGTCGGGGCGGTCTCGCGGGCGTGCCAGTTGACGATCTGCACCGGGTAGTCGTCGAACAGATCGAACATCACGTTCACGCCGTGAATGTGGAGGAAGACCAGCGCGGCGCCGGCTTCGTCCAGCATCCGGAGATCGTAGGGCCGTCCGAATTCCTCGTACTCTTCGCGGGTGAGGAGATCATGGGTGGCCATCTGGCTCGAAAAGAACACCCCGTCGGCGCCCGCCGACAGCACGTTGCGGACGAACGCGATCTGGACGTCTGTGATGACCTCGAGCCCCTCGTGCAGGGCTTCGGGGTTCTCGCGAACGTACCGGACGGTGGCCTGCTCGCCCGCGATCGTGCGGGCGATGCTGAGCGGGCTGAACACCGTCTCCAGCACGTGGACGTCGCGGCCGACCGCGTCCGCGACGAGGCGGATCGCGTGCGCCTCGCGGCCGTACACGCCGTGACTCGTGTCGAGCCGCCGCAGCTTCCCCCAATCCGCCGGCCTCTTGATCGGCCGGTCGCTGATCGAGCGCGTGCCTTCGCGGTTCGGCTTGTAGCCGGCGCGGAGCCCCCAATCGTCGCCGTAGTAGCCGCTCGCCGGCGTAACTTTAAGGATGTCCGGGTCGTACGCGCGGTAAAAGGCGATGTGGGCCTCGGCGAGGCGCTCGGCCTTCTGATCCTGCTCCGGGAAATGGCGCCACAGCGCCGCCGGCACCTTGTCGGGACGCTTGCCGGCAATCGCCGAGTCGATCCGTTCGCGGTGCGTCACGCCTCCCCACCCCTTTGCCGGGTGCCGCGCAGCATCGAGGCCACCGCCGCGACGCGGACGCGGTCCGCGTAGAACTCCCCCAGTTGCTCTACAGGGATGTTGCCCCCGCTGAGAATCAGCACCACCGTCTTGCCGCGGAGCCGTTCCCCGAGGCGAAGGGCGGCCGCGGTGGACGCCGCGCCGGCGCCCTCAGCGGTCTGCCGCACGGCCTCGCCGAGGAGCAGGATCGCGCGGCGCAGATCCTCGTCGCTCACGAGCACGATCTCATCGAGCAGCCGGCTCAGAATCGACACCGGCAGCGCGAACGGGATGCGCGTGGCGATGCCCTCCGCGAACGTCTCCATGTGCTCCAGCTCGACCATCCGGCGTTCTTTGAGGGTGCGGTAGACCGGCGGCGCGCCCTCCGCCTGGACGCCGATGACGCGGACGCGCGAGGAGAGCGTCTTCGCCGTGATGCAGTGCCCGCAGGCGCCGCTTCCGGCGCCGATCGGCGCGATGATGACGTCGGCCTCCGGCAGATCCTCCATCACTTCCAGGCTGAGGGTCCCGACGCCGGCGATCAGGAGCGGTTCGTTGGCGGAGTGGACGTACCGGTAGCCCTCCGCGGCCGCCGTTCGCTCGACCCACTCCCGGGATTCGTCGAAATCCCGGCCGTGCAGCGCGACCTCGGCCCCGAGCGCGCGCATCGCCGCGACCTTGAGAGGATTCGCGCCTTCCGGCGCGCCGATGATCGCCGGCACGCCGAGAAGGCGCGCGGCGTACGCGATCGACTGCCCGTGGTTCCCGGTGCTCGCCGTGATGACGCCGCGCCGGCGTTCGTCCGGGGTGAGGCGGCTCATGAGGTTGATCCCGCCGCGCACCTTGAACGCGCCCGTGGGCAGAACGTTTTCGCATTTGACGTAGACCCGCGCGCCGAGAAGGCGGTCGAGGGCCGGGGCGTGGACGAGCGGGGTCCGGTAGAGGTGCGGCGCGATCACCCGGCGCGCCGCGAGGACGTCTTCGATCGTCGGAGTCGGACCGGCCCACAGGCTCTCCAGCGGGGTCGCCATGCGAGTAAGTTGGCCGTCGTGCCGGGCGGCCCCTTGGTGCCGGCTACCCGCCGAACGGGAAGATCTGCGTCACGACCAGCGCCAGGGTGAGGACGATCATCAGCACCGTGGTCAGCCACGCGATGACGTTGAACGGCACCGAGTTGACGTAGGCGCCCATCAGCCGTTTCTGGTTGACGAGCAGGAGCATGAACACAAGGATGAACGGCAGCAGGACGCCGTTCGCGACCTGCGACAGGAACAGGATCCGCAGCAGCGGGGCGTTGGGGAGCAGGACGATGATGCACGCCCCGACGATGAGGACGATATAGATGCCGTAGAAGACCGGCGCCTGGCGGATCGTGCGGTCCACGCCCGCTTCAAACCCGAGCGCCTCGCAGACGTAGTGGGAGGTCGCCAGCGGCAGCACCGACGCCGAGAACAGCGACGCGTTGATGAGACCGAGGGCGAACAGCGCCGAGGCGTACCGGCCGGCAAGCGGGGCGAGCGCGAGCGCCGCGTCCTTGACCGTCTCGACGTGGATGTGGTGGGCGAAGATCGTCGCGCCGCAGGCGACGATGACGAACCAGGCGACGATGTCGGTCATCAACGAGCCGATGAAGACGTCCGTCCGCGTGTATCCGTAGTGCTTGACCGTGATGCCCTTCTCGACGACGGTCGACTGCAGGTAGAACTGCATCCACGGCGCGATCGTCGTGCCGATCACGCCGACGAACATCAGCAGATAGGCGGCCTGGAAGCTGAACGTGGGTACGACCGAGGCGCGCAGCACGACGCCCCAGTCCGGCTTCGCGAGTATGCCCGAGACCACGTAGGCGACGTAGAAGGCGCTCGCGCCCAGGAAGATCCGCTCCACCGACCGGTAGGTGCCTCGGACCACGAGCAGCCACACCGTGATCGCGCCGATCGGGACGAACACGTACTTGGAGACCCCGAAGATCTCCCCGCCGGCGGCGAGCCCGGAGAACTCCGCGAGCGTGTTGCCGAAGTCGGCGCCCAGCAGAACCAGCATGACCCACACCGTGGTGCGCAGGCCGAACCGTTCGCGGATCAGGTCGGCGAGGCCCTTGCCGGTGACCGCGCCCAGCCGGGACGCCATTTCCTGGATGACGTACAGCGCGATCGTCACCGGGATCATCGTCCACAGGAGCGCGTAGCCGAAATTGGCGCCCGCGAGCGAATAGGTCGTAATGCCGCCGGCGTCGTTGTCGACGTTCTGGGTGATGATGCCGGGGCCCATGATGGCGAAGAACATCGCGAGCCGGCTCATCGCCGCGGCCCGCCCGGCACGCCGGAGGATCGGGAGGGTGAATTTCACGCGGGCCGCTCGGGCCGGTCCCCGCCAGGGGAAGACGGGCCGCCGGGAAGAGCGCCGGTCGCGGACTCGCGAGAGGCCTTGCGCCGCAGCAGGTCGACGCCGCCGCCGAGCTTTCGCGGTCCGTAGGTTTCGACGAGGATGTCGATCAGGTGGTCGACCGTGACGATGCCGATGAGCCGTCCGGCGGGTCCGACGACCGGGACCGCCAGCAGATCGTACTTGACCAGCGCGCCGGCGACGTCCTCGACGCTGGCGTCCGGCGGCACGTAGAACACGTCGGTGCGCATGACCTGCGAGATCGGCGTCTCGGGCGGCGACACGATAAGCGACCTGATCGACAGCACGCCGACGAGCCGTTCCTGCGCGTCGACGACGTAGAGGTAATAAATGGTCTCGTCGTCGGGCTTGGTCTCGCGGAGCCGCGCGAGCACCTGCTCGACGGTCATCGTCTCCGGCAGGGCGATGAAATCCGTCGTCATCTTGCCGGCCGCCGTCTCCGGCGGATACTCCAGCAGGCGGCTGACCTCTTCGGCCCTCTCGTCCTCCATCAGCGAGATCAGCTCGTCCGCCCGGTGCTCGGGCAGTTCTCCGAGCACATCCGCGGCTTCTTCCGGCGCCATCTCCTCGAGCACGTCCGCGGCCCGCTCGCTCGGCAGCTCCTGGATCACCGCGGTCTGCACCTCGGGCTCGGCTTCCTCGAGCACGTCGGCCGCGGTCTCGTCTCCGAGCGCGGTGATCATCTCGACGCGCTCGTCGCGGTCGAGCTCCTCGAGGAGGTCCGCGAGGTCCGCGGGGTGGATGTCCTTCAGCTTCTCGCGAGAAATGCTGAGCTTGAGGGGGGTCATGGTGCCGCCGAGGACGGCGACGAGGTTCCACGGAATCACGCCCTGCGGCAGGGGCCGGCCGAGCCGCTCGAGCGCGCGGGCGACAATCGGCTCGAGCCCCAACCGGCGAAGGAGCGAGCGCGTCCCGACGTCCGCGCCGACGACGCGGAGCTCGGTGCCGACCGGCCGGAGCTCGATGTCGTTGACGCGCACGACCTTCAGGTCATCGGTGTCCACCACCTGACAGTCGAAGATGTTGTCGCGCAGCAGCACCTCGTCCGGCTGGAGCGGACGCGGCGTGAGGTGCCGCCGCTCGACGCGGAGCCGGACACCGGCGGTGGAAAACTCGGCGACGGCCTCCCACGGGATGATCGCCACACGGCTCCGGTCGCCCGACAGCAGGATGCCCGTGATCTTGGGGAATTTTTCGGTGCCGTGATAGATGACGAGGTCGGCGACACGGTCGAACGCGTCACCGGACGCATCGTACACCGGCTTGCCGATGATCTCGCTCAGGTACGGCACGGGCACACTCTCGGCAGCAGGCGTCGGGTCCCGACGTGGTTCGGGCGTGCCGGAGTTCACTCCTCCACGTCGAAGTCTAAGAGGTCGTTATGCCGGCACTCTCCCCCGCCGCCGTCACCGCGTTGCGCGCCGCCCAGGCCGCGGCGGCCGTGCACCGCCGATTTTTCCGGCGGCTCGAGCGCGTCGATTACAAGGGGCCCAACGACCCCGTCACGGACGCGGACCGCGGCGCGGAGGACGCGATCGTACGGGTCCTGCGCGACGCGTACCCCTCCGATGCGATCCTCGGCGAGGAAGGCGGGCAGCGCGGACAGGCGGCCCGGACCTGGCTCGTCGACCCGCTCGACGGCACGTCGAACTATGCCCGCGGCATTCCGTGGTTCTGCGTCAGCATCGCGCTGCGGGAGCAGGACGCGGGCATCTCGCTCGGGGTGATCCTCAACCCGATCATCGGCGAAGTCTACGCCGCCGAGCGCGGCCGCGGGGCGTACGCCGCGGCGCTCGCCGACCTGCCGGCGGACGCGGCGCGGTGGGGCGATCTCGCCCCGTGGCGGCGGCTCCACGTGTCGGCGGTCTCGACGATGCGGGACGGCGGGTTCGCCACCGGCTTCCCCCGCGACGTCAACGAGACGCGCGTCAACGTCGACCACTTCGTCAACATCCGGCTCGAGGCGTCGGTCGTCCGCGCCCTGGGCTCGGCCGCGATGGCGCTGGCACAGGTCGCCGCGGGCTACCTCGAAGGGTATTGGGAGATCGGTCCCAAGGCGTGGGACTTCGGCGCGGGCATGCTGGTCGTCGAAGAAGCCGGCGGACGCATCAGCGACCTTCGAGGGCATCCGCTGCCCGGGCCCGACGCCGGGCGGATATTGGCGACGAACGGCGTGATTCACGACGCAGTCGTCGAGGTCCTCGCCCGAGGCAAGAGCGGACTCGACTAACCTCCTCTGGCGCGGGGGCCCGGGTAAGTATCTACTACGGTGTAGACCACTGTTTGTACGGTACCGGAGTGTGCCGTGGCGAAGATTGTCGGCGTCAAGGAGGCCCACCGGCAACTCACCAAGCTTATCCGTGCGGCGGAAGGCGGACAACAGATTGTCATGACCCGAGAGGGAAGTCCGGTTGCCGTTCTTCTGGGAACTGATGATTATAACAGCCTAATGGCTACCCTCGAGGAGATGGCCGATCCTGAGGCGCTGAGGGCGCTGCGCCTCGAGATCGGGTTCGATCGGCTGATTGATGACCCAACGGCAGGCGACCCGCTGCGTGGCGAATGGCGAGGTTACTGGAAGTTAAGAGCGGGCGATTATCGCGTCATTTACAGCATCGCCGGTGCGGACGTCCTCGAGGTCCAATATGTCCGCGATCGTCGCAAGGCGTACCGACGATAGTCCACCGCAGACTCAGACGCCGGCGATGTGCACGGCGCGTGGCAGGGCGCTCATGCGGTGCGCGCCCGCGCGGTCGACGTAGACGATCTCCTCGAGGCGGACCCCGAATTCGCCGGGTAGATAGACGCCCGGCTCGATCGAGAAGACAAAGCCCTCATCGACCGCCATCGGGTTCTCGTGGGTGACGCTCGGCAACTCATGCCCCGAGATGCCGAGTCCGTGGCCGACGCGGTGCACGAAGTACGGTCCGAAGCCGCCGCGCTCGATCACGCCCCGCGCGGCCAGGTCGACGTCTTTGAGCGGCACCCCCGGTTTGACCGCGTCGATCGCGGCCCGCACGGCGTCGTCGACGATCGCGTGCACCTGGCGGTACCGCGCGGTCGGCGCGCCGAGGCTCGCGACCCGGGTGATGTCCGACGCGTAGCCGTCGAGCCGGCCGCCGATGTCGACGACCGCGGAGTCGCCCGCGGCGAGCCGGCGGTCTCCGGGGGTGTGGTGCGGAAATGCGCCGTTCGGGCCGGAGGCGATGACCGTGAACAGCACCTCCTGCGAACCGGACCGGCGGAAGGACGCGGCCGCCACCTCGGCGAGTTCCAATTCCGAGACACCGGCCCGGCACGCGGCCCAGACGTCGCGGACGGCCTGATCGGCGTGCTTCGCGGAGCGCTCGAGGGCCTCGATTTCGTCCGCGTCCTTGCGCATCCGCACCGGCGCGAGCACCTCCGAGCCGAGCACGAAACGCACGTCGGGGTACGCCGCCTGCAGGGTGAGGACAAAGTCCGCGCGCATGGCGTCGTCTACGCCGAGGCGGCGCGGAGACGGATCGCCCAGCCTCGCCCGCGCCGCGGCGAGCGCCTTCGCCGGCCCTTCGGCATCGGTGTAGGCGAACATCGGCGCCCGCACGTGCTGCTCCGCCTGCGCGGCGTTCAGACCCGGCACCACAAAGGCCGCGCCGGCCCCGGTGACGAGGAGATAGCACGGCCGCTCATCCGCGTGCGGCGAGTAGCCGAGCAGATAGCGGAGATCGTCGCCCGGGGCGACCGCGAGAAGGTCCATCCGTCGTTCTCCCATCAGCCGCCTGACGCGGTCGAGCCGCCCGGCCAAATCCACGCGGACCACCTCCTGCGGTTCGCGCTTCAACGGAACGATCCGCTCCTCCTTGACAGACCCGGCCGCGCTAAGGTACATCGGAGACCGTGACGAGCAGGTCCCCGGCGCTGCCTAGAGAAAGCAGCCCAGCCCGCGCGCGCCGGGCGCGGCAGATCGCCGCGAGGCTCGCGACGCGCTACCCCCGCGTTGAGATCCCGCTCCATCACCGCAACCGGCTCGAACTGCTGATCGCGACGATCCTCTCGGCGCAGAGCACCGACGCGATGGTGAACCGCATCACCCCGGCGCTGTTCGCACGCTGGCGCACCGCCGCCGCCTACGCGGACGCCCCGGCGAGCGAACTGGAACAGATGATCCACAGCACCGGGTTCTTTCATGCGAAAGCGCGCGCGATCCAGGGTATGGTGCGCGCGCTGCTCGAGCGCCACGACGGCGACGTGCCTGAAACCATGGAAGAGCTTGTGGCGCTGCCCGGCGTCGGCCGCAAGACGGCCAACGTCGTGCTCGGCGCGTCGGGCGTGCCGGGCATCGTGGTGGACACGCACGTCCGGCGGCTGTCCCGCCGGTTCGCGCTGACCGCCAATGACGATCCGGACAAGATCGAGCAGGACCTCGACGCCCTGCTGCCGCCGGCGCAGTGGAGCGACTTTTCGCTGCGGCTGATCTACTTCGGCCGGGAGATCTGCACGGCGGTCCGGCCGCGGTGTCCGGAGTGCCCGCTCCGCGACCTCTGTCCGTCCGCGCGCTACCTCGGCGCGCCGCCCTGGATGCAGGGACCAGCGGCTAAGCGGGGCCCTTCCACAGTTAATCAGAAGACGCGGCGGCCCGCAAAGCCCGCGCGCGGTCGGTCCACGGCGGCACCTCGGAGGACGGGACGATGAGCGGTCTGCTCGCCGACAAGACGGCGATCGTGATGGGCGTCGCGAACCGGTGGAGCATCGCCTGGGCGATCGCGCGGGCGTTTGCCCGCGAGAACGCGCGGCTCGTGTTCACGTTCCAGGGCGAGCGCCAGGAGAAGGACGTCCGCGAGCTGGCGGGGACGCTCGACGGGGCGCGCGTGCTGCCGTGCGACGTCACGCGGGACGACTCGCTCGCGGCGCTCGCGCAGGCGCTCGCCGCGGACGGGGCCGGGCTCGACGCGGTCGTGCACTCGATCGCCTTCGCCAACCGCGAGGACCTGGGGGGCGCGTTCGTGGACACCTCGCGCGCCGGCTTCGGCCTTGCGCTCGACGTAAGCGCGTACTCCTTCATCGCGGTGGCGCACCACCTGCTGCCGGTGCTGCGGCCGGGGGCGAGCCTGACGACGCTCACCTACATCGGGTCGACCCGCGTGATGCCGAACTACAACGTCATGGGCGTCGCC
The DNA here is from genome assembly GCA_035934535.1 of bacterium. Lineage (GTDB taxonomy): Bacteria > Sysuimicrobiota > Sysuimicrobiia > Sysuimicrobiales > Segetimicrobiaceae > DASSJF01. Next base: position 15,917 of record DASYXS010000096.1, read on the forward strand.
AAGGCGGCGCTCGAAGCGAACGTGCGGTATCTCGCGTCGGACCTGGGTCCGCGCGGCTTTCGCGTCAACGCGATCTCCGCGGGGCCGATCAAGACCGCCTCGGCCCGCGCGATCCAGGGGTTCAGCCGGATCCTCGACGTGATGAAAGAACGCGCTCCGCTCCGCCGCAACACCGAGCCCGAGGAGGTCGCCGACGCCGCGGTGTTTCTGGCGAGTCCGTTGGCGCGCGGCATCACAGGCGAGGTGCTGTTCGTCGACAACGGCTACCACGCCACCGGCTTATAGCGGATAGGACGCGCACATCCGCGCGAGCGGACAGGCGCGGCAGCGCGGGCGCTTCGCCGTGCACACGGTGGCACCGAGGTCCATCAACGCCTGATTGAAGTCGTACGTCCGGCCGCGCGGGAGCAGCCGTTCGGCCAGCTCCCACAACGCGCGGTCGCGAACCTGACGATCCTCCCCGGCCCAGACGCGCCGCAGCACGCGCCGCACGTTCGTGTCGAGGATCGCCGCGTCCTCGCCGAAGGCGAAACTGAGGACCGCGCCGGCGGTGTACGCGCCGATGCCCTTCAGAGCCAGGAGGCCGTCGCGGCTGCGGGGCAGCCGGCCGCGGTGCCGCCGGACGACCGTGCGCGCGATCGAGCGGAGCCGCAGCGGACGGATGTTGTAGCCGAGCGGATACCACGCCTCGCGGACCTCGCCCGCGGACGCCGCCGCCAGCGCGGGGAGGGACGGATAGCGGCGCAGCCACTCGCGGTATTTCGGAATGACGCGGGACACCTGGGTCTGCTGCAGCATCACTTCCGACACCAGCACGCGGTAGGGATCCCGGGTGCGGCGCCACGGTAAATCGCGCCCGTTCCGCCGGTACCAGGCGAGGAGCCGCCGCCGGAACGCACGGCGGGCCGGCGCCGCGGCGGCGATGCCGTGGGCGGCCTTCACGGACGCGCGGTCACGCGCGCGAAATAGACCGCATCACCGGCGGCGCTGGTGTGCGTCCAGATGACGTCGAGCGCCCCCGCATCGGACAGCGCGCTCGGGAACGCGTTGCCGCCGTCCGCCGTGAGCCGCAGCACCGGTCCCCACCCGTTCTTGAACCGGCGCGCATAGATCTGTCCGTCGTCGGCGTCCCACGCGGTCCAGATCGTCCCAGTCGCGTCGGTCGCGACCGACGGATGGTATGCCGGCACGGCGCCCGTCGACAGCGCGGCCGGCGCTCCCCACGTCCCGGCCGCCCGGCGCGCGTAGTCGATCACCGACCCGCGGGCATCGTGCTCCTCCCACACGAGCGCAAGGCGGCCCTGCCCGTCGGCCGTGACGTCCGGATTGAACTGGTCGTTCGACGTGCGCGAAACGCCTTCAGGCGCGGCCCACCCGGCCTGGTACTGCGCGTACCGGACCTCGTAGCGGCGGCCGTTGTACTGATACCACACCGCGTGGAGGCGCCCCGCGAAGTCGGAGACGAGCGCGGGGTTGATGGAGTCCGGCGGCCCGCTCGAGATGAGCGACGGGCGCGACCAGGCGCGGCCGTCGTATCCGGTATAGAGAATCTCGTAGATCGACCCGTGTTTGGTCGGAACCGGCGGCTGGCCCTCACGAATCCCGTACCAGACGACGTGGGGACGGCCGGAGCGGTCGAGCGCGACCGCGGGATAGCCGGCGTAGCGCCCCCCGGGCGAGATCCGGCGCTGCGCCGCCGTCCACGCCCCGGCGGCACCGCCCCGCGCGGACGGGACCCACTCGCGATAGTAGACCTTGCCCACGCCGTCGTCGTACCGCGTCCACACCACGTGCACGCGTCCGGATGAATCCGCGGCGAGCGCGGCGAGGCGCGAGGCCACCGGCCCGTCGCTGGCCTGCCCGAGCGGCGACCAGTGCGCGCCGCCGTCGCGCGACGCGACGAGCAGGATCTGCGGCGGGTCTCCCGCGCCGCCGGCGTACGCGGCCATGAGGCCGGCGGGCGTGCGCAGCATCTTGACCTCGTTGTTGGAGGCCGTCGCGTCGCCGGTCGCTCCGCGCGCGACCATCACGGGTGGGCGAATGACAAACGCCGGCGCCGCGCCGCCGGGCGCCGGCCCGCCGGTGGCAACAATGATGAGAAGAGGCAGGATCACAGCGAGACCGGCGCCGATCGCGGCGGACAAACGCACGGCACAGAGGATTGGCGTCTCGCGCGGCCCTTCCCTTCGCGCGAGCGAGGTGATCGGACGGCGCCGGTCAAATACCATGCGTGAGCCGATGTGCCCCGGCGCGGGACTAGCCGTCGGCATGCGACGGCGTCGCCGATGATGCGGGAGTGGAGCGTGCGATGACGGAATCCCGACAGGGACGCAGCGTCGTGCTGGCGCGGCGGGGCATGGTGGTCACCGACCACCCGCTCGCGTCGGCCGCGGGACTTCACGTCCTCGAGCAGGACGGCAACGCGATCGACGCCGCGGTGTGCGTGTCCGCCATGCTCGGCGTCGTGTACCCGATGATGAACGGCCTCGGCGGCGATACGTTCGTCACGTACTACGACGCCGAATCCCGCAAGGTAACGACGCTGCTCGGCAGCGGCGCGGCGCCCATGGCGGCGACGCCGGCGTGGTTCGCGGCACACGGACACACCACGATGCCGCTCCGCGGCATGCTGTCCCCGTCCGTCCCGGGCGCCGTCGACGCGATGGCGGCCGCGCTGGCGCGGTGGGGCAGCGGCCGCTTCACCCTCGACCGCCTGCTCGCGCCGGCGATCTACTATGCGGAGTCGGGATTTCCGGTGAGCGAACGGCTGGCGTCGTGGTTCGCCGAATCCGAAGAGCTGCTGCGCCGGTATCCTTCGTCGGCGCGCGTCTATCTGCCGCAGGGCCGGGCGCCGGCGGTGGGCGAGGTGCTCGTCCAGCGCGACCTCGCGCGGTCGCTCGAGACGGTGGCCGCGGAAGGCCCGCGCGCGCTGTACGAAGGCCCGCTCGCGGACCGCATCGCGGCCTACATGCGGGAACACGGCGGGTTGATGACCCGCGAGGATCTCGCCGCGCACCGGTCGGAGATCGCCGAGCCCGCCGCGGTCCCGTACCGCGATCTCGTCGTACACACGACGCCCCCGCCCTCCCAGGGCTTCGTGCTGCTTGAGATGCTCAACATTCTCGCCGGAGACGATCTCGGCGCGCTGCCGTGGGGCTCTGCGGACGGGGTTCATCTCGCGGTCGAAGCGAAGAAACTGGCCTTCGCGGACCGCCTCGCCTACGTCGGGGATCCGCGCTTCGTCGCCAATCCGCTCGACCGGCTGCTCGATCCGGCCTACGCAAAAGGGCGGCGCGCCGCCGTCAATCCCGGCCGCGCCGTCGGGACCGCGTCGCCCGGCGCCCTTCCCGAGGCGGCCGGGGACACGACGGCGTTCGCGGTCGCGGACCGGCACGGCAACGTGGCCTCCTGGATCACGAGCATCTCGTCCACGTTCGGCTGCGGCGAGGTGGTGGAGGGGACGGGGATTCTGCTGAACAATCGCGCCGGACGGGGCTTCAGCCTGGTGCCGGGCCACCCCAACCTGATCGCCCCGGGCAAGCGGACGATGCACACGCTCATGGCGTTCGTGGCGACGCGCGGGGGACGTCCGGCGCTGGCCTGGGCGACCCGCGGCGGGGACGCGCAGGCGCAGTGGGACTTCCAGGTCTTGATGAACATCACGGCCCACGGCCTGAACGTTCAGGACGCGGTGGAGCGGCCGCGCTGGTTCAGCTTTCCGGCGACCGATCCGCAGACGGTCGACGCGCCCTACGAGTTGAGGATGGAGGGCGGCTTCCCGTCCGAGACCTACGAGGAGCTGCGGCGCCGCGGCCACCGCGTGCTCACGCCGCGGCCGGGCGTCGGCGGCGTGCAGGCGATCCAGGTGGATGCGGAGCGCGGCGTGTACGCCGGCGGATCCGACCCGCGCGCCGACGGCTGCGCTATCGGCTTCTAACATCCCGGAGGCGGCCATGGCTGACGTCAGACGTGAACGCACCCTGATCCTCATCAAGCCGGACGGCGTGCAGCGCGCGCTGACCGGAGCGATACTGGCGCGGCTGGAACGCGCGGGCCTCAAGATCGTCGCGCTCCGGATGCTGCAGGCCGACCGGGCGACGCTCGAGCGCCACTACCCGTCCGACGAGGAGTGGGTGCGGACGATCGGCGGCAAGACCAAGGAGGCCTTCGAGACCTACGGGTGGGACGTCCGCGCACGAATGGGGACGGACGACGCGCTCGAGATCGGGCGGCGCGTCCGCGGCTGGCTGATCGACTTCATGCTGACGACGCCGATCGTCGCGGCGGTCTTCGAGGGCGTTCACGCGGTGAGCGTCACGCGGAAGCTCGTGGGCGCGACCCTTCCCGTCTTCGCGGCCCCGGGCACCATCCGCGGCGACTTCGCCACCGACGCGCCCACCGTCGCCAACGAAGCCCAGCGGCCCGTCCGCAACCTGATCCACGCCTCCGGCACCGTCGAGGAAGCCGCGCACGAAGTCGGCCTGTGGTTCGGGCGGGGCGAGACCTTCGCCTATCCGCGCGCCGACGAGGCCGCGATGTTTGGCCCCGCCGGCGAGTAGTCCGCCGGAGGAGCCGTCCCCGGTTCCCGGAGGGGGGCGAGGGGGAATCCCAAGGACGGCTTCGACCCCGACGGATAAGCGAGCGCCCGCGTCCGAGCCGCGGTCACAGCGGGAAGATCTCGTGAGCGTGCCCGCGCAGTAACACGAACACCGCGGACACCCGGCCCTCCAGCGCTCCCGCGTACCCCACGACAAACGCGATGCCAAGGGTATCGTAGACCAGCATATCGCCCGACTGGGCCGGGTCGACCGCGTCTTCGGGTCCCAAGGCGCGGCGCACCGCGTCCAGCCGGACCCCGGCGCCGATGCCGCCGTCCGTGGCGTACGTGTCGTCGAGCGAAACAGCGAGGGCGACGATTTTGTGGGTCCTGCGGCTGGCGACGGCGCCCACCCGTTTGAGCGGCCAGTAGTATCCGGTGAGGCTGTCGTTCGGGAGGTCCGCGCCGCCGTAGAGCGGGCCCAGCGACGCGACGAGACCGGCCACGTCCTGGCCGAGCACGTAGTGGCCGATCGAATGTCCGGGGACAATGCGCCGGTCTAGGGACGAGGCGGCGGCGGCGAAGTCCACGTCACCGGACGTCGCGCTCGAATCTGTGCTCTCCCAATCGCCGCCGGGATCCGTGGCGCTGGAGCCCACGGTCGCCCCCGGCTCGGCCGCCGACGGCAGGTTCGTGCGAGACCTCGGGCTCGAGAGAAGCGTCCTGTTGGTGGCGATCCGCCGCGGCGGGACGACGGTGGTCCCAAAGGGCGACACCCGGCTTGAACCCGGCGACCGCGTTGCGCTCATCGCGCCGTCGGCGCTCGCGGAGCGGGTCCGCGGCCTGTTTCGTACGCAGGACGGGAGATAGGCGTGACGCCCTATTTCGTCTGCGCCGCCGCGAGGGCCGTCGCGACCGCGAGGCGTGTAGAGGCCTCGAGCAGCGCGGGCGAGACCCGGTCCACCGTGTCGCGCGGCGTGTCGTAGTACGGGTCGTCCGGCCGGAACAGGAACACGACCGGTACCCCGGCCTTCTCGAAGTTGACGTGGTCGCTGCCGCCCTCGGCGCCGCGCACCTCGACGCGGATGCCCAGGTCCCCGGCAAGCCGCGCGGCCGTGCGAACGAGCGTGTCATCGCCTCGGCCCGCCACGATCAAACGCTCGCCGACGCCTTCCATATCGAGATTGATCATGCCGATGATCCGGCCGCGCTCGAGGTGTTTGACGTACTCCGCGGATCCGTACAGGCCGTCTTCCTCGGCGCCGAAGAAGACGAACCGGACGGTGACGCCGAGCGGCACGTCCTTCAGTACCTCGGCGGTTTCGAGCACCGCCGCGACGCCCGAGGTGTTGTCGTTCGCGCCCGGGGCGGCGGCCACGGTGTCGCGGTGCGCGCCGACAATAAGGATCCTCCCGCCGTCGCCGCCCGCGGCCGCGCCGGCGGAGGGCGCCTTGGTCCCGACGATGTTCCAGGTCGTGCGGCGCTCGTTGATCGTCTGGACGTCGAGGTGCGCGACGGTACGGCCGCTCCGCACGCGGTCGAGCAGCGTCTGCCCCTCGCCGCCCGACAGCGACACGACCGGGATCCGGGTCGCCTGAAGCAGCGTGCCCTGGAAGTCGTTGGGCTGCGAGTTGTAGATGACGATCGCCGCGGCGCCGGCGTCGGCGGCGTTCTCCGCCTTCTGCCGGAAGGTCAGCTCGCCGCGCCGCACGAGCGCGATCTTGCCGCGCATTGCCACGCCGGCGGCCGTCTGCCCGCCGAAATCGCCGGGACGGCCGAGCCCCGCGTCCACCACCTCCGCGGTGAGCCCGCCCGCGGCGGTGGACGGCGAGTACTCCATCGCACGCGGGTGCAGCGCCGGGGCCTCGGGGACGGTCAGTGCGATGCGCCGCACGTCGAAGTACGGGAACATGAACGGCTGCCGCTCGACGGCGTAGCCGTCGCGCGCGAGCTGTGATGCGATGTACTCGCCCGACGTGCGATCTTGGACGGAGCCGGCCGGGTGCGGTCCGATCTTCTGGGAGAGCGCGAGCACGTGCTGGTACGCGCGTTCGCCGGACACGCGGGCCACGGAGGTCTGCTGGGCGGCGGCGGCCATGAGCGCGGCGGCGACCGGCACGATGCCGGCGAGTGCGGCCGCGCGCAAGATCGGTTTCATTCGCATTACGCCCCACCTCGTCTGTTCGCTGCGCTCGGGAAGGCCGGCATCAGGCGGCCGTCGAACGACCAACGTCTGTGAACCGCCGCGTTCTCGCCCAGTTGAGTTACGGCCACTTCGCGACCGACTTATCGCAGGGGGCGCTGCCGGCCCTCCTGCCGCTGTTTAAGAGCCAGTACCATCTATCCTACACGGACGTCGGCTTTGTGGTTCTCATGGCTAATATCAGCTCGTCGGTCATCCAACCCGCATTCGGGGTGCTGAGCGACCGGGTCCGGATGCGCTGGCTCATGCCGGCCGGCGCGCTCATTTCCGGAACGGGCATGATTCTCGCGGTCTCCGCCCACCATTTCGCGGTCATGATCGCCATGATTTTCTTGTGCGGCCTGGGCGTGGCCGCGTTTCATCCGGAAGGGTACAAGTTCGCGGGTCTGGCCAGCGGCGAGCGGCGCGCCACCGGAATGTCCTATTTTTCCGCCGGCGGCAATGTCGGCTACGGGTTCGGGCCGGCCGCCGCGAGCATCGCGCTGCACTTCGCCGGCCCGCGGGGGTTGTTCTACCTGCCGGTGTTCAGCATTCCGGCGGCGGTGATCTTGTGGTTCGTCGCCTCGCCGCGGCGGAGAAGCCAGCTCGAAGCGGAATGGCAGTCGGCCTCCCGGGCGGCGCCGTCCAAAGACAGGGGCGGGAGACCGGCGGCCGGCGCCGCGGTCCCGGCACGGTTCGGCGGCATGGCCGCGCGCACCGTGCTGACCCTGCTCGTCGCCTTCGTGATCCTCCGCTCCTGGGTGTCGGTCGGCGAGTCGAGTTTCATCCCGTTGTACCTCACCGGCGTGCATCACTTGAACCCGACATATGCCGGCCTCCTGGTCAGCCTCTTTCTCGGTGCGGGCTCGGTGGGCACGCTCCTCGGGGGCGTCGCCGCCGACCGCTGGGGCCGCCGGCGCATGCTGCTCGTCTCCATGATCATCCTGCCGCCGCTCTTGTGGCTGATGCCGCGCGCCGTGGGGCCCATCGGCCTCGCCGCGGCGCTGATTGCCGGGATGGCCGCGGTCAGCACCTTCGCCGTCGTGATGGTCATGGCGCAGTCCGTCATCCCGGGCCGGATCGGCCTCATTTCGGGATTGATCATCGGCTTCGCGGTCGGCACCGGCGGCATCGGCACGACGCTGCTCGGCGCGGTCGCGGATCGCTGGGGGGTGCTCCGCGCGCTCGATATCACGGCGCTGCTGCCGCTCGCCGCGCTCGGGATCGCCCTGTTTCTGCCGCCCGACCCGCCGGGTCTACGGAACCCGGACGTCGAATCGACGCGTACATCGATGGGCGGCCTGCACGCCAATGCCGCGGGAGGCGAGTGATGCCCAGCGAAGCCGCGAGAGGTGCACGGGTGGATCGCCGCCGGTTCCTTGGATACCTGCTCGCCGGCGGATTCACCTTGGTGCGCCCGCCGCGCGCCTGGGCCGCCGCCCCCAAGACGCCCAAGACGCCGGCTCCGCCGGGCTCGCCCCCGGACAAAGGCAGCGTATCGGGGGTCACG
>DASYXS010000107.1:0-6204 GCA_035934535.1 bacterium
CATGAAGATCGTCTGCTCGCCGATGTTGAGGACGTAGTCGGCCACCTTCTCGAGATACTTCATCACCGCCAGGCAGTGCAGCAGGTACGGAACCTCGGACGGGTAGGCCTGCATCCGGCGCCGCGCCTCGCCGAGGTACGCGACGTACCGGGCGTCGAACTCGGACTCGCGCAGGCAGGCCTGGCGTGCCCGCTCCAGGTCCTGTTCGGCCAGCGCGTCCATCACCTCGCGGACCGCGCGGAGGGCCGCGGCCTCCAACTCGGGGAACGCAAACTCGACGGGCCTGGCCTGGTCGCGGAGCACGAGGCGAACCCGCTTTGCGATGTGCGTGCCGGTGTCGCCGATTCGCTCCAGGTTGAGCGAGATCTTCACGGCCGCGCGCGCCATCCGCCGGTCCTCGGGGCCGAGACCGCCCGACGTCGCGATGTCGAAGCACCGCTCTTCGAGCGACAGATTGAGATTGTCGATCACGTCGTCGCGCTCGATGACCTCGTCGGCCATCGCCGGATCGAGGTCGTGGAAACACCGGAGCGACCGCTCCAGCTGATCGGCCACGAGGCGGCCCATTTTGATCAGGTCGCTTCGAGCGGCGGGCAGGAGCCCCTCGCTCACAGCCGCCGCGGCGGCCGGCCACACCATCCGGGACACCTCACCGCCGCCCCCCACCGCCGGCATCTGCGTGACAGTGACCGAGATTGCGACGCGTTAGTCCCGGGGCCGCCCTCGACCCGGCGCGGGCGCGTGCCCCGCTTCTTCACGCGGGTCGACCGTGATCTCGAGCGTGTCGGCCGACGCCTGCTCCCGCGCTTTCCAGGAGACCTCGACGGCGAGGCTGCCCTTGGCCTTCTCGGGCTTGGACTCGGCCGCGATCTCGATGGTGACCCAGGCGCCCGGCTCCATGCGGATCGAACGCCCGGCCGCGGCGAGACCGATCACCCCTTGGCGCAACCCGTCCGCGATCCGGCTCAAGTAGTCGGCCGCCTGCGCGGGCTCCAACGTTCCCGTAAACTCGAATTTTCCGTTTGCACCCATCGACGAACCCTCCTCGATGCGGCCGGCGCTTGACGTGTCTTGCGACGCGGCCGGATGCCGGTTACGGCGCCGTGGTGACGCTCAACGGCACGCGCCAACGCAGCTCGATGTGCATGGAGCCCTTGCCGGCGTCTTCATCCGCGCGGATCTCCACGTCGATCACATGTCCTGGATGGTACGCGTGGCGCTTGCCGCTGTTGCGAATGACCACCGCGCCGTGCATGAGGCCCAGCGAGAGCTGATTCAGCATCTCCGCAACGTCGGTGTTCGGCAACTTCCCCGCCATCTTCATGGACTGGCCCATACCCGCCTCCCCCGACATTCTCTATCTCCCCGAGCGCACGCCGCGCTACCGTGCGAGGCCCGGGATACGGTCCGCGTCTGCGGCGCCTCCCCGGTGCGACGCGCGCTCCCGCGCTTCGACGCGCTGCGGACGGGCCTGCCGCGCTTTGAGGATCCGCTTGTATGCCCCGCTGATCTGCACCGCCACCGGCCCGTAATCGAGGCTCTCGACCGTGGCCAAACCTTCGCGAATCGCCGCGGTGACGCTGCCCTGTGTGATCTCGTTGATGGGAAGCAGCGTCGCTTTGATGCCGATCTGCGGCCAAAAATGCGCGTCGCTGCCGCCGACGACCGGCAGGCCGAGCCGCCCGGCGGCGCCGTACACCCGCTCGTCCTTTCGGAAGTCTTTGCCGTTCGCCTCGATCGCGTCGAGCGTTGCGAGTTCGCGCCCGAGCGCGGCGAGCTCTTTGCCCGGCCGGAAGATATGCGCGCCGATCACGAACGTCCCTGTCTCGCGCGCGACCGCGACCGCCTCGGCCAGCGGAGGCCGGTATCCACCCGTGGCGGGACGCGCCAGCCGCGCGTCGACCTGGCACAGCTGATCCAGGGTGCCGAGGAGAATCAGGTCCGCGGGCCGTCCCCGGTCCATGAGGCTCAGTTCCGCGCCGGTGAGGACGTGAAAACCGCTCTCGGTCCGATAGACGCCGTCCGCGTATACGAACATCCGCCCGAGGGTCTCGTGCACGTCCCAGAAATTCGAGGCGTGAAAGTGCTCGACCAGCGCGATGCCGTCGAGCCCGACCCGCCGTGCCTGTGCGAGCATTTGGTGGACCGAGCGCACTTCGAACGGAAACAGCTTGGAGATCTTCGCGTGAGTGTGGAGGTCGATGCGCTTCAACGAATCATCTCCTGCGATTGTGCCGTGTGTGTGGTGGTTGTTCCCCCAACGTGCTTCGTACGGCTGCCAGGCTGCGATCCGGCGCGGGCGGCCGGACGGCCGGGAGCGCGTATTCCGCGCTGCGGCGCCGCCGCGTCGAGGGGGGTGGTGCATCTCTATGTGGCACCTCGTGGTGGAGCCCTGGGCGCAGCGTACTTCAACCCGGTTACCGGGGCGCGATGGCCGTATGAAGATATTGGAAATAACAGGTTAAGGAACGGCGCGCGGGATCGCCGGACCGGCCCGCCGGCCGGCCCCGGGCCCAGAACCACGGCGCGCCGGCCCCCCATGCCCGTGAACCAACGGGGGATCATTCCGGGGCGCGGGGCAGCAGCAGCGAGAAGCGCGTACCCCGTCCTTCGATGCTCTTGACCTCCACATCGCCGCCGTGCGAGGTGGCGATATGCTTGACGATGCTGAGGCCGAGGCCGGTGCCGCCGAGCGCCCGCGAGCGCGACCGGTCCACGCGGTAGAACCGCTCGAAGATGCGGGGCAGGTGCTCCGGCGCGATCCCGATCCCCGTATCCGCCACCGAGATCGCCACCATGGCGTCCCGCGGCTCACCCTCAACCGTGACCGTGCCGCCGTCCGGCGTGTACTTAATCGCGTTGTCGACGAGGTTGGCCACCGCCTGGGTGACACGGATCCGGTCGGCCCACGCGCGGAGCGGGCCGTGTGCGCCGTTTCCCCGGAGGACGATCCGGCGGCGGTCTGCCATCGGCCGAAACTTCGTCACCACGTCCTCGATCACCTCGCCGAGCGGGACCGATTCCATCTCCAGTTTGGCGCTCCCGCTCTCGATCGCGGAGAGGTCAAGGAGATCGTTGACGAGGAGCGTGAGGCGGTCGATCTCCGCGATGATCCGCTCCAGAAACCGCGGCCCGGCCTCGCGGTCCTGCGCCGCGCCGCCCGCCAGCGCCTCGGCCAGCGCCCGCACGGACGTGAGCGGCGTGCGCAGCTCGTGGGAGACGTTCGCGACGAACTCGCGGCGCACCATGTCCGTGCGGCGCTGATCGGTGATGTCCTGCGCGACGACCACCACGCCGAGAAACTCGCCGCGCGGCCCCGTGACCGGGTTCGCCTGCACCCGCAGCAGCCGGTGCTCGGGGTGGTGCAGTTCGATCTCCCGGGTGTAGGACCGCCGCTCCCGCTCGGCCTGCCGGACGAGGGCGTCCAGCTCGAAGTGGCGGAACACCTCGATCAGGCGGTGCCCGATCACGAAGGGCGCCACCACTCCGAAGAACCGCTCGGCCGCGGGGTTGACGAGCGTGAGCGCGCCCTGGCCGTCGAGAACCAGGAGGCCGTCGCTCATATGCGCAAGCACGGACTCGAGGGTGGACTTGCGGAACTCCAGCGCGGCGATGGTGTGCGCGGCGTCGAGCGCCATGGCGTTGAACGCGGCAACGGCCTCGCGCACCTCATCGAACGCTGCCTCGCGGGCGGGCTCGTGCGCCGGCCGCATGCGGCCCTCGAGCCCGGACCACGCCGCGGCGGCGAGATCGCGGAGCGGCCGGCCGAGCGCGGCGGTAAACCGTCCCGCGATGCTCGCCGCGGCGGCGGCCGCGACGAGCACGGTGCCGGACAGGGGAATGAGCACGTCGGGGAACCGCCGCGGCCATCCCGCGGCGGCGAACAGCGCCGCGCCGGTGAGAACGACGACCGTCGCGTACAGCGCCAGCGCCGCCATCATCGCGCGATGGAGGCGCATCTTAGGCTCCGAGTTTGTAGCCTACACCCCGGACCGTTTCGATGGTCGTCTCCGACCCGACCTCCCGCAGCTTCTGCCGGAGCCACCGGACGTGGACGTCGACCGTCCGGTCGTCGCCCGTGAAGTCGTAGCCCCACACGTGCTGCAGGAGCGCCGCGCGCGTGAGGACGCGTCCGGGATTGGCGAGGAACGCGCGCAGCAAATCGAACTGCCGCGGCGGCAGCGTCATCGTCTGCCCGCGGACGGTCACCTCGTGCCGCGCGACGTCCATCGCGACCTCGCCGACGGACAGCACCTCTTCGCGCTCGCGCACGCCGCGCGCCGCGGTCTGGGCGCGCCGCAGGGCCGCGCGCACGCGGGCCAGCACTTCGCGCAGGCTGAACGGCTTCGTGATGTAGTCGTCGGCCCCAAGGTCGAGCCCCACGACGCGGTCGGGTTCGTCGCCGCGGGCGGTCAGCATGAGAATCGGCACCGTGGACTCCTGACGCAGCACCCGGCAGATCTCGAAGCCGCTCATCCCCGGCAGCATGATATCGAGCAGCACCAGGTCCGGCGTCGCGCGGCGGGCCAGTTCCAGCGCCTCGCCGCCCTCGCCGGCCTCGAGGACGTCGTAGCCTTCCTTCTCGAGCGCGTAGCGGAGGGATTCGACGATCGCGCGCTCGTCGTCGACGAGAAGAATCCGCGGCTTCTGACTCCGGCGTGACCCGGCGTCATCCGCGTTGCGCGCGTCCTGGACGTCGTGCGTCAGCATCGCTTGTACCGAGCATAACATGGAACCGCGCCAGCGTCACGCAATCTCTACGAAGCACGCGCCGCCGAAGTATCGGCGAAGTTTTCGCGGCCCTCGCGGCGACGTTAACTTGTTCTTAATCTCGGGACGGTACGCTATCGTCAGGCGGCAGGCCGCCGGGGACCGGGAGGGGGTACCCGGGCGGCGCCGGGGAGCGAACGTGGACGCCCGTTCCGCCTCGACAGGACGAGGATCGCAGGATCCGGCGGCCGCACCAAGGCGCGACCCCAGGCCGCCGGCCCAAGCGCGACCCCTCGCTTTCCCAAGGGCGGGACGCCGGTTACAGCCCCGGCTCCTCCATGTCTACATCGCGACGGCGCCGCGACCCAACGCGGCGCCGTCGCTCGTCTTCGTGGACGAGGACGCCCGCGTGCTCGACCTGGTTCCGGTTGACCGGGTTCCCCGCGGCTCCGCCAAGCGCCCCTCCACCGATGCGTCGGCGCGGTCATGGCTCACCTTCCGGGCGCTGGTCTACGCCCTGTGGAACGGCCGCCGCCTCGGCTTTCGCCGGATCGCGCTGCACAGCGACGATCCCGGCGCGGTCGCGCAGATCAACGGACAACGGCGCGTCGATCCGGAAACGGCGGGGTTGTACCTCGAGGCGCGCGCGCTGATGCATCTGTACACGAGCGCGACGATCGACGTCGGAGAACTGCTGCTCTCGGTACTGGAGCCGTGGCCGCCGGCGGCCGCGTGCGCTACGCCTGCTTTGTCCTGATCGTCTCGAGGACGTTCGCCACGTCCTCGGCCTGATCCGTCGCCTCTTCCAGCGTCTCGTAGATTTCCTTCCATTTCATGATGTCGATGGCGCTCGCGGTGCTGGCGAACAGCGCGGCGACGGCGTCGCGCTGGACGTGGTCGGCCAGATTCTCCAACCGGTTGATCTCCCGCACCGGCCCGGCCAGCTTGTCGAGCCGCCGGAGGTTTCCGACCGCTGCGACGATCGCCTCCGCCGCGTCGACGATGATGTGCGTCATCTCCCGTCCCTCACGGGTCGGGCGGGGAATCCGGTAGACGGCCATCCTGGCGGCGGCCGCCTCGATCCAATCGATCACGTTGTCGAGCTGGCGGGCGAGCTCGTGGATGTCCTCCCGGTCGAACGGCGCGACGAAGGTCCGGTTCAACCGGTCCATGATCTCGTGGGTGATCTCGTCGCCGCGGTCTTCGAGCTCCTTGATCGCCGCCGCGCGCGCCTCGACGTCGCGGTAGTCATCGAACAGATCCCGCAGCAGCATGGCGCTCTGCATGATGTTCTCGGCGGCGCGGTTGAAGAGCGCAAAGAAGCCTTCCTCACGCGGGAACAGCCGGAGCACCATGCCACGCTCTTCTACGGCGGCGCCTGGGTCTCCTGACGCGCGGTGCGCGCGGCGGCGCCGTTTCGCGGCGGGGCCAGCGCGGCGGCCGCGCGCCGGTACGCGTCGGTCTGCGCGGCCTCGGCGCCGGCCGGCCAGCCCA
>DASYXS010000008.1:0-3375 GCA_035934535.1 bacterium
TCTACGGAACCCGGACGTCGAATCGACGCGTACTTCGATGGGCGGCATACACGCCAATGCCGCCGGAGGACAGTGATGCGCAGTGAGATCGTGACGAATGCACGGGTGGATCGCCGGCGGTTCCTGGAATACCTGATCGCCGGCGCACTCACCGCGGTGCGGCCGCCGCGCGCCTGGGCCGCCGCCGCCAAGACGCCGCCTCCGCCGGGTTCGCCTCCGGACAAAGTCGACACATCGGGGGTCACGGTCAAGCCGGACGACCCGGCGATCTCCGCCGGTGCGATCGAGTTTCCCGGGCTCGTCTCGACGCTGCAGGGGTATCTGGCGACGCCGGTCGGGGGGGAGACCTACCCCGCCATCCTGCTGCTGCACGACGCCGACGGCCTGTCGGAACACGCGCGCGACGTGGCGCGCCGCTTTGCGAAGATCGGGTACGTCACCCTCGCGCCGGACCTGCTGTCGCGGTCCGGCGGCACCGCGAAGGCCGGCACACTGGCGCAGATCGCCGACGCCATGACTCGGATTCTGATCCCGCAGTTCCTCCAGGACGGCAACAGCGCCGTACGCTATCTCGAGACGCACCCGCTCGTCGCCAAGACGCGGGTGGGTATGATGTCCTTCGGCCTGGGCGGGGCGTTCTCGTGGTTCCTGCTGGCGGACAACTCGGATCTCCGCGCGGCCGCGATTTACTACGGCGGCGTGCCGAATCTCCAACTGGTGCCCCACATGAACACGTCGGTGCTCGCGATCTACGGCGACGGCGACGGCCACGACCCGGCCGACCTCAAGGACCTCGACGCCGCGATGAATAAATCCGGGCTGGCCTGGACCTACAAGGTCGAGCCGAAGGCCGGCCGCGGTTTCTTCGACGACACGCGGCGGGGCTACACGCCGGAAGCGGCGAAGGACGCCTGGAAGATGTCGCTCGACTGGTACCACAGCCGTTTGACCGCCTGACGCAGGTCGGGTGCGGGACTATCGCCGGCCTGCGCCTGATGATATGATCTCGGCCAGCGACGTGATCGAGCCAACTCCCGCCCCCATCCGGTTGTTCCGCGCCTTCGCTGTGACGACGGCCGTTGCGGCCTATCTCCTCGTGCTGCTCGGCGGTCTCGTGCGGATCGCCGGCGCGGGTCTCGCCTGCCCCGACTGGCCGCTCTGCCACGGCCGCCTCGTTCCGCCGCTCGAGGGGCTCGTGCTGATCGAGTACGGCCACCGGCTGCTCGCCGCGTCGGTGAGCGTGCTCGTGCTGCTGACCGCAGCGCTGGCCTGGCGCGTGCGGCGCTCGGTGCCGGGAAGCGGGCGTCTCGCGCTGACGGTCCTGGCGCTGGTCGCCGTGCAGATCGTGCTCGGAGGCCTGACCGTCAAGTGGCGGCTCACGCCGGGCCTCGTGGCCACGCATCTCGGCGTGGCGATGCTGTTCTTTGCAGGACTGCTCGCGCAGGCGTCCAACGCCAGGCGGCCGGCCGGGGCCGCCGCGCCGGACGGATTCCGCCGGCTCGCGCTCGGCGCCGCGGCGGCGACGTTTGTGATGATCCTGATCGGCGGCTACGTCGGCTCGAGCGGCGCCGCGCTGGCCTGCCCGAGCCTGCCGTTCTGCCGGGGCGGCCTCGTACTGCCGCACGACGCCCCCTCGCAACTCCACATGCTGCACCGGTTCTGGGCGCTGGTCGTGGCCGCGCTCGTGATCTGGACCGCCGTCGCGGCGGCGCGGCTCCGCATCGGCCGCCTGGTCGCGGCGGCGTACGTGGCGCTAGCGTGCGTCGTGCTGCAGATCGCCGCCGGAGTGCTGAACGTCGCGACGCGGCTCACACCGGCGGTGCAGGGCGTCCACCTCGCGCTCGCGGCCGCGCTGTTCGCATCCCTCGTCGTCGCCACGGCGCTCGCCGGTCCGGCGCCGGAGCGCGCGGCCGCCGCGTCCCGCCGCTTCCGCTCGCCCGCCGGCACGCGGCGGCCGATGCCGACAATCGCCGGCGGCTCCATCGACGAGCCGGTCGCCGCCGATCCGCGCGGCTGGGCCGAAGAAGAACCCCCGACCGCCCTGGCGCGGGCGGCCGCGACGGCGCGCGACTATCTCGCGTTGATGAAACCGCGCATCATCCTGCTGCTGCTGATCACGACGATCACGACCATGATCGTCGCCTCGCCGCACCATCTGCCGCTCGCGGCGCTTATCCTGACGGTGCTTGGCGGGACGCTCGCGGCGGGGTCCGCCAACGCGTTCAACATGTACGTCGACCGCGACATCGACGCGATCATGCGCCGGACGTGCCTGCGCCCGGTGCCGGCCGGGCGCGTCCTCCCGTCGCAGGCGGTGATCTTCGGCGCGGTCACCGGCGGCCTCTCGATGGCGGTGATGGCGTTCGGCGTGAACCTGCTCGCGGCCGCGCTGTCGACGGCCGGCATCCTGTTCTACGTGGGCGTGTACACCCTGTGGCTCAAGCGCGCGACCCCGCAGAACATCGTCATCGGAGGCGCCGCGGGCGCCGTCCCGCCGCTCGTCGGCTGGGCCGCGGCGACGGGCCGCATCGAGGCGCCGGCCGTCGCGCTCTTCGCCATCGTGTTTCTCTGGACGCCGCCGCACTTCTGGGCGCTCGCGCTCGGCAAGGCCGACGACTACCGCGCGGCCGGGGTGCCGATGCTGCCGGTCGTGCGGGGTGACGCGGAGACGCGCCGGCAGATCTTCGTCTACTCGCTCGTCCTGGCCGCGGCCACCCTGGCCCTCTACGTGCCGCTCCACGCGCTCGGACCGGCGTACGCCGTCGCCGCGGTCGCGCTCGACGCCGTCTTCGTGGGCCTCGCGTGGGCCGTGCTGACCCTTCGCCGGCCCGGCCTCGAGATGGCGCTGTTCGGGTACTCGATCTTGTACCTCGGCCTTCTCTTCACCGCGATGGTGATCGACCGGCTGGTCTAAGGCGGCTCGTCCTCGGTAGGCCTCGGCTTTATCAGAAATTTACACCCGCCGGGTACGGTGCAGATGCCCGTCTGACGCGGGGCGGAGGACACCGATGCGAATGCTCGTTGCGATCTCGACGTGTGCGGCCGTATTGACGGCCGGAATGCTGGCGCTTCACGCGGTTCCCGGCCTCGCCGCGGCGGCAGCCCCCGAACTCACCGGGGGAGGTCCCTGGTTCAACACCGACGGCCGGCCCGTGACGATGGCATCGCTGCGCGGCAAGGTGGTCGGCGTGGAGATGTGGACCGCGGGCTGCGAGAACTGTCTCAACGTCCTTCCTTATATGAAGGAGTGGTACGCCAGGTATCACGGCCGGGGGTTCGTCCTCGTCGGCGTGCACACGCCCGAGTTCGCGCACGAGGGCCGGGTCGAATACGTGCGCTCAGCGATCGCGCGGCTCGGGATCGCCTACCCGGTCG
>DASYXS010000087.1:0-5397 GCA_035934535.1 bacterium
GATTCCGGCCATCCCCCGCGCCGCGAGCGTCTCGGCCGCCCGCAGATGATCGACGGTGCCGTCGTCGAACGTCAGCACCACGACGTCTCCCGGAATCGCCGGATCGACCGTCAAGTCCGCGTGGACGCTGCTCCCGGCGCGCTCGAGCCCATCCAGCACCCCGCGGAAGGCGGCCCAGGTCACGTCGTGGTCCTTCTCGCACACCTCCACGAGCCGGTGGAACGTCAGGACGCAGGCGGGCCGGCGCCGGCCGGGCGCGGGGCTGCGCGCTACCGCGCCGAGGCGTAGCATCCCGTGGCCAGTTTCCATCCGATTCTCATCCCTCGTGCGGCGAGCCGCTTCACCCGGCGTGCCCAGGGCGGTTCGTGCTGCCAGTACTTCCCGCGAATGAGCGCATCGGCGGCATCGTGCTCCGCCCGGAGGCGCTGGGTCTTCTGCTCGGGATACATCCGCTCGCGCGACCAGAGCCGGCGGACGTGGTACAACCGCGTCACTTCGGCGAATCGGATCCAGAGGTCGGCGTCCATGGCGACGTCCCACCGCGGATCCAGCCCTCCGACCTCTTCGTAGAGATCCCGCCGCCAGAACGTCGAGGACTGCGAGATGAAATTGTGATCGTACAACCAAATAAAGCGGCTCCACCCGTGCTCGTGCTTGGCGCGTAGCACGCGCCCCTGGAGATCGATCCACCACGCGTCGCCGTATACGGCCCGCGCGTGCGGGTGGCGCCTGAAAAACGCACCCACTTCCCACAGTGTCCGCGGTTCGAAGACGTCGTCGGAATTGAGCCAGCACAGGATGTCCCCGGTGGCCCGCGCAAACCCCCGAATGAGGGCCTGCGTCTGCCCGCCGTCGGGCTCGCTCACCCAATAGGCCAGCCGCGGCGCGTACCGACGGATGATGTCGACGCTGCCGTCGGTCGATGCACCGTCCAAAACGATGTGCTCGACGCGCGGGTAGCCCTGATCGTGCACGCTCTTGAGCGTCTCCTCCAAGACGCCCGCCTGATTGTACGAGGGGGTGACGACCGTAATCTTAGGCCACTCCATGCGATCCCCCCAGCCACGCATCGATTCGGCCGCCCAGCCACCGCCACACGTCATCCTCGCCGGCGTGCGGCGCCAGCACCCGGGCCTCGGCGTAGAAGAGACTCGCGTCGACGAGATAGGCCGCGTACAACGCGCCCAGCGGCGTGTCGGACGGCAGGCCGAGCGCGGCGGCCGCCATTCTGGCCGACGGTGGGAGACCGGCACGGCCGCCGGTCTGGGCCGCTTGGATTTCGTTGAAGTGGAAGACGTCATACAAGGGTGTCGTCCCGTCGGCGGCGGCTTCCCAGTCAAAGACGAAGAGCACATCGTGATCGACGCCGGTGTTCCAGGGCGCGAAGTCCCGGTGCGCGACCCCGTGCGGCAGCACGACCGGTCCCAACTGGCGCTCCAGGCGATGCAGCGCGCGCGCGTACCGGTCCGGCCACGGCGGCACCAGCCGGGGGAGAAGCCGGGCCGCCGCGGCGACGATCCGGGCCCACATCAAACTTTCTCGGAACGGCAGCAGCCGGCGAGTCGCGTCTCCCAGGCGCCGCAGAAATTCCAAATGCTGTCCGGTGAGCACCCGGGGACCCCGGCGGCGGGGTCCGGCCGACAGGACAAGCAGGCGAAGTTCGCCGCATCGCAGCCACCCCAGAACCTCGGGGACGGCACCGCGTAGCGCCGGGATCTGCCCCAGCCGCCCGAGCATGGCGCGCTCCCGTTCGAGCGCCCCGCGGGCGAGGTCGTGCGCCGCGATTTTCGCATACGCGGAGACGCCGGATGCGCGCGTGGTCACCCTGGCCGTGAGCTTCTGATACGCGCCGTCCGTGCCCACGTAGAATGCCAGGGACTCGACCGGGGCGCCCAGCACGTCTGCGAGGGCGTCACCCAGCGGGGTCACGTCGAGCCAGACGCGGGCCGCACGGAGCATGCCGGAGGCCACGAGCGCATCCCGGGCCAGGCTGCGGAATCCTCCGGCGGAGGTAAATCCGGCGGCGATCTTGGACCCGCGCGACACGGCGGGGAGCAGCCACCGGGGACGCCCGCGCGCCGGGTACACCCGGTACGGCACACCGCGCCGTTCGGCCGATGGCTGGAAGAGAATGCCGTACGGCTCCAGGACCGCGCCGGCGTTCACGCCTGCGCCTCGAGCCGAAGCCGGCGGGCCATCCGCGCCGCCATGTGTTCGAAGATGATCCGTTCGACGCGCGCCACGACCTCGTCAAGGGACCGCGTCGCATCGATGATTTGTCCCCCGGGAAGTCCGCTCACCAGCCGAACGTAGCGCTCGCGGAGTTCCGGCGTCCCATACGGGACGTGCCGGCATCTGGCGGCCAGGGCATCCGGCGGCGCGTCAAGCAGGAAGACGAGCGCCGGCGAGGGGATCCACCGCCCCACGCGGCGGGCGAGCCAGCCCGGCCCGCCATAACGATACCGGCCGGGGTCAACCAGCACATCGTTGTAATAGCGATCGAAGAGGACCAGGGCGGTGCGCACCAAGCTCGGAAAGATCCGGACCGCGTATCCTGCAACGTAGTCCGCCCACCACACCACGAGCTTGACCACCGACGTCGCAAGCCCGCGCGCGGGTTCGGGAACAGGCGCGCCCACCGCGTCGCCACGGTCGGGATTGATGCGTAGACAGACGCCGGGCCGGAGATGGTATCGTTCCCGGTCGGAAAACACCTGCCAGAGGTCCTGCTTCACCCGTTCGATGACCGTGCTCTTGCCCGCCCCGTCGAGGCCAAAGAACGACACCATGAGACCGGCCGGCGCGAGCACCCGCCGCGCCCGCCTATGAATCTCGCCGACCCAGTATCGTACGACGGCCGCCGGCGCCCGCCGGATCAGGTATCGAGCCGGCGCGCGCCACAGCCGCGGGAGATCTTCCCGGACCGGCGCCCAGAGGCCAGACTGCACGGCGTCGAGCAGCAGGCGCACGTCGCCGGGAGCGAAGAACCTGGCGAGCTGATGTTCCGCCCCCGCCGGGTCCGCTCGGCAGAGCCGTGTCAAGACTCGCTCGTGCTCGGGGAGCAGGGCGGCGGCACCGTAATGCCGGCTCTTCCCGAGCTTCTTCAGCGTATAGAACGCGAACTCCAGCGCGGGCTCCGGGACCCAGAACACCTCGCGAAATCGCCGCCGCCCGCTGAGAAACTCATCCGCGCCCATGAGCACGACGCCCACGTCGCGAATCTCCGACGAAACGTCGACACCGAGGAGCACGAACTCTCCCTCGACAGTGAATGAAAGAATCTCGTACCGCACGGATGTCGCCTCGTGGCGACGGGCTTGCACGATCCACACCCCGGGGATCGACGCCAGAACCCGAGGAACCAGGCTGAACTGCTCGGGCGACACGATCAGATCGACGTCGTCGGGGTCCACGTCGTCGGGATAGGTCTCGTAACCGCACAGCAGGCACCACCGGACTCCGGCGTCCTCGAGGGCGCCGCACACCGCGAGGAGCAGCGCCGACACCTCGCGTTGCCGGCTAGACCGCAGGGCTGGCGCTAACAAGAGGACGCTCCTCGCGACGAAGTGACGCCGGCCGGAGGCGCCGGTAGTACCCCCACATTCCCGCTGCTTTTACGGCCGCGCCCAACGCGAGCGCGATGGACGCCCCGGCCACGCCCCACTGATTCGCGGCCCACGCCCCGACCGTGAGCGCAACCAGAGTGGACGGGACATTGGCTCGAAACACCTGGTCGGGACGCTCCACGGCGCGCAGGGCGCCGCCGAGCACGTTGACGACCACTGTCATGAGCAGGAAGATCGCAAGCGGCCACAGGACCTCCGTTCCCCAGCTGTACCGGCCGCGATACAGCCACGCCTGAACGGGCCCGCTGCAGACCGCGATAAGCCCCCAGTAGGCGAGGGATCCCGCGGCGAACGCCGCCAGCGCGTAACGGACGAGTTTGGCGAACTCCGCCGTGCCGCGCGCCTTCACGAAGACCGGAACGAGAAACACCGCCAGCGCGGTATTGACGTGCTGGATCGGGAGGATCAGGTTGAGAAGCGCCTTCAGCCCCCCGCTGGCCTCAAGCCCGCGGTGGGCGGGCAGCACGAAGTAGTAGATGTTGGCGGGGATCCACGACAGGGCCAGGGTCGCCATCGACCAGCGCCCGTACTCCCAGTGCTCGCGGAGCGCATCACTCCGCACCTCGCGCGGGGCCCCGGGCGTAAATCCCACGTGCAGCCGGAACGCGAGCCAGCCGCCAGCCAGCAGGCTGGCCGCGCCCATGACTCCGAGCGCCGCCGGCACTGATAACGCCGCCGTGGCACCCAGGACGGCCAAGCCTGTGATGACGGCGCCCAGATAGATCCCGCCGCCGACGGCGGCCAGCCATGACTGGAGCCGGACGTAGCATGCCCGGCGCAACAGCCAGGGAAGGAGCAGCAGCGGCGACACGACGCCGAGCCCGATGAGCGCCCGGGCGAGGGCAGCGCCGCCGCTTCCCCACGCGATGCCCCCCGCGGCGATCAGCAGAAGGCTCCCGATCGCCGTGAGCATCCAGTGACCCTCGACCAGCGCACGGAGGTACGGGACGCGCGTGTCGCGGTACCGGCTCGGGCCAAACACCAGCATCGGCTCGGTGAGCAGCGCGGTGTGCGCGGTGCCCAACAGCAACAGCGCCGCGTACGCGACGGTAAAGGCCCCGTAATCCTCGGGGGCGAGCCAGCGCGCCAGCATCACGTTGACGAGAAAATTGGAAACGGCGAATAAGCCCTGATCCACTACCGCCCAGAATCCCTGTCGGACGAGCGGGCGCAAGGCGGGCGTTAGCCGCCGGGACGGCTGCCCCGCGCGTCGGGCCCGCCCGTACCGGCGCCGCCGGTGTCGACGATCTTCCCCTCGACCGAGCCCGGCGGCAGCGTGTACCGAGCATCGACCGTCGGCCCCGCAAGCATCTTCGACGGATCGGTCTCGACCCACGGGACCTGCCACGCCGGGAACGGCGCCGACCCGAAGTAATCGGCGTAGTAGCTGTCGTACGCGGCGGCGACGCCGCCGATCGGAAGCCCGGTCGCCACCACACCGAGGACTTCACCGCCCACCGCCTCGAGCTGCTGACGCGCCCGGGCCGCGGCGCTCCGCGGCGTCGTACCCACGTTGCACACCAGCAGCACCGCGTTGACAAACGGCGCCATTATCGCCGCGTCCGTCACCGGCAACACGGGCGGCGCATCGATGATGATCGTGTCGACGCCCGGCAGCTGCTGCATCAGCATCTCGCGCAACTGCGGGTTGCCGAGAAGCTCCGACGGGTTGGACGGGACCCTTCCTGCCGGAAGGAACCACAGGTTCTCGACGAACGTCGGCACGAGGACCTGATGCAGGGGCGCTTCGCCGGACAGGAATCCGGTGAGC
>DASYXS010000094.1:0-44756 GCA_035934535.1 bacterium
AGAGACTGCGAGCCGAAGGTAGGCGCGAAGTTGATGGTTCGGCAGTGATCGGGATTGGCGTGCGTCGCTGATTTCGTCGAAGATCTGTCCATGGATTGGGCGTCTGGACCTCGAATCGATCGGCCACCAAGCCACAGCACCATCCTGTTCGAAGTACACGGGGAGTCTGTCGATAACCACTACGGGCTCGCCTCGGGACACCGTGATGCGCCGCTGTCGCCGCGAGGACGGCAACAGGCGCGGGACCTCGGCGATCGCTACCGGCAGAATCTGCCGGCGGCCGTGTTCTGTTCAGACCTTCAACGCTCGTATGCCACCGCCTGTCTGGCGTTCCCCGACCCGCCGATGCCGGTCATCCGCGATGCGCGGTTACGGGAATGCGACTACGGTGCCTGGACCGGACGCACGGCGGCGCAGGTAGAGGTGGCTCGAAACGAGCACGGCGAGATCCCGTTTCCGGCCGGCGAAAGCTACTTAGACGTCGTTCGACGAGTCGGCGACTTCGTGACCGCGCTCCGGTTCGGCCCACTACCGGAGCGCGTCTTGATCATCGGGCACCGCGGCACCTGGTTTGCTTTGGAGCATCTGCTCGGCGGTCGCGCACTATCGGAGGTTCTTTCTGCTCCGTGGGTATGGCGGCCGGGGTGGCGCTACGATTTGCCACCGGCGTTGGATTCTGGAGAATGACTGCGGGGTCCTAGTGCGAGCATGGAGATCCGGCGCATCCGTGTTGACGACGCCGCTCGTCTACGCGCACTTCGGTTGAGGGCGCTGGCTGACGCGCCAGCAGCGTTCGGCCAAACGCTTGCGGAGGCCCAGAAACGCACGGAGGAACAGTGGACCGCGTTCGCACGAGAGACTGCGACCTCCGAGACTGACACGATCTTGATCGCCGACGATTGCGGGCAGTGGTACGGCATGGCCGGGGCATTCGTGCAGGAACATCATCCCGACTCGGTGAGGCTGGTGTCGATGTGGGTCGACCCAACCCGCCGCCGATCCGGTGTCGGCGCGGCCTTGGTGGAAGCTGTTGCCGAATGGGCCCGCGGGCGGCATGCTCGGCGTCTCGAGTTGTGGGTTACGGAGACCAATGAACCAGCGCGTTCACTCTACGCTCGCCAGGGTTTCGTGGCAACTGATCAGACCAAAGTTTTGCCGTCAAACTCGTCTCTTCGGGAAGTCTTGATGGTTCGGGAGCTAACGTCTCACACTTGACACGCACTTTCATGAGAGTCTTCAATTTTCCGCGCCGAACGGGGTTCGGCAGACGGGGATCACTCGCGCGCTGCCTCAATTCCGCAGAGTGAGGTGGACAATGCAGGTTTTCAAGGTCCGTCCCTAAAGAATCCGTAATGGGGTCCCTGGAGGGCGGCGCACGGTCCAGCTCGCGCCCTGTGCGGGGCGTCATTTTCGATTTGGGCGGCACGCTCGTGTACCAAAATCCCATCCCGGAACTCGACCGCGAGCGGCAGCAGTGCGCGGCGATCGCACGGCTTGCAGCGGAGGAACTCGGGTACCGCGCTCCCGGGGCGCTGGCCGAGCGGTTGCTGGCATTGCGGCACGAGCACGGCGATCTGACGCAGCAGGATCTGGTCGAGCGGCGGGCGCGCGACACGATCGCGACCGGTCTGCGCGAGGCAGGCTTGATCGTAAACGACGGGATTCTCGACCGCGCGGAGCGATTGCTGTTCGACACGGATCGCGCCAGGCTTCTCTATCCAGGCGCCTGCGAGCTACTCGAGACGCTGCGCGGCCGCGACATGCGGATCGGGCTGATCAGCAACTGGTCCAGTCACTGGATCGTCACTGATGTCGTGGTGACCGCCGGCATCCACGACTACTTCGCGCCGCTCGTTTCCTCCGCCGGTTTCGGCCGGGTCAAGCCGCATCCGTCGATCTTCCTGCATGTGCTAGAGGCATGGGGCCTTACACCGGACGACGTCATCATGATCGGCGACACCCTCAGCACCGACATCTTGGGCGCCTTGAGGGTTGGCATGCGTTCGATCTTGGTCGATGTGGAGCCGAATCCGTCCAACGGCGCGGCAGAGGAGACCATTCGACCGACTCACCGCGTTCGCGATCTGCTCGAGATTCCGCCACTGCTCGAGCACGAATAAGGCGGCACGGCTATGCCCTTGAGACCGGTTCCGGCAGGTTCCAGCTCCTCGCCGCCAGCCGCCGAACCAGGACCGGGGCGCCACCTCGTCCGCGAGCGCCTCGCGATCTTTGGCTTGCGGCCCATACGCGTTGTATTTCGCGGGCCACATCGTCTCGATGACGGGCACCGGAATGCAGTACATCGCGAATGGCTGGCTGGCATTGCAAATTACTCACTCGAATCTCTCCGTGGCGCTCGTCCTCATGGCGTCCACCGTGCCTGGTGTGCTTCTGGCGCCGATCGTGGGCGTGTACGTGGATCGCCTCGACCGTCGGATCCTTGCCGCCAGCATGGATCTTTTTCGCGCGTGCGTTCTGTTCGGGATCCCGCTCTTGTGGTGGCTCCATCGCCTCCAACCCTGGCATCTCTATCTCATGGCGTTCTTTCCCGGCGTGGGTGATTACACGTACAATGCGTCGGTGTTGGGTCTTATCCGGGAAGTCGTTCCACGTGACCAACTGCTCCTCGCGAACTCAACGATCGGGAGGCGTTTCCCGCATGTTAGACTGTATAGTATCCGTTATGTGATGTAGACGGCAATTATCCCCTTGACGGCAAGGCCTTAGCGGGAGCCTTCATAATGCGGCTCCTCCCCGGGGCCAGCTGGTGACTGGCTCCCCCTGCTGGTGGGCTAAGGGAACTCTGCCTCGAATTTCGGCAAGACAACCGGTACTTTTTCGGCGTACATGTAATCGGTTCGGGCCTCCGTCGGCCTCCTTGAAATCGGGCGGACAGACCGAACTGGCGGCGGCCGCGTTGGCGCGGGTACGGCGGTGAAACAGCCGGTTATTTTCCCTTGGAGGGACGTACGCCCGTTTTGACGGGTTTAGAGCGCCCCAGAACGGCTTGGGAGTCCTCTCTCTTGGGACCGATGGCTTGGGTTCGACGGGCTTGTCGGCGCGGGTGACGGGCTGTTCGACGGGGCGCCTCCGGTCGGGGACGCGGAGCCGAATTCCTCGAGACGGCCGTGGGATCGTGTAGCGCCCCGCACCAGGAACCGGGCCGGCCTCCTCGAATATTGTGCAGCGAAACTTGATTCGATAGTCAAATCTACCCATTCTGTTTGTTGTTCGCCGTCCATTTGTCGCCCCCGTCAAGTCATTCAGTAAGGAGCGTGTGCCGATGACACGCGTCGTCGTCCTCATGCAGGAGAACAAAACGACCGACTATTACTTCCCCTCCCTTGCCGCGTGGGGCGCCGAGGTTCAGAACAACGGCAACCTCCTCGCGGCGCCACCCCTCCCTGATCCCGAGCACAACCGCAGCGCGTGGGTGCACTACAAGATCGGCGACTACTCCGCGGCCACCGTCCAGATCGATAGCGACCGCGTGATCCCGTATTACAGCTGGCTCGCGAAGCAATTCACGTTCTGCGACCATCATTTTGGAATGGGGACGAACTCGACTCCCGGACACATGCTCGCCGTGGGCGGACAGACGCCGACGTTGCGCAACCCGTTCCAGAAACCCACGCCGGTCTGGGATCTGCCGACCATCTTCAAGCACGTGGAGCGCGCGGGGATCAGTTGGGGCGCGTTCACCGGCGCGGATCGGTATCCGACCCAGTTCTACGCGGAGCTGAGTGATCCGGCGAGTCAGGCGCACATCTACACCTCGCGCGACCCTGCGTCCGACGGGTTCACCAAAATGGCGAACGCCGGCACCCTGCCCGATTTCTGCTTCGTTTGGAGTCCATCCGGGTACGATGAACACGCGCCGAGCAAGCAGAAGCCGGATCCCGCGTACGTCCAGAAGGGGCAGGATTTGACGTGGCAGCGGGTGGACGCCGTCGTGCAGGCGGGTGGCTGGCGCGACACCATCTTCATGTTGACCTGGGACGACTGGGGCGGCTATGCCGATCATGTCGCCACCCCAAATGCGGAGACCGTGGCGGACGCCCTGCACCCAAACGGCTTTCAGGTGCTCGGCGGCTCGCGGATTCCATTGGTGATGTTTGGCGGGCAAGTCAAGCAGGGAATCGAGCCGAACTGGCACTCACACGCGTGTATCCTCAAGACCGTAATCGATTTGTTCCGGCTGCCGGCCTTCGGGGTGCCGCGGGTAGATACCGCTCGATCGCTGGCCGGCCGGGTCGATGCGGCCCTCAACCGGCCGGCGCCGCCAGGACGTGGCAGCGCGATCGTGCAGCCGCCTGCCCCCAGTCCCAGACCGCGGCCGGTACCCCCCGCGCCCTGGGAGGGCCCCAACGCCAAGCTTCTGCCTAACCTGGTCGCCAATCACGGAAAGTCGGTTCCCGCACCGACCGACGGCGCGGTGGGGCCGAACCCGCCGAGTCTGCCGGCCGGACTCGGGGGGCCCGGACCGTCGCCGACGAAGCACGGCCGAGCGACCACCGCGGCGAAAGGCCGCCGGCGCACGTCGAGTGCGAAAGGTCGCCGCACGCCGAGCGCAAAGAGCCGCCGGCGTACGCCGGTGGTGAAGGGCCGCCGAACAGCGCCGCGCGCACGAGGCGCGAAGCGGAGGTAGACGCCGAGCTCCGTCGGCCTCCCGCGGGCTTCACGCGCGGTCCTAGTGGAGGCACAGGCGGATGCAACCGTGGCGGGTGTACGCGGAGCAGAAAAATCGCGAGCAGCAGCTGGCCGATGCTGAGAAGCGCCAAGGCAAAACAGGGTCTGGCTCGGGTTGCGGTTTTCTCGCTCTAATTCTCATCGGCCTGTGTCTGATCATCGGTCGACTACCGTGACCGCGACCACTCCAATCGACTGGGAGTCGTCCACGGACGCTGGTCGATGATCTTGTCTTTTCCTCACCGCATCCGGACCGCGCGGCTTGTACTGCGCACGCCAACGCTGGGCGATGCGCCGGCGATCTTCGAGCGGTGGGCACACGATCCGGACGTCGTCCGGTACCTCACCTGGCGTGCGGACCAGACCGTGGAAGAGGTGCATGAGTTCCTCCGCCGCGGTCAGGCGATGCGTGAATCAGGAGAGCGCGTGGCGTGGGTGCTGACGCTGCCGGGTGAGGATTCCCCCATCGGCATGCTGGAGGCACGCGCGGCTGGTCATGGCGTCGAGCTTGGCTATGTACTCGGCAAGGCATATTGGAACCATGGGTACATGACCGAGGCGGTCGAAGCGGTCGCGGCGTGGTTACTCGGCCAGCCCGGAGTCTTCCGCGTCTGGGCCGTCTGTGATGTTGAGAATCAGCCGAGCGCGAGGGTCTTGGAGAAGGCCCGCTTCCAGCGGGAAGGTGTCCTGCGTCGTTGGACGACGCACCCCAATGTTGGCGCCGCGCCGAGAGACTGCCTTTGCTACGCGCGGGTCAAATGACTGCAATCGGTAGAACGCTGGAAAATACATGATTAGAAGGTTCCTGGCCAGAAGGTCAGTTGCGGCGGCCGCGGCCAGGCATCGGTTCGAGGTGGTCGATGGGAGTCATGGTTTTGTCGTTCGTGTTCGATGCCCCGGTGCTGGATTGGCTCAACGCGGAGGGCGTGGACGCGCCTCCCGACTACCGGCAGAGCCGGTGGCCGTCCCCCAACGAACTGCGGACGGCGCTGGAATCGCTCCCGGGGTACGTCGTCAGCTACCGGGCCAAACAGGGACACGACTGGGACGCCGAGGTCGTCGACGCGGCGCGCGGCCACGAAGGCATGAGCGCGACGATTTGGGTCAAAGGCATACAGGATCCGAATATGCCGCATCCGTTCAGTTTTCATAAGCCGTGGCCTGAACTGGCCGTGGCGATTCTGGAGCGGATCTCCCGCACGTGCGGCCCCCGTGTGGTAACGAACGACGTGTACGTCCGTCCCGTCGTCATCACGGCGGGGTGCGACCCACGAGAGCGCGCGGCGCGACTGGACGATCCCGGCCCCCGTCGCGGGTAAACGGCCGCCGCGCCCGTGGACCGGGCGGGCTACCGTACTCCGTCCCCTATCTCCCCTCACCCGCGGACGGATGTGGGCGAGGCGCGAAGAACAGCAGGTAGGCGATGTCCAGAAGCCCGGCGGTATTCACGAAGAGCAGCACGACAAACCATGCGGCCTGCCCCGCCCGGGCGGCTCTCCACAGGGCGAAGCCCTTCCAAATCAGCGACCATACGATCAAGGCGCCCAGCAGGACCGGATGCAGATGCGGGACTCTCATTGGGAAACCGAGCGGAGCCATCGGTGAAATCACCCCCACATTAACACGTCTGGATCGGGGCCGTGGGCGGTCAGGCAAGCCAGCGGATGTGCAGCGCTCCGATCCTTCGAAGGTCGGGTGTCATGAGGATCCTGCGGATCTCCTCGTAGCGGCGCTCCGGAAGCGACCAGAGTTCCGCGCCGGCGTGAATCGCCCCGGCGGCCAAGAGCAGGTCGATCGTGTTGCCGCGTCTGCCGGCGGCGTTGAGCGCACGGCCGATACGGGCTGCCGTGTATCCCACGTCGCCGTCCACCGCAACATGCGGGAGCGCTTTGAAGTCGGCTTCCCGGATGACGTGCTCCGATGGGTCGCGGATGCCCGCCAGCACTTCGGCGACGACGGGGGCGGCGATCGCGCCTTCGTCGTTCTCGAGTGCCCGCCGTACGGCCGCCACAAGTGGAGCGTCGGGTCTCGGGCGAAGATACGCGATCCAGACGGTGGAGTCGATCAGACGGAGCACCTGGGTCCTACCACCCCGCCCGCATTCGCCGCACGTCCGCCGGCGTCCAGCGCATCGAACTCTTGCCGGCCGCGGCGACGAGGCGCTCGACGCGCCGGCGCCGAACAAACTCGTGCAGCGCCGCGTGAACGGCATCACGCTTCGTGCGGACGTTTGCGAGGCGGCGCGCTTCATCGAGGAGCCCGTCATCGATGTCAATCAGGGTCTTGGCCATGTCCGCCCACCTCCGCCTGCCACAAGTGTATATCCAGACGATATATATCGTCAACATATCCTAGGGCGGCGGGAGCGGAGCCGTGGCCGCGATCCTTATCCTGATCTCCGCCTGCCTCTACGGGGTCTCGCCGATCCTGGCGAAGATCGCCTACGGCTACGGCGTGACGCCGCTCGTCCTGATGACGTGGCGTGTCAGCATCGCGGCGGCGCTGTTCTGGAGCGCGGCGCTGGCGTTCCGACAGGTGGCGGCCGTGGAGCGCCGCATGTTGGGTGCGCTCGTCGTCTTGGGCACGACGTTCGTCCCGGCGCAGGTGTACTCGTACTTCTTCGCCCTGTCGCTCTTGCCGGCGTCGACCGCGTCGGTGATCGTCAACACCTCGCCGGTCCACGTGGCATGGATGGAGCGGCTCGCGCTCGGCGAGCAGCTCGCCCGGCGGGATCTCCTCATCCTCGGCGTGATTGTCGCGGGGGCGATCCTGGTCGGCGGCGCGACGCCGCACGCGGGGCACGCCTTCGGGTTTGTCGTCCTCGGCGCGGCCACGCTCGCCTCGGCATTCTATCTCGTCGTCCAGCGGCGCGTCGTGCGTGACGTGCCGCCGATCATGATACTCGCCGTGGTCCAGGTGAGCTCGGCGGCCGTCTACTGGATCGCGGTGGCCGTGACGCGCGAGCGCCTGGCGCCGCTGCCGCCGCCGGCGCTGGCCGCGATCGTCGCGTCGACGTTCGCCGCGTCCATCGCCTCGTTTCTCGTGCTGATCGCGCTGCGGACGCTCGCTGCGACCCGCACGGCGATGCTCGGCATGCTCGAGCCCGTCGTGACGGTGATCCTCAGCGTCGCCCTGCTGGCCGACCCGATGACATGGCCGCGGCTGGCCGGCATCGTCACCGTGCTCGCCGGCATCACGACCTTCTATTGGCGGCTGCGGCAGCCGGTCGGGACCGAGGTTTTCGCGGCCCCTGGGTCTGACGGAGTAGATTCTGGGGCATTCTGATGTAATAAATCTGCCTTTACAGCCAGCGGCCGCGCCAGGGGGACGTCATGGCAAACGCTGGACCGGGCGTCGGCATGAACGCTCGATGAACCGAATGCCGGTGTACCACGCCACCCGCTGGGGGGCGCTCGCCGCCGGCCTGCTGCTTACGGCCGCCGCGGTGCGGGCGGAGCCCGTCCCACCCCCCCTGCTGTTCGCGGCGTTCGCGCTGCTGTGCCTTGCCGCGGAGTCCGGCAACCTCAGCCTGCCGTACGCCGGATCGGTGTCGTTCGGCGCCGTCGCCACGCTGCCGGCCATTCTGGTGATCGGTCCCGGCTACGCCGCTGTGTGCGGGGCTCTCGGCCAGATCGCCGTTCATGTCCGGCGCCGGCGGCCGCTCCCGACGCTCGTCTTCAACGGGAGTCAGCGCGCGGTCGCGCTCGTCCTGGCCGGAGGCGCCTGGTCGCTCGTCGCGTCCGGCCGGCTCCCGCTCGATGCGGCGCACCCGCTCGCCCCGGCGCGCGTGGTCCCGGCGGCGCTCGCGTGCGTCGCGGTCTACGCGCTGGCGACCCACGTCATCGTGAGTTTCTACTCGGCGACGCGGCGCGCGCTGTCGGTGTGGACCGTGCTGGTCGGGAATGCCTCCGTTCGATTCGCCGCGACGACCGCGCTCGGGTGCTTCGGCCTCCTGGTCGCTCTGATCGCCCTCGACGCGCCGACGGTTCCGCCGGATTTCGAATACGTGCTGCTCCTCCCCATCATGGCGGGGGTGGTTTTCCTGATCTACGACGCCCACCGCCAAAGCAACCGGCAGCTTTTCCATCTGTACTCGGCCGTGACTGATCTCGTGCAGGCCGTCGACCTGGATCACCTGCTGCAGCGGTTGGCCGGTCTGCTGGATCGCATCGCCACCCCGGCGGGGCTGTGGGTCGCGCTGCGGAGCGGGGACGAGCCGTTCGAGGTGGCGGTGTCGCGGGGACTCGACCGCGCGGATGCCCAGCGTCTCGCGGATACCGTGACCCGAGAGCTGTGGGGGCCCCGCCCCGACGCGTCGGTGCGGCTCAGCCGAATCGCCGACTACACCCGCAACGCGCCCGAGGGGCCGGCGCCGGGCGAGCACCCGCGCAGTGTCATGCTGGCGCCGCTCGTCGCCGGCCGCGATCTCGTCGGCGTGCTCGGCATGGTGCACCCGATCGCGGACTACTTCATTCCGGCGCAGGAGCGCGAGGTCGCGATGCTGGCGGCCGAGGCCGCGTTCGTCGTCAACTACCTGCGGCTGTACCGGGAATCGCAGCAGAACCTCGCCCGAGCGGAGCAGCTGCAGACACGGAACGCCGAGCTGCTGCGCGACTCGCAGCGCCGCGCGCACCAGCTGGCGCTCCTCAACCGGGCCTTCGTGCGCGTCGCGACGTCGCTGGCGACGGACGAGGTCTTCAGCGCGCTCGTCGACGAGCTGCATTCCTCGCTCGGCTATCCTCGCGTGTCGCTGCGCCTCGTCGAGGGGGACACCCTGCGCCTGGTCGCGGACCGCGGCCATTCCGGCCCGCCCGACCGGATCCCGGTCACTGGGGGCGTCGTGGGCCGCGTCGCGCGAACCGGGCAGCCCGCGCTCGTGCTCGACGTCCGCCACGATCCGGACTACGTCGCCTACCACCCCATGGTCACGCAGCTCGCGGCCGCGCCGATCAGCGGCCGGGGCGCGGTGGCCGGGGTGATCACGGTCGAGAGCATCGAACCCGTTCTGTCCTCGGCCGATCTCGAGCTCCTGACGACGCTCGCCGGCTATGCCGCGCTCGCCATCGAAAACGCGCGCAACTATGAAGAGGCCCGCGCGCTCGCCACCACCGACGGTCTTACCGGCCTGGCGAACCGGCGGATGCTCTGGGACGCGTTCGAGCGCGAGCTGGCGCGGGCGGGCCGGTACGGGGCCCCGCTCTCGGTGATCATGGTGGAAGTCGACCGGTTCAAGCTCTATAACGATACGCACGGGCACCTGCGCGGGGACGACGCGCTGCGGCAGGTGGCGCGCGTGCTCACGCAGGCGCACCGTGCGTATATCGACGTCGTCGCGCGCTACGGCGGCGACGAGTTCGTGGCGCTGCTGCCGCAGACGACCAAGGCGGAAGCGGCGGCGGTGGCGGAGCGGATCCGCCGCGCGATCGGGCGCGACGACGTGGACGGGGCCGCGGTGGACGGAGACCCGCCGGCGCACGAAGGTGACGGGGCGCGAACGCTCATGACCGTGAGCCTCGGGGTCGCGAGCTTTCCCGAGGACGGGCGGACGATCGAAGTCCTGCTGCGCGCGGCGGACCGGTCGATGTACGAGGTCAAGGCCGCCGGCGGCGACGCGGTCGCCGTGGCGCCCGGCGGGTCGCGCTGACCGCTACGTGCCCTCCCGCATCATCGTCAACGCTTGAGCGACGCTCGTGTCGAGCGGCACCACCGCGTCCACATGGGTCAGCAGCAAAATCCGGCGAATCATGGACTTTTCCGGCATCGCGACGCGGAACTTGAGATGCCGCATTTTGAGGCGTTCGGCGAGCTCGAGAATGAGCTGCACGCCGCGGCTGTCGAGGTAGGTCACTCCGCTCAGGTCCAGGACGAGGCCGGGCGCGGTGTTGGAAACCATTCCGAAGATCTGGCTGCGCACCTCCGCGGCGTTCGCGAGATCGATCGCGCCTTCAAGCGCCGCGATCGGAATGCCCGCCTCTTCCGTCATGCGCACGTCCACGGCCGTCGTCATACGCGGACCCATCCGCCGTCCGGCGCGGCGCGTCCGGCCCCGTCTGGCGCGGGACCTCCGGCCGCTTCTGGACCTCCTGCTGGGTGGGCGATCCGCTTGCGCATCTGCACCGCGGTCCCGGTCGGGCCAGGTATTACCTGGACTTCTCCCATGAGGGCCTCCATCAGCTTCAGTCCGTGGCCTCGGTATTGTCCGCGGGCCGAGCGCCATCGGCCGATGTCCCGGACCGTGGCGGTCAGCACGCCGTTGGCCAGGGCCACGTCGCACTCGAACAATCCGTCGGTCGGGCCGTACGCGTGCTCGATCGAGTTCGCGCAGGCTTCGTTGATCGCCGTCACGACGTCGTACGCTTCCTCCGGCCCCACGTCGGCCGACTTGAGCCAGCGCCGTAGCGTCTGCCGCATCTGGGCGAGCGATCCCGGCACCGCCGGCAGCCGGATGTCCAGACGCTCCGGGCTGAGCGGCGCGAGCCGCAGCGCGACCAGCGCCACGTCGTCCTCGGCCGTCCGTCCGGCGAGCGCCGACGCGAGCACGCGCTCGACGAGGTCGTCGACGGGCGCGTCGCCGCACCGGCGCAGGACTTCCGTCACACGCGCGAACCCCTCGTCGATGCTCTGGCCCCGCACTTCGAGGAGCCCGTCGGTGTACACCATGATGGTCGAGCCCGGCGCAAGGGTCGCGGTGTCCTCCTGGTACGCGATGCCGCGCACGCCGAGCGGCGGCGCGCCGCCGCCGAGGCGCGTGACGCCCTCCGGCCCGGCGATGAGGGGCGGCAGATGGCCGAGGTTTAGATACCGGACCGCCCGGGTCTCCGGATCGACCATCAGGTACACGAACGTCGCCATCGTCCGGTCGTCCACGAGCCGCGTCAGGCGCTCCGCGATCAGGGCGGGCGTGTTGCCCTCGAGCGCGTAGGCCCGGAGCGCGTTGCGCAGCTGACCCATGACGGCCGCCGCCCACACGCCGCGCCCGGCGACGTCGCCGATCACGAGGCCGATGTGTCCGTTCGGCAGGGTCAGGACGTCGTACCAGTCGCCGCCGACCGCTTCGTGGTTGCCCGGTAGATACCGAGCCGAGAGAACCACCCCTGGAATCTCGGGCAGACGCTCCGGCAGCAGGCTGCGCTGCAACGTCTCGGCGGTGCCGCGCGCCCGCTCGTACAGCAGCGTGTTCTCGAGCGCCACTGCGGCCTGCAGCGTGAGCGCCTCGATCTGCACGCGCACTTCGGGGGTGAACACCCGGCCGGCGGGCCGTGCCAGCACCATCGCGCCGAGCGGCTGGCCGAGCCTTCCGCGGACGGGGAGCGCAAAGAAGGAGGACCAGGGTCCGTCGCCGTTCGCCGAGGCCCGGGCGAGCGGCGCAAAGGTCGTGTCCGGCAGGTCGGCGGGACTGTGCTCGGTGCCGCAGATCGCGGCGAAGATCCCGACGACGTCTTCCCGCGGGATACGGAGGCCGACGCTCTCGGGCGCGATCGCGGTCGCCCACCGAGCCGGGTCGGCCAGCGTCGCGGCCTGACCGTCGCTGCGGTAGAAGCCCGCCACGGCCATGCTCGCGCCCGACACGCGGCAGGCCGCGTCGACGACCGACTTCAACACTTCGTCGACGCCGCGCGCACCGTGGATGGCCGCGGCGACGTCGGTCAACGCCCGCAGCTGCTCGATCGTCTGCCGCAGCTCCGTCGTGCGCTCCTGGACGGTCTCCTCGAGGCGGCCGGCGTGGCTCGCCAGCGCGCGCTGCTGATCGCTGATCTGCCGCCGCAGCTGCCGCACCTGGACGGCGCGGCCGAGGGAGGCGACGAAGTACTCCCGGTCGATGGGCTTCTGCACGTAGTCGTAGGCCCCGGCCCGGAGCGACCGAATCGCGAGGTCGTGCTCGCCGTGGCCGGTGATCAGGAGGACGGGCGTGTCCGGACGGAGGACACGCACCCGGGCCAGCAGCGTCAGGCCGTCCATGCCGGGCATCTTGATGTCGCTCACGATCGCGTCGTAATCGATCGCCGCGATCTGCTCGATCGCCGGCACGGCCGAGGCGCAGATCTCCACCGCGGTGCCGGGCATGCGCAGGCGAATCGTCTCGGG
The DNA here is from genome assembly GCA_035934535.1 of bacterium. Lineage (GTDB taxonomy): Bacteria > Sysuimicrobiota > Sysuimicrobiia > Sysuimicrobiales > Segetimicrobiaceae > DASSJF01. The sequence goes on from DASYXS010000094.1 coordinate 12,775, forward strand.
CAGCGCCTCGAGCAGCGCGGGATCGTCGTCGACGACGAGGACGCGGGGCGGCATCATGTGAACGAGGGCTCGAGCACGGATTCCTGGATCTGCGGCAGCTGCACGAGGAAGGCCGCGCCCGGCGCCGGCCGCCGGACGAGCGTAATCGAGCCTCCGTGGTCCTTCAGGATGCCGTAGGTGATCGCGAGCCCGAGTCCGGTCCCCTTCCCCACCCCTTTGGTCGTGAAGAACGGGTCGAAGATCCGCCGTTCGAGGCCGGGCGGAATCCCGGGCCCCGTGTCCCGCACCAGCACGTCGGCCCATCCGGGCCGCAGGCTGCTGCGGATCTCGATCCGCCGCGGGGCCGCCGCGGCGGGGAGGTCCGCGAGGGCGTCGCGGGCGTTGGTGAGCAGATTGATGAAGACCTGCTCGAGCTGGATCGGGCTCGCCGCGACGATCGGGGCCTCCGGCGCGAGATCGAGCACAACCTCGATGTCGCGCAGGCGCAGCTGCTCCTGCATCAGCGACAGCGCGTGCATGATGACCTCGTTCACCGAAACCGCCTCGCGGCTCACCGGCGCCGTGCGTCCGAACGTGCGCAGGTGGGAGATGATCTCGGTCGCCTTGCGGACCTGTACCGTCGCGCGGTCGAGGTCGTGCACCACGTGCCCGAGGTCGAGATCTCGATCGACCCCGCCGAGCCGGATCTGGTCGATCACGTTGCCGATGAACAGGCCGATGTTGTTAAGCGGGTTGTTGAGCTCGTGGGCGATCCCGGTGGTGAGCTCGCCGAGCGTGGCGAGCTTGCCGGCCTGCACGAGCTGCTCTTGCTTGTCGCGCAGATCCTGCTCGCGGCGCTGCATTTCCATCGTCATTTCGTGCAGGTCGCCCATGATGTGGATCATCGCGCGCCGGGCCTGCTCGAGACGCAGGTTGGAGCGATGCGAGTCCTGGAGGATGTGCAGCAGCGCGCGCCGCGAGTTGTCGAGCCGCTCGGTCTGTTGGGCGAGGCGGCGGCGGTCCTGCTCGTAGTCGACCAGGATGTGCAGCATCGCTTTGCGCTGGTCGCCCAGCCGGCGGTTCACGTCGTGGAGGTCGGCCATGATGTGCAGCATTGCGCGGCGCTGCTCGTCGCGCTGGCGCAGCCGCCCTTCGAGGTCGGCGATCCGCTCGAGGAGACGCGCGTGCTCCGCCGCCGGCGGCGCCTGCGGGGCGGCCGTGCCGTTGCCCGCCGGGCGGATGTCCACGCCTACTGCTGCGTCTCGCCCCGCAGCCGCTCCACTTCGCTCTGCCACCGCTCCACCTCTTTTTCGAGGGCGATCATCTTGATCTCGCGGCCGACGACGACCTCTTCGAACTTTTCGAGCTCGAGGATTTTCTCCTGAAGCTCGAGCTTCGACTTTTCGAGGTCGCGGACGACGCGCTCGTAGGCGCGCATGTCGCGGAGAATCCCGATGACGCCGATCACCTTGCCGTCGGAGTCACGAAGGGCGGATGCGTTGAGGCCGGTTGGGATGACCTCGCCGGTGGCGGCGCGCGGGTTGAGGCGGACGTTTCGGGTCACGCCGCGCTCGACGACCTCGCGGACCGCCGCGAGGAACTCGCGCGTTTCCTGGGGCGAGATGAACCGGGAGAGCGACTGCTCGATCACCTCGTCGCGGCGGAACCCGAGCACTTCCGACACCGCGTCGTTGGTGTGCAGGATCTTGCCTTCGAGGTCGGAGACGAACACCGGGTCCGGCGCGTTTTTGATGAGGGCCTCCGCGTAGGCGCGCGCCTTGTCGAGCTCGCGCATGTCGCGGAGGATGCCGATCGCGCCGATCGCTTTGCCGTCCGAGTCGCGCAGCGCGGACGCGTTGAGCGTCGTGGGGATGACCTCGCCGGTGGCGGACCGCGGGTTGAGGCGGACGTTGCGGATCACGCCGCGCTCGACGACCTCGCGCAGCGCCGCGAGGAACTCGCGGGTTTCCTCCGGCGAGATAAACCGGGAGAGCGACTGTTCGATCACTTCGTCCCGGCGGAACCCGAGGAGTTGCGAGACCGCGTCGTTCGACTCCAAGATCTTGCCTTCGAGGTCGGAGACGAACACCGGGTCCGGCGCGTTCTTGATCAGGCTCTCCGCGTAGGCGCGCGCCTTGTCGAGCTCGCGCATGTCGCGGAGGATGCCGATCGCGCCGATCGCCTTGCCGTCGGAGTCGCGGAGGGCCGAGGCGTTGAGCGTCGTCGGAATGCCCTCGCCCGTCGCGCTCTTCGGGTTGAGGCGGACGTTGCGGATCACGCCGCGCTCGACGACCTCGCGCAGCGCCGCGAGGAACTCACGGGTTTCTTCGGGCGAGATGAACCGGGAGAGCGACTGCTCGATCACTTCGTCCCGGCGGAACCCGAGGAGCTGGGACACCGCGTCGTTGGATTCGATGATCTTGCCTTCGAGGTCGGAGACGAACACCGGGTCCGGCGCGTTTTTGATGAGGGCCTCCGCGTAGGCGCGGGCTTTGCCGATCTCGCGCATGTCGCGGAGGATGCCGATCGCGCCGATTGCTTTGCCGTCGGAATCGCGGAGGGCCGAGGCGTTGAGTGCGGTCGGAATGATCTCCCCCGTGGCGCTCTTCGGATTGAGGCGGACGTTGCGCGTGACGCCGCGCTCGACGACCTCGCGCAGCGCCGCGAGGAACTCGCGCGTTTCCTCGGGCGAGATGAACCGGGAGAGCGACTGTTCGATCACTTCGTCCCGGCGGAACCCGAGGAGCTGGGACACCGCGTCGTTCGTTTGGAGAATACGGCCTTCGAGGTCGGAGACGAATACCGGGTCTGGGGCGTTGCCGATGATGATGTTCGCGTCCATCGCGCCGGTGGCCCGGGCGCCTGCGAGGTGCGCCGGCGCCACCCGGTCGGTCTGCAAGACGTCCGTGGACTGCCGTTTCCGCTCCACGTGCACTCCCCCCGATCGTGGATCGTCTGGTTGTGGCCGCGTCGTTTTCTCCGCCCTGCTGTTTCTCGGCATACGTTCCCCGGCGCGGCCCGATACCTAATGAGCCCCTAATCTCAGTCGTTTCCCCCGGCCCCCCCGCCCTAACCATCAAAAAAGGCGAAAAATTCGGATAATTCGCGTACCGATCGTATGTTCGCGCGAGGTGCTGCGGGGCGTGCGACCAGGACCTCCCCCGGCCCCGCGCGAACGACGACGCGTGAACTTCGCGCCGCCCTTTGATACGGAGCGGCTGGCCCGTCTTGCGCGCGAGCAGAACGTCGACGTGGTGCTGGCCAGTACCCGCCACAACGTGCGGTACCTGACCGGCGGGTACTACCTGCACTTTTTCGCGCGCGCGTCGCGGTTCGGCGGCGGGCAGTACCTGTCGTTCGTCGCCGTGCCGGTGGCCCGGTTGCGGTCCGCGTTCTACGTGGGCCGGCGCGATCAGATTCTCGACGAGCAGCACTACATCGACGCATTCGGGCCGTTCTGGATCGCCGACCGGCATTGGGTGCCGCGGGGGCCGAGCATGTCGGAGGACGCGGCGGCCGTGGCCGCCCGCGCACTGCGCGCGGGCGGCCGCGGAGCGGCCACCATCGCGATCGAGTCCTCGTTCCTCCCCGCCGACGCCTACGACGCCCTCCGCCGCGAGCTGCCCGAGGCGACGTTCGTCAACGCCGCGCCGCTGCTCGGGGAGCTGCGGGCGATCAAGCAGCCGCGCGAGCTCGAGCGCCTGCGCGACGTCCACCGCCTCACCGCGGAGGTCATCCGGCGCGCCTTTCACGAGAGCACCGCCTCCGATACGACGCGCGAGATCTCCGCGAAGATCCAGCGGCACGTCGGGGAGCGCGGCGCCGGGTTTCTCTACTCGCTCATCAACGTGGGCCCGGGGCTGCTCCGCGCCCCGTCGTCCGAGCAATGGGGGCGCGGACGGCCGATGCACCTCGACGTGGGGGCGGAGCTGGATGAGTACGTCGCCGACGTCGCCCGCATGGGCTCCGTCGGCGCGCCGCCGGCGGAGGCCGCGGCGCTGTTCGAGATCTGCCTCGCCGCGCAGGCGCGGGTGCGGGCGGCGGTGGGGCCGGGCGTCGCGTGCGGGGACGTGTGGCGCACCGGCACGGACGCGGTCAAGACCGGCCCCGCCGCGGAGTACGGCCGTCTGCTGGTGCACGGTCTTGGCATGGTGAGCCACGAGCCGCCGGCGGTCGCGGAGGGGGGGACGCGCAGACTGGAGGCGGGCATGGTGCTCTCGATTGAGACCGAGGTCCGCCATCCCGACGTGGGCCACATCAAGCTCGAAGATAGCGTCGTGGTCACGCCGGGCGGCTGCGAAGGGCTCGGCGACGTCGACCGGGACTGGTGCATCGCCGCGGACGCCTAGCGACGCCGGTCACGCGACCGTCCTTCCCCGCCCTTGACCGGCTCGACCCCGCGGAACGCGCGGGCCCCGCTCGCCGTCCCAGAGGATGGACAGGGACGATTTTGCCCGCAGAGAAGCAATACCATTACCGGTTGTGCGCCGTCAAAGGCGGGGTCGAATTTTATGGGCGGCCGGCGGAGGAAGCGTGCATGGCCACCACCAAGGAACTGATCGCGCAGGACCAGCGTCACCTGATCCACCCGCTGCACCACCCGAGCGATCACCAGAACGCCGTGCTCATCGTGGAAGGCCGCGGCGCGATGCTGAAGGACGCGGACGGGCGCGAGTACATCGACGGGCTGTCGAGCCTCTGGAACGTCAACATCGGGCACGGCCGGGCCGAGCTCGCGGAGGCCGCGGCCGACCAGATGCGGCGGCTCGCTTTCAACTCGAGCTACGTCGGCGCGGCCAACATCCCGTCGATCCGGCTGGCGGACCGCCTGGTCCACCTCGCCTATCCGAGCTCGTCGGGCGTCTACTTCACGACCGGCGGGGCGGAGTCCAACGAATCCGCGTTCAAGACGGCCCGCTTCTACTGGAAGGTCCGGGGCACGCCCGGCAAGGTCAAGATCATCTCGCGCGTCCACGGCTACCACGGCGTGACGATGGCCGCGATGAGCGCGACCGGGATGGCGGCGTTCCACAAGATGTTCGGACCGCTCGTGCCGAACTTCGTGCAGATCGCGGCGCCGTACGCGTACCGCTGGCCGACCGGCGGCGACGTCGCGGCCGAAGCCGCGGATGCGCTCGAGCAGGCGATCGTCCGTGAAGGTCCGGAGACGGTGGCGGCGTTCATCGCCGAGCCCGTGCAGGGCGCCGGCGGCGTCATTCCCCCGCCCCCGGGCTACTTCCAGCGGGTGCGCGCGATCTGCAGCAAATACGACGTGCTGCTCATCGCCGATGAGGTGATCACCGGCTTCGGGCGCACCGGACGCTGGTTCGCGCTGGGGCACTGGGACGTTGAGCCGGACATCGTCTCGTTCGCGAAGGGCGTCACGAGCGCGTACCTCCCGCTCGGCGGCATCATCCTTTCGGAGCGGGTGCACGGCACGCTCCTCGAGGCGCCGGCCGACCAGAAGTACATGCACGCGGCCACCTACTCCGGCCATCCGGTGTGCTGCGCGGTGGGCCTCGCGAACGTCGACATCATGGAGCGCGAGGGTTTGGTCGAGCGCGCCGGCGTGATCGGACGGCGGCTGCTCGCCGGGCTCGAGACGCTGCGCGACCTCGGGCCGGTCGGGGACGTGCGGGGGCTTGGACTCATGTGCGCCGTGGAATTGGTGGAGGACAAGAAGACCAAGAAGCCGGCGCTGGGACTCGGCGGCCGCGTCGTTCGGGAAGCGCGGTCGCGCGGCCTGCTCGCGCGCATCCGGGCCGGCTCGGCCGATCCCGCGGTCGGGGACACGATCTGCGTCGCGCCGCCGCTCATGACCCCCGAAGAGACGATCGATCGGATCCCGGCGATCCTCAGAGAGTCGGTGATCGCCGCCGCGAAGTAGCCCGCTCAGCGCGGGGCGGCTTCGCCCCGGCAAACGAGGCGGGGCCCGGGCGTCTCCCGGGCCCCGCGCTGTATCGCGCGCCGCCGGTGCGGCCTACGCGGACTCGCCGAGATGTCCGGGACGCTTCTCGCGCGTCGGTCCCTGCGTGCGGCCGGTGTACTCGTGCCACGCCATGCGCGAGCGCGGAGGCAGTTTCGCGTAATCGTCCGGGCACAGCAGGATGCGCCGCAGCGGCGCGGCCGTGCGGCCGTTCGTGATGTCCCCTTCGATCCGCTCAAGCCACGGCTTCGCCCCGGGCGCGTACGCCTTGCCGCACGCCGAGCACACGACCCGCTGTTCCATCGTCGTCCCTCCCGCCCCGCCCGCGCCTCGGGGCGCGGCGCCATCCCTCTTCTCGGCCGCGCCCGCAAGCCCTGCGGCAACAGGAGAAGCCCGCCGGTGCTGCGAACCCCCCTCCGCGACCGGATCGTGTCCAGTTTGGGAATCCCGGGGGCCCGCCCAACAGTCGCAGCAGCGTATCCGGAGGTCGACCGATGCCAGCACGCCGGCGGCTCAAGTCTCCGGTTCCGTCGACGCACCCTCTGCTCCTCGAGTGGTGGACCGATCTCGAGGGCGAGGGACGCGCCGTCAACACGCGCCTCGCCTACGTGAGAGACGTGGGAGACTTCGCCGCCTACGTGGACGGCAATCTCGAGGGCGCGCGGCCCGACGATCTCCTCCGGTTCACCCGCCGCATGACCGAGGCCGGCCTCTCGACCGCGACCCGCGCCCGCCGCATCACGGGGCTGCGTCAGTTCTACGAATGGCTCCGCCGGCGCCAGGGGCGTCAGTTCTCGGTTGCGCTCGATCTGCGGCCGCCGCGGCGGGCCAAGCGCGTGCACCGGTGGTGGACGGAAGAGCAGGTGGCGCGGTTCCGCGCCGCGTTCGAAGGCGACCAGCCGCGGGTGCTGCGCGACCGCGCGATGGCCGAACTCGGGCTCATGGGCCTGCGGGTCAGCGAGGTCATCCGGCTCGACATCGAGCGGATGATCTCGCTTTCGGATCCCGACCGCGCCGCGATCGTGGTGTGGCGCAAGGGGGGCAAGGAGCAGGTCCTGCCGCTCACGGCCGATGCGCGGGCCGCGCTCGCGCGGTGGGTCGCGGTCCGGCCGACCGTGGCGACGACGGCGTTGTTCTTCCGGATGCCGTTTCAGCGCCGGCGCGCACGGCTGCACTACGCGAGCGTGGAGAAGATCTTCAAACAGTACGCGGCCCGGGCGCGCGTGCCGATCCCGGACGGGATCGCCTTCCACCATCTGCGGCACACCGCCGGGCAGCAGATGGCGAACGTCGGGCTCGGCATTGAAGAGGCGCAGCGGCTGCTCGGCCACCAGAGCCCGGTGACGACCCAGGTCTATTACGAGGTGACCGACGCCCGGCTGCGCCAGGCGGCGCGGCGTCTGCGCTACGACGCCCGCGGGCTAGTCCCGCGTCGGCGGGGCGATGGCCGGCCGGCGGTTGTGTCCCGCCCCAAGTAAAAGGAGGTCGACCCGATGAGCCCCAGCCCGACCGGTGGCGATACCACGGCCCTGAAGACGCGTGCCCTCGCCGCGCTGGACGCCGTGGCCGCGGAAGCGCGCGAACTGGCGCTGCGCATCCATGCCCACCCCGAAATCGGCTTCGAAGAGCGCCAGGCGGCGGCGTGGGTCGGCGAAGCGCTCGAGCGCCACGGCTACACCGTGCGGCGCGGGGTCGCCGACATCGAGACGGCGATCGTCGCGCGGGCGGACGGCCGCGGGCCCGGACCGACCATCGGATTGATCGCCGAATACGACGCCCTTGCCGGACTCGGCCACGCCTGCGGTCACAATTTGATGGCCGCGGGGATGGTGGCCGCGGCGGCCGCGCTGCGAACGGTGCTGCCGGACCTGCCCGGGACGGTTGCCTACTACGGCACGCCGGCGGAGGAAGGCGGCGGCGGCAAGGTGCTGATGCTCGAGCGCGGCGCGTTTGAGGGTCTCGACGTCGCCCTGCAGTATCACGCGGGCGCCGAGGAGTCGGTCGCGACCGGCTGCCTCGCCGTCCAGGGTATCGACATCGCGTTCACCGGGAAACCTGCGCACGCGGCGGCCGGGCCTTGGAACGGCGTCAACGCCCTGGACGCGGCGATTCTGACGTTCAACGGCATCGGCGCGCTGCGTCAGCAGCTGCAGCCGGACTCCCGTATTCACGGCATCATTACCGACGGCGGCCAGGCGGTCAACATCATCCCGGAACGGGCCGCGGCGAAGTTCGGCGTACGCGCCCGGGACGGCGAGTACGTCCGCTACCTCGCGGATCGCGTGGAGGCGTGCGCCCGGGCGGCCGCGGAGGCCACGGGCGCGCGCGTCGAGATCTCGCGCGGCGTCTTTTTCGATTCGTTTCGCTACGTACCGGCCCTGGCCGCTGTCGTGCGCGACAACGCGGCGGCGCTCGGGTTCGACATGCAGGAGCGCTTCGTCGGCGCCTCCACGGATCTCGGCAACCTGAGCCAGGCCGTGCCCACGGTCAGCTACACGCTGCCCACGTGTCCGCCCGGCGTCGGCATGCACACGCGGGAGGCGCTCGAGGCCGGGAAGGCCGAGATCGGACTCGCCGGGATGCTGAACGACGCGCAAGTCATGGTCATGGCGGCGATCGACCTGCTCGCCTCCCCGGCCGTGCTCGAACGGGTCCGGTCCGACTTTCGCGGGAACTCAGGCGGCGCTTCCCGCGCTTATAAGGGAGAAGCCGCGCTGTAGCGGGGTCCGTCCCGCGGCGCGGATGTCTTCCGGGAGGTTTCAGGCATGCCAGGGGCCTTCGACCCGTTTGTCCCCTCGTCCGCCGATCCATGGGACGCGCGCAAGGCCGCGCATCTCCTCCGGCGCGCGGGATTCGGCCCGCTGCCGGACGAGGTCGACCGCGCGGTGGCCGCCGGATGCGACCGCACGGTCGACGCCCTGTTCGCGTTTCCCGCGGAGCCGGCGGCGCCGGCGGTCTTCGACGACGTCCGCGCCGCGGAGCAGCAGTTGGAGTCGACGCTCGAAACGCTGCGGGCGACCCGGCAGCGGATCGATCTCAAGACGCATCCGGAGCTTCGCGGGCTGTATCAGGAGATGGGGCGCCAGCACGGCCGCGCGATCGTCGCGCTCGCGGCCTGGTGGCTCGACCGCATGGCGACGTCTCCGGCGCCGCTGCAGGAGAAGCTGGTCCTCTTCTGGCACGGGCATTTCACCAGCGCGTTCGCCGACGTGCACGATGCGATCGCGATGTTCAACCAGAACCAGCTGTTCCGCCGCCACGCGGCGGGCAACTTCGCCCGGCTCCTCGACGGCGTGGCGCGCGATCCGGCGATGCTGCGGTACCTCAACAACGACGCGAACCGGAAGGGCCACCCCAACGAGAACTGGGCCCGCGAGCTCATGGAACTTTTTACGATGGGCATCGGACACTACACCGAGTCCGACGTGAAGGAATCCGCGCGCGCCTGGACGGGCTGGACGCTCCGCGACTACCGGAGGGGCGAGGACCGCCGTCTGTTCGACTTCAAGCCGATGATCCACGACGGCGGCTCAAAGGTGTTTCTCGGGCAGGCCGGCCCCTGGGACGGCACCGACGTGATGCGGATCATCCTGGCGGAGGACGCGACGCCGCGGCGGATCGCCGGCAAGCTCGCGGCGTTCCTCGTGTCCCCCACCCCCGACCCCGCGCTCGTCGACGCGATGGCGCGGCAGCTGCGCGCGTCGGCCTACGAGCTCACGCCGGTCCTGAAGACGCTGTTCCGGTCGCGGGCGTTCTACCGGCCGGACGCGATGCTCGCCCAGGTCAAAGGGCCGGTCGAGTTCGCGGTCGGCGCGGTGCGGCATCTGGGGATCAACGCGCCCGACTGGATCCGGGTCTTTCAGGCCGCGGGCGCGATGGGGCAGCGCCTGTTCTTCCCGCCGACCGTGGCGGGCTGGCACGGCGGCACCGCATGGATCAACGCCGGCACGATCTTCGCCCGAACGGATCTCGCCGCGGGGCTCATCTCCGGCCGTCTCGGGCCGGTCGACGACGCGGCGTTCCCGACGCTCGACGCCACCGTCACCAGGCTCCTGGCGCGGCCGCTCGCGCCGCACCGGCACGGTACGCTCGCGCTTGCGACCGGCGGGCGGGCCTCGAGAGAGGCCGTGCATCTCGTGATGAGCCTTCCGGAATACCTGGTCGCCTGACACCGCGTCATCGAGGGGGGCCACGAATCATGCGAACAATGACGACCCGGCGGGAGTTTCTGACCAAGGGGTTGACCATTTTGGCCGCGGGCGGGACCGCGCCGATGTTCCTGACGCGGACGGCGCTCGCGCTCAACAACCCCTGGGATCTTCGCCAGACGGCGTCCGCCGCGGGCCGGCCGGACTGGCCGACGCTCGTCGTGGTGCAGCTCGGCGGCGGGAACGACGGCCTCAACACGATCGTGCCGTTCGTGCACGACGAGTACTATCGCGCCCGGCCGAAGCTCGCCGTGCCGCAGCAGAAGGTCCTCCGGCTGACCGACGAGGTCGGCCTGCATCCGGCGCTCACCGCGATCAAGGGCGCGTATGACGACGGGCGCGTGGCGGTCGTGCAGGGCGTCGGCTATCCGAACCCCAACCGGAGCCACTTCCGGTCGATGGAGATCTGGCAGACCGCGGACCCGGCGGGCACCGGACCAAAGACCGGCTGGCTCGGCCGGCTGTTCGACAGCGAGTGTCCGGACTGCGGCTCGAACGCCGGCATGACGCTGTCGGCGGAGATGCCGCTCGCGATGCACGGGAACGCGCCGCGCGTCGTCGCCGTCGACGACATCGCCCGCTTCGGCTTCCATCCGGTGCAGGGCGGCGGGGCCGCGGAAGTCGAGGCGTTCCGCCGGCTGATTCAGCCGGTGCCGGGCGAGGAGCCGCTCGTCGACTTCCTCGCGCACACCGAGATGAACGCCCTGCTCGCCGCGGCGGATCTCAACAAACTCGCCGGGCGGCTCGCGCAGGACGCCGGGTCCGGGTATCCCAGGGATCCCTTTGCGCAGAAGCTGCGGGTCATCGCGGAACTGATCGCGGCCGGGTCGCCGACCAAAGTCTATTACGTCGGTCTCGGCGGGTTCGACACCCACGTCACACAGGCCGGCCGGCACGATCGCCTGCTCGAGTCGATGGGCGCGGGCCTCGGCGCGTTCCTCGGCGACCTGAAGACCAAGGGGATCCAGGACAAGGTGCTGCTGATGACCTTCTCGGAGTTCGGGCGGCGCGTCGCCGAAAACGCGTCCGGCGGCACCGACCACGGGACGGCGGCGCCGATGCTGCTCGTCGGCAGCCAGGTCAAGCCCGGCGTGCACGGCGTACATCCGAGCCTGACCGATCTTGATCAGGGTGACCTCAAGTACCGGATCGATTTCCGCAGCGTGTACACCACCGTGCTCGAGCAGTGGCTCGGCGTGCGGAGTGATCCGATCCTCGGCGGCAAGTTCGATTCGCTGGACGTGATCAAGCCGCACGTCGCCGCGGCGGTCGGAGGGTAGCCTCCTCGGCCTCGACCGGCCCGGCGCGCCGCGGCCGTCTCCGGTGCGCGTCAGAGATCGGCAGCCAGCGACGCGTTTGCCGCCGCCTGGATCGCGTCGCAGGTTGTGAGAACCAACCGCTCGGTCGTCTGCGCATACTCGACCTGAACCGCTCCGTCGAAGGCCAGATCGTTCCACGAGCCCGTCCCCCCGAACACCCATGCCGATTGGCAGGCGTCGAGCACCGATGTCGCGAGCGCCGGGAGGCACCCGCCACGAATTGTGCGATCGGATGATTCATCGCAGGGTCCCGGACGGATGCCGCGGCGTCGAAGGACTACCGCGGGCCGGGCGACGCGTTCGCGGCGGCGACCAGCGCGTTGCGGAGCGCCCCGACCGTCTCGAGGATGCCGCTGCCGAGCAGCAGCGCCTTGCTGCCGGGCAAATCGTGCCCCGGGAGCGTGACCAAGTATGGCGGCGCGTGCGGCGGCAGCGGCGGAAGCGGCTCGAAGGCCTCTCGGGCGAGGCTGGCGGTGAACTTCTCGAGCGTCGAGAGCCGGCGCGCCAGTGCGCCGGGGGTTTCGTCACCGGCCACCCCTGGGCCGGCAGCCATGTCATCGCTGCCGTCGGGCAGCACCGACGGCAGCAGCCGATTCAACTCGGCAAACGCCTGCGCCAGGTCCGCGAAGACGGCGCGCAGCTCGTCGTCCTGCGACCGTCCGATGCCCGCATGCGGATAGTCCGGCCGCGCCTTCTTCAGAGGCTCTACTTGAGAGAGCCTCCGGAGATCGAGCGCCCGCGATTCGAGAACCTCGAGCGCCTTCCACAATTGCGTCCAGGTCCCGCTGTCCATGTGTCTAGCATGGTAATGCAAATTTGGTAAGGATGCACTGACAATGCAGTACGGATTGCGAGGTGCCCTCAGTGGAGCAGCGCGCAAACCCGGTGCCGGTGGGGAAATCGGGCGGCGGCCGGGAAACACGTTGGCGTGATCCCGTCGTGAGCGGCGCCGGCTGGAAACGAGCGCTCTCCCTGCCCTCGACCGTGCGGCTCGTGTGGCACGCCGCGGAGCCCCATCCGCGCGACGTGCCGCTCGACGAATTCTACGCGCGCCTCGACGTGCCGCCGGGCCCGGACGGCCTCCCGCCCGTCATCGCCAACATGGTGATGACGCAGAACGGCGAGGCGACGATCGACGGCAAGGCCGCGCCGATCGGGACGCCGGTGGACCGGTTTGTTCTCGGACGGCTGCGGACGTCGGCCGACGTGCTGCTCTCGGGCGCCGGCACGATGCTGGCCGAGGACGTCACCGCCGTGGTGCCGGGGGCGGACGCGGCGCTTCGCGCGGCCGCCGGGCGTGGTTCGCGGCTGCTCGCCGCGCTGCTGGTCACCGAGCTCGCGTGGAGCGACGAGGTGCTGGCCAGGCGCTTCTTTACCGACCCGCGCTTCGACCGGCTGCTCATCACCGGCCACCGGCCCACCCCCGAGCAGGTCCGGCGCGTGGAGGCGCTCGGCGCCGAGGTCATCCGCGTGGACACGGGTCCGGACGGGCGGCCGGCCGCGCGCGCGGCGGTTCAGGCGCTCGGTGCGCGCGGCGCGCGGCTCGTGCTGACCGAAGGCGGTCCGCGCGTGCTGGCGTCGCTCATGCGGGAGCGCCTCGTTGTGGAGTACTTCTTGACGACGAGCCCGCTCGGGACGGGCGACCGGCACGCGCTCCGGCCGATCGGCGCCGACGTCACGGAGGACGGGCGTCCGCTGCTCCTGTCGCGGGTCAGCCGGCATGAGTACGCGTTCCGTGATCCCGCGACGTCGGCCCCTCTGGTCGAGGCGTACGACAGGTTCCGCGTCGTCTATCCAGCGCGATAGGGCCGGCACACGGATTCAAGAGCCGCAGGCCGATCACCGCAGGGCCGGTGCCGGCCGCGACCGAAGAATGGATCAACGGCGCTGGGGAGCCGTTTTCGCGTGAGGGGGCGATCGATTCGTGACGGACATGGCCACGTATCTCGAGCGGACACTCTGCGATCTGGTCGCGATCCGGAGCGTGACCGGCGAAGAGGCGGCGATTTCGCACTACATCTACGACACGCTCGAGCGGGCGAACGTGCGCGTCGAGCGCGATGCGGAAGGCAACGTGACCGCCGAGGCCGGCTCGGGCGACCGCCTGCTCGTCGTCAACGGACACATGGACACGGTGCCGCCGGTCGACGGCTGGACGCAGGATCCGTTCTCGCCGCGGGTGGAGAACGGGCGCATCACCGGCCTCGGCGCGTCGGACATGAAGGCCGGGTTGGCGTGCATGATGTGGCTGGCGCAGCACGTGCGCCCGAAGGTCCGCACCTGGTTCGCGTTTACCAACAACGAGGAAGGCGGCGCCGTGACGCCGCGCAACGGCGTGCGCCGGCTGATCGGCCGGGTCTCTCCCGACTACGCGATCACGACCGAACCCTCGTACGACGAGGCGAAGAAGCGCCTGTCGATCGGGATCGGCTGCCAGGGGCGCGCGATCGGACATCTCACCGTGCTCGGACGGAGCGGCCATTCGTCGGATTGGCGCCGCGCCGACAACGCCATCTATCGCGGGATGGACGTCATCAAGCGCATCGCCGAGACCGCGTCCCGCCACAAGGGCGTTGAAGTCGCGCCCGGCGTCCAGAGCGTCCCGTCACTCTCCGTCGTCGCCGCGCGCGCCGGGATCGCGGACAATATCATCCCGGACCGGCTGCATCTCACCGTCGACCGGCGTCTTGCGCCGGGGGAAGACTACGGCACCTTCGAGGGCGAGCTGCGGGGCTCGATCGACGGGACCGCGCACGAGCTCGACGTGACGAAGCTCTGTCTTCCCACACTGGCCGACCGGAACGGCCGCACGCTCGCCGTCGCGGTCGACGCGCTCGCGCGGCTGCAGGGCGAGGCATCGCTGCAGTTCTCGCAGGGGCGGCAGGATCTCTCGATCTTCGCCGAGCGGACCCGGGACTTCGTCAACCTCGGCCCCGGGTCGTCGGGCCAGGCGCACAACGCGGGCGAGCACGCGACGGTCGCGGGGATGGTCGCCGCCGCGGGCGTGCTGCAGGCGGTAATCGAGGCGATCTAAACCTGGAGCGCCGGCTCACTCGACGGTCAGCGTGAAGCTGACGATTTCAGTCGGGCCCGCGCCGGACGTGACGTTGAAGATACAGAGCAGCTTCCCGAAGAGCTGGGGCGTGTCGACGATCCCCAGGCCTTCCCTGAGCTGGCCCGAGCCGTCGCGGCTCGAATATGCGACAGGCTGCGGGCAGGCGCTGGACGAAAAATCACTTTGGGAGCCGAGGCACAGCCGCAGGTTTTTCCCGTTGGTGTTGACTCGAATCCTCAGCTTAAAGACGGCGGGTGTCCTCACGGATCCGGGAACAACGTCCAGTCCGCTCGTGATCAGCGTGGGCTTCACGCCGACCGTGATCCCCGCGATGTCGAGTCCGAACGCCGTGTCCACCCGCGTGACGGAAAATAGGGCCATGCCCAAGACAAGCACCGCGGCTTTGGCGCGTCGGCTCCTCATCGCTCCCCCAAGTCGTAGATTGGCACCGTAGGTTCGGCTACAACGATCTCTCCGCTTCCCGCAGATGTCGGGCGAGTGTGCGGACGATTTTGCGGACGATCGGCAGATACTCATCCAGCAAATTGCCAGAATTCACGATAGCCCACAATGAGAAGCCGCATCGGCGTGACCGCCTCGACGTTTGCCGACCGAGGTTCGCCGTCGATCAAACTCATTTCACCGAAAGAGTCGCCCGGCCCCAAGTGCAGAGCGCGGCCGCCGCGGGTGGTGATCAGCGCCCGGCGGGCACTTCGATCTCCTTCGCCAGCCGGGAGATCCGCTCAAATTCCTTCTGCGACAGTCCTGCTAACAAAGGGAGTCTTTCCAGGACCTCGACCTTGGACGCGGATCGCCGCAATGGCATCCACCCATCCCCTCGGCTCGGGCCCGTAATTCTGGGCTCCGACGGCTATTCCTGTTGTGCCACCGCTTACGATTCAGCCGGAGGCTTGAAGCGCTCGAAGGGGTTGCGGCAGTGCCGGCACACGTAGGTGGACCGGCACAGCGTCGGCCCGAACAGACTTTCGATTTCCACGTCATGCGACCCGCAGTACGGGCAGACCGGCGGCTCGGCGAAGCGACAGGACGGGACCGCCAGGCCGTGGGCCGCGAGCTGCTCCCGTCCCCGGTCCGTCATGCGCGCGAGCGTCCACGGCTCGTCGTACGTGTACTCGACCGAGACGTCGCGCACGCCGGGGATGGCCAGCAGGCCCTCGCGGATGCGGCCGCGGATCACCGCGAGCGCCGGGCACGCGGTCCACGTCGGGACGAGCCGCACGTTGACGCGCGATTCGGCGTCGACGCGCACGTCCCGTACCAGCCCGAGGTCCGTGATCGCGATCGGCAGCTCGGGATCTTCGACGCTGCGCAGCACGTCCCAGGCCGCCTGTTCGAGCGACGCGTGGGCGATGCTCACCAGCGCGCCTCCGGATCGGAGCGCCACACTTCGGTCATCTCCGCGTGCATCTGCGCGAGGTCGGGCGTGTGCACCCCGCGCCGGCCGCCCAGGGACTGCTCCGCGGACGGGATTGTGAGGCCGCAGCGCTCGAGCAGCGGCCGCACCGCCCCTTCCCACGCGTCGCGCTGGCGCTCCGCGGATTCGTGGAGCAGTCCGGCGTCCATCAAGATTTGGTCGGCCCCAGTCGTCTCGAAGAAGCCCAGCGCGTAAGGCCACGCCGCGTCAAGCGCGGCCTGCACGCGCGCGCGGCCATCGGCCGGCGGCCGTGCCAGGCGCTCGAGCCACGCGGCCGCGAACAGCCCGTGGTAACGCTCCTCCCGTCCGAGCGTCGCGGCCAGCGAGGCGACCGGTTCCTGTCCGCATCGTGCCAGCAGACCGAGGCGCTGGCCCTCAAACGTCTCGTAGAGGGCCAGGCGCACGATGGAAAACTCCCAGCCCCGATTCGGCTGTTCGAGCAGGATCGCGTTGCGAAACTCCGCCGGCGGCCGGTCGAACGCCAGCCGGTCCGCGTCCCCGGGCCCGTCCCCGGCGATCTGCTCGTAGAACAGGCGCGCATGGCCGAGTTCTTCCTGTGCGATGCTGCTCATCGCGACATCGCTTTCGATGTCGGGCCCGACGCCGGTCCACTCGGAGTGCCGGTGACCGATCGTCACCTCATCGTCGGCGACGCGCAGCAGCCACTCCCGGAACGCCGAGTGGACGGTGGGGTCGGTGATCGTCGCGGGTACGGCCGGCACGGCTAGCGCTCGTCCTCCGAAGGCGCCTGGTAGCCGCCGCGGTAGACGCGCTGCTGCTGACGGTAGGAGCCGCCGAAGCGGTAGCTCTTGTCGGTCGCCGGCTCGAACATTTCCGCGGCGTCCCCCGCGGACGCGCGGATCTCGCGGGCCGGGACGACCCACAGGCTGACGCACGGGTCGCGGCGCGCGTAGTTTTCCTTGGCGAGGAGCAGCGCCATCTCCGCGTCCGGGGCGTGGACGTCGCCGACGTACACGTGCGCATCCCGCCGGCGCGCCTGGAGGAAGACCGCCCACACGCCCGCGGGGGCTTCGAGCGTGCGGATCCAGGACGCCGTGGGCACGGCCCGGGCGGTCACGCTGCCGCGGCGGTCCAGCGGCTGAGGGCTTCGCGGATCCACGCGTGCTGGCGGTAGAAGGACTGCCGCAGCGCCAGGCGCTCTGCGCTCTTCGGGCCGCCGTTGCGGCCGACCCGCTTCAGCTCTTCCCAGTCGGGTTCGGTATACACGTAGCGCTGCTCGGCCTCGACCCAGTGCAGCCCGGGATCGGGCACCACGAGGCCGTACTCCAGAATGATCGGGACGAACCGCCTCAGGAACTGCTGCCGCAGTTCCTCGTTGGCTTTCACCTTGAGGCGCCAGGCCAGCATCGTTTCGGTATGGGGCGATACCTTGTCCGGCATGCCGAAGAAATGGATGATCGGCGTCCACCACCGGTTGAGCGCGTCCTGCAGCATCGCGCGCTGCGCCGGCGTGCCCTCCGCGAGCGCCCGCCATACGTCGAGCCCGAGCTGGATGTGAAAATCCTCTTCGTAGCAGATCCGCTTCAGCACGCGCGCGTACGGCGCGTACGAGCAGGAGCGCAGCGCGCCCTGCGTCTGCATCGCCGCGCCGTCGACGAACACCTGGATGATCGCCACGTCCGCCCACGTCTCCGCGGGGTAGTGAAACACGTTGTGGAAGCGGGCGCGGCCCTCGACGAGTTCCGCGTACATCTCCTCGCGCGGCCGGCCGAGGGTCTCCGCCACGCGGTACAACAGCATGCCGTGCCCGACCTCGTCCTGGACCTTAGCCGTCAGCGCCAGCTTGCGCGCGAGCGTCGGCGCGCGCGGGATCCACTCCCGTTCCGGCAGCGCCCCCATGATCTCGGAGTTGGCGTGCATCTGGATGAGGCGCTGCGCCTCGAAGCGGTACTGCTGCGGCATCCACTCCCCCGCCTCGATCTGGTCGCCGGCCGCAATCCGGGCGTTGAACCGCGCCAGCTGTTCAGGATCGTCCTGCGCCACGGGAGGGGTAGACATTCGACGTCTCCTTGTTCTGTGACGGACTCCTACGCCAACGCAGAAAGATGTCACAAACGATTGTAGAAGTGACGGCCAGTAGTGTCAAGGCGCTGTACGGTCAGGTGGTCGCGCAGGGTTCAACTAAGTGTATGCCTGACGGCGGATCGTGCCTACGGATGTCCGCTTTAGAGTAATGTGGGGGCATACAAGCGAGAGATATGGCAGATTCCTTGGTAATCTCGGCCAGTCCCATCGATCCTCACGCCATCGGAGGGTCGGGACAGCCGGGCGACCCCGCCGGCGGGTCCGAGAGCCGTCCCACTCCCCCGTGGCCAACACTCGTCCGACTCCTCATTCTTGCGACCCTGATTCCCGCCACGTGGGTGGGGGTCATCGCGGTTCCGCCGGCCGGCGCCTTGGCGACCATCGCGGTGCTGACAGGCTACGTCGTCTTCCTGGCCGCGGGCGCGAGGCGGTTCTCGATTCTCCGGCGGCCCGATCTCATTCTCGTCCTCGACCTGACGGTGATCACCGTCCTGCTCCTCCTGTCAGGCACGCTCAACAGTCCGTTCCTCTACCTCTACTATCTTGCGATTCTCGAAGCGGCCGTGACGCTGGATCTCCGCCAGGCGCTGGCCTCGGCCATCGCGACGGCAAGCCTGCTGCTGCTCTTGTGGACCGCGGGGGGCCAGGCGTCGATGTTCGAGACCGCCGGCTTCCGTCTCGGCGCGTTCATGGCGGGGGCCTTCTTGCTCGCGCTGGTCCTGGGCATGGTCGCGCAGGAGCAGCGCGCGAGCGCCCAGCAGGCCCGCTGGAACATCGCCTTGGATCGGCGACTGGCGGAGGCGACTCGGGAGCTCGCGGCCCGCGTCGCGGAGCTCGAGACCTACAATGAGATCGCCCGCCAGCTCAGCGGGGACCTGCGGGTCGAGGGCGTGATGGAGACGCTGCTGCAGGCGTTTCGCGGCCTCGTCGGCGCAGACTGCGGCGTCGGCCGCGTCCTCACGGAGGCCGGCGGTCTGCGGACGAGTGTGTCGCACGGCAGCGTGCCCGGCGAGGCGGCGCCGGGTCCGGCGTTGCCCGCCGCCCCGGAGGGCGGCGAGGTGTACATCGAGCCGCGAGGAGCGGCCGAGCGTCCCGAAGGCTGGTGGTGCTCCACCGCGCTCGTGCGGTCGGGCCAGCCCCGGGCGTGGCTCAGCGCCTATCGCGAGGCGCCCTTCGATCTTTCGGAGGCGGTGCGCGGGCGGATTCGCGGGCTTGCCATGCAAAGCGTGGCCGCGGTGGAGGCCGCGCGTCTCCACGAAGAAGTGCAGGGCATGAGCCGGACCGATCCGATGCGCGCGCTGTGCCCGTGGCCGGCCTTCGAGCAGCTGGTGCGCGACGAGGTCGACCGCTGCCGGTCGCTGCTCCTCGTCTTCTCCGTCGTCGAAGTGCAGGTGGAGGACTACGCCTCGACGCGGGCGGATGCGCAAGACCGCGATATGGCCCTCCGCCGCGCGGTGAAGCTGCTGCAGGCGCCGCTCCGGCGTGTGGATCTCCTGTCCTACGACGGCGCGGGCCGCTTCGCGCTGCTGCTGCCGCGGGTGGCGAAGGTGCGCGCGCTCGAGCTCACACAGGATCTGACCTCGCGGCTCGAGCGCGACGACGTCGCCACGCGGCTCCTCCTCGTCGACCGGATGGCGTTGAGCGCCGGCGCCGTCACCTTTCCGGAAGACGGCACCACCCCGTCGGAGTTGCTGGCCGGGCTCGAGGCGAAGCTGATGCCCGGTCCCCGCTCACCTGCGGACGTCCGCAGGCCGGGCACGTAGACCGGGGTCAGTCGCCGTACTTCTCGCGAAGCCGCTTCGACAGCCGCAGCATCAACTGGATCCGCTCGAACTGGCCCACCCACTCCGCCGTGACCGCGCCGAGCAGCGCCGGGCCCGGCGGGACGATGCCGGTCGGGCATGCCGGGCCGAGACGGTCCGCCGCCATCTGGCGGTAGGTGGCCAGCGTGCGGTCGCCGTACCGGCCGCATTCCTGATCGTCTTCGCTCAGAAACACGACCACCGGCACGCGCCTGCCCAGGTTCAGCATCACGGCGTCCTGCGCCGCCGCGTGCACGTCGCGATCGACATAGCGGACCTTGATCTTGGGGTTCTGGTGGGCGATGTGCTCCAGGATCGGACATTGGTTGACGCAATCGCCGCACCACGCGCCGGTGATGACGAGGACGTGCATCTCGCGAACGAACCCGGCGACCAGCTCCCGCTGCTCGGCGGTGAGCGCGACCTTGTCGTACACGCCCTTCCACCGGGCCTGGTGCTCCGCGGTGCCGTGGCGCTTCAAGAACTCGTCATAACTGAGCCCTGCCGCGAACTCGCCACCCCACTCCATGCCTCGCCTCCTCCGGATTCGATCCCGTTCGTCCTACTCGAACGCGGCCGCGCAACGCGCCTTTCCCTGTTCGAGGAGAGATCTTTCACGCCCGCGAAGTCGGCGGCATGAAGATCGCCTCGGTCACCTGCACCCCGCTCGCCGCGAAGGCGCCGCGGGCGGTGGAGTTTTCCATCGGGACGTTTCCGACGTTCTACGCGGCGCTCGTCCAGGTCCGGACCGACGACGGGCTCACCGGCGCCGGCGAGTGCATCGTGCGCCGCGCCCCGGAGGTCGTTGCGACGATCGTGGACCGGCTGCTCGCCCCGCTCGTCGTCGGCCGCGACCCGTGGGACGTCGAGGGCCTCTGGGACGAGATGCTGGCCCTCCTCCGCCGGTGGGGGCATTCGCGCGGGTTCGTGCTCGAGGCGATGAGCGGCATCGACACGGCGCTCTGGGACGTGCTGGCGCGCGCGGCCGGCGTCCCGCTCTACAAGTTCCTCGGCGGCGCCGGGCGCGAGCGCGTGCGCTGCTACATCTCGAAGGTGTACTTCGACGAGATCCCCCGCATGGCGGAGGAGGCCCGGGCGCAGGCGGCCCGGGGCTTCTCGCAGATCAAAGTGCAGCTCGGGTGGGCGGCCGCGCGCGGCGGCGATCGGGCCGACGTCGAGACGGCGCGGGCGGTGCGGGAGGCCGTCGGCCCCGGCGTCGCGCTGATGTTCGACGCCAACGGCGCCTACGACGTGGGGACCGCGGTGCGGGTCGGACGGCAGATCGAGGAGCTCGACGTCACGTGGCTGGAGGAGCCGGTGCCGGCCGACGATCTCGACGGCTACGCGCACCTCCGGCGCTCGGTGCGCGTGCCGCTGGCGGCCGGGGAGACGGAGTTCGGGCTCTTTGGGTTCCGCGATCTGATCGCCCGCGGCTGCGTCGACGTGCTGCAGCCGGAAGTCGCGCGCATCGGCGGCATCACCCCGGCGCGCCGACTGTGGGCGCTCGCGCACGCGCACAACCTGGCGTACGCGCCGCACACCGGGTTCAGCGGCGGGATCGCGCACCTCGCGTCGCTGCACCTCGCGGCCGCGGCGCCCAACTTCTTCACCTACGAGTATATGGGGACGGCCTACGTCGAGAATCCGCTGCGGGAGATCTTCACCTCGCCGTTTCCCGTGCCGCGCGAGGGGATGATCGCGCTGCCCGGGGGCGCCGGCCTCGGGCTCGAGCTCGATCCGGAGAAGCTCGCGCGCTTCGCCGTCCGGACCTAGCCGGCCGCAGCGTGGCCGACGCGCGGGCCCTACCCCGGCTGCTGCGCGGCGCGGGCCGCGGTGCACGCGTCGCACCCGCAGAGGGTGCGCAGCAGCGGAAACGTGTAGATCCCGGTCATGTGGCCGTCCGACCACGTGAAGCGCAGCGCGTAGGCGCCGACGCGGGCGACTTCTTTCGGGTGCACGTCGGCGGGGACGCGCTTGGGATCGAGGAGCCGCTCGCCGGTCCATTCGTGGACGCACATCGCGCAGGGACACGCCTGGCGCAGCCGGCGATAGGTGTAGCGGCTCGTGTGGCCGTCGCTCCACGTGACGCGCAGCTCGCGCGCCTCGCGGTCTTCCGCGATGTCGGTTGGAACGGGCATAGGACGGCGGGACATCTCGTTGGATAGTGTAGCACGGCGGGCCGCATCCGGAGGAGCGCGCCCGCACCGGCCAGAAACTACCGAAACGAAATCGGCTCGATGATTCCCGCGTCAGTCCCCTGCCGGGCGGCCGGCCACCGTGAAATCGAAGCGAGGGACGTACGTCCCCAAGAATTGGGAGGGTTCCATGTCGAGTGTTTCTGCCTCGCCCGACGCGCCCCATGCCGTCACCGTCACCGTGAACGGCCGGGCGGAGACCTTACGCGTGCCGGCGCGGCGAAGTCTGCTGCACGCGCTCCGCGAAGATCTGCACCTGACAGGGACCAAGGAAGGCTGCGGCGTGGGCACGTGCGGGGCGTGCACCGTGCTCCTCGACGGCCGCCCGGTGCTCGCGTGTCTCGTGCTCGCCGTACAGGCGGCCGGCCGGGCGATCGAAACGATCGAGTCGCTTTCCCGCGACGGGGCGCTCGCGCCGGTTCAGGAGTCCTTCGTCCGCCACGACGCGCTGCAGTGCGGCTTCTGCACGCCGGGGCAGATCATGGCCCTGGAAGGCCTGCTGCGCCGCACCCCGCGGCCGTCTGACGCGATGCTGCGGCGCGCCATGGAGGGCAACGTCTGCCGCTGCGGCACGCAGCTGCGCGTCCAGGCCGCGGCCCGGGACCTCGCGGGCGAACGGCGGAGCCGCTGATGCCGAAGATCGTCAAGCAGAAAATCGAGTTCGAGGGCCGCGTCGAAGAGCGCGAAGTCGTCCTCGAAGGCGACGACGTCCCGATCTGGGCGGCGGACCAGCCGTTCCGGGTCGTTGGGACGCCCGTCCCGCGCGTCGACGGCGGGGAGCGCGCGTCCGGAGCCGCGCAGTACACCGCGGACCTCTATCCCGCCGGGCTCGTCTTCGGCGCCGTGCTCCGCTCGCCGCACGCCCACGCGCGGATCCGGCGGCTCGACACGTCGCGCGCCGAGCGCGCGGACGGCGTGCGCGCGGTCCTCTCCCACCTCAATCTGAAAGGCATCCCGTGGTACAACGGGCTGAGCGCGCTTTTCGACACCGAGCTGCGGTACGCGGGCGAGGAAGTGGCCGCCGTGTTCGCGGATACCGCCGCGGCGGCCCGCGACGCGCTCGATCTCATCGACGTGGAGTACGAGGTCCTGGCCCACGTCGTGGACCCCGAGGCGGCGCTCGCCAAGGACGCCCCTAAAGTCCACGCCTCAGGCAACGTGCTGGGCGGTGACGCCGAACGGTACGCGCGCGGCGACGTGGAGGCAGGGTTCGGCGGCGCCGCGGCCACGGTGGAGCTGCGCGCCGAGACGCAGGACGTGCTGCACCACAGCATGGAGACGCACGGCTCGGTCTGCGAATGGACCGGCGACCGCCTCACGATCTGGGACTCCACGCAGCACATCTTCGGCGTCCGCCGCCAGGTCGCCGCGGCCTTGAAGGTCCCGCTAGACCACGTGCGCGTCGTGAGCCGGTTTATGGGCGGCGGCTTCGGCAGCAAGAACCAGGCGGCCAAGTACACCGTGCTCGCGGCGGTCGCCGCGCGGCGGCTCGGCCGGCCGGTGAAGATCATGTTCACCCGGGCCGAGGAGAGCATCGCCGCGGGCAAGCGGCCGCGGAGCGCGCAGCGCATCCGGCTGGCCGCGGGACGCGACGGCGGCTTGGTCGCCATCGACTATTGGGGCGTCTCGGGGCTCGGCGCGTACCGGGCGGTCGGCTCGCCGCTCGCGGGCCCGGCCAAGGAAATGTACGCCTGCCCCAACGTGCGCACCGAGGTCTGGAACGTCTTCACCAACACGGGTCCGAGCGCGGCCTTTCGCGCGCCGGGGTTCGTCGAAGGGACGGTCGCGCTGGACTGCGCGATGGACGCGCTCGCGGATCGCCTCGGGATCGATCCGCTCGAGCTGCGCCTTCGAAACTACGCCGAGGCCGATCAGGTGCTCGGCCGCCCCTACTCGAGCAAGTTCCTACGCGAGGCTTACACGATGGCGGCCGAGGCGGCCGGCTGGTCGCGCCGCGCGCCGACGCCGGCGGCGCCGGTGCGGTCGGGCGGCCCGCGCCGCGGGTTCGGGATGGCCTCGCAGATCTGGGGCGGCGCCGGGTCTCCCCCCGCCTACGCGGAGGTGCGGCTCAATCCCGACGGGACCGTCGACGTGCGCATCGGGACCCAGGACATCGGCACCGGCGCCCGCACCGCGCTCACGCAGATCGCCGCGGAAGTGCTGACCCTGCCCGTCGAGAAGATCACCGTCCGGCTCGGCGACACGGACTTCCCGTACAGTCCATTGTCCGCGGGCAGCCAGACGATCGCGTCGTGCGGCCCGGCGGTGCGCATGGCCGCCGAGGAAGCGCGCCGCCACCTCCTCGATACGGCGGCGTCGGTCCTCGAGGCGGCGCCCTCCGACATCCGGTTGGAATCGGGCGGCCTGTCCGTGGCCGGCGTGCCGGACCGGAAGATCGGGGTGCACGAGCTGACCGGGCGGATGGGCAACTTCACGATCGCCGGCCGCGGATTCCGCGGGGCCAATCCGGACGGCGTGACGATCCGGACGTGGGGCGTCCAGATCGCGGAGGTCGAGGTCGATCCGGAGACCGGCGAGGTGCGGGCCATCAAGATCACGGCGTGCCACGACGTGGGCCGGGTCATCAACCCGATGGGATACGTGAGCCAGATTCACGGCGGCGTAATACAGGGACTCGGGATGGCGCTGTGCGAGGATCACGTCACGGACGCGGAGAGCGGGACCGTGATGGACCTCGGCTTCGACAGCTACGCGATGCCCCGGCAGTCGATGATCCCGGAGATCGAGGCGCTCGCGGTCGGCCGGCCGGACCCCGTCTCCAACAACCTGGGCGTCAAGGGGGTCGGCGAACCGCCGATCATTCCCACGCCCGCCGCCATCGCGAACGCCGTCGCGAACGCCGTCGGGGTGCGGGTGACGTCGCTGCCGATCACGCCGGCGAAGATCCTGCGCGCGCTGCAGGCGCCGCCGTCGTCCTAAGGGAGCCGCCGCCGGGATAGGCTCGCGGGGTTACGCGGCCGGCGAGAAAATCGCGAGGCGCCCCGGAGGGCGCCTCGCCGTTGCAGCACGCCGTCTCTGACGGACGCGTGCTAATGGTCCGTGGCGTTCAAGAAAATGCTTCCGCCGCCGTCAGCCGAGCCGCTCGCGCTTGTGGAGCTCCCACCGCCCGAGACGGTGACGGACCCGCCGCCGCTTGCACTTCCGTTGGAGACGTCGATGGACCCACCGCCGCCGACATTGACTTCTCCGCCGACACTCACGTCGGCGACCGCCGGGACGGCTACAGCAGCCGCAAGGCTCAGGCCTGCGACGAGCGCCGCAAACTTCGTCATGACCACACCTCCTTGCTGGATCGGCCGTTCATCCCGACTATCTACCCCGCCCGCCGGCGCCGCGCGAAGTCGAGGCGCCCGGTGGACTACGGAGCCGATCCGAGCTCTCGAAGCGCCCGGCCGACCTCGTCGAGCTGCGCCTTCGACGCGGCGTAACGGTCGTCGCGGCCCTCATGGTGCTCGATCAACACCAGTTCAACCGGATAGAGCCGCGCCGCCGCTTCGTACGCCTGCCTCGCGGCGGCTTGGTCGCCCTCCAAGCGCAGCGCGTCGCCGAGCCAGAGGCGATACCTGGGCGTGTACGGGTCGAGGCGGACCGCGTCGCTGAGGGCGGCCACCGCCTCGGGGTACCGGTGCTCGTCGCGGCGGAGACGTCCCAACTCGGCGCGAGGGTACGCGTCCCACGCGTTGTCCGCGATCGCCTGCCGATAGTATCCGGCCGCGGCGTCCCGCATGGATTCCCACGGTCCGAGCGCGGTCGTCAGTTTCCGCCGGTACAAGTCGGTCGCGAGGTCTCCGAGGTACGCCGGAATGACGCTGTTCAGCGGATCGAGCGGCAGCGCGCTCTGGAACGTTTCGACCGCTTCGGGGAACCGCAGCGCGGCCACCTGCGCGGACGCTTCGTTGTGCAGAACCGTCGCCACCACCGGCGGCACCAGCAGCGGCGGCAACGCGACGAAGACGACGGCCACCGGCAGGGCGAACAGCCGCTGCCACAGGCGAAGCGTGGGGCGCCGGCGGCGGACGGCGTGCGCGGCCGCCACCGCGGCGAACGCCACCAGCATGGTGAGGTTCGTGATGACGTAGAGATTCTCGTCGACGATGCTCGTCACGCCGACGCCGGCGGCCGCCGCCACGGCGGTGCCGAGCCAGACGCGGTCCTCTACCCCGCCGCCGCGGTAGTGGACACCGGCGCGCCACAGGCCCCACAGCAGCGCCAGCGCCAGGAGTCCCGCGCCCACGGCGCCGGTCTCGGCCAAGATCTGTAGATAGTCGTCGTGGGCCGAGCCCGGGACGTTGATCATCGCGTACGTCGTCAGCACGTCCGGCGGCCGGTACGTCGAGTAGACGACGTTGAACGTGCCGAGCCCGGCGCCCCAGAGGCGGTGGGCATCCCAGACGCGCACCGCGGTCCGCCAGATGAACCGCCGGCTCGTCACGGTGTCTTCCTGCGCCGGCGCGAGGCTCTGCGCGCGCAGACCGACGGCGGGCAGCCGCGCGATCGCGAGGCCCGCGACGACGGCGATGAGGAGCAGCACCCACCACCCCCGCCGCCGGACCGGAATCAGCGCGAGCGCCGCGACGATCACGAACGCCGCGAGTCCGGCGTAGCCGCCCCGGGAGTACGTGAGCATGAGCGCGGCGACTTCGACGGCGAGGCCCGCGGCCGCGACCGGTCTCAAGAATACCGGCAGCGACATCGCGAGCACCGCCGCGCCGGCAATCCCGAACAGCAGAAAGCCGGCGAGCACGTTCGGGCTTCCGAGCGTGCCGTAGACTCTGGTGTGGATGATGTCGGCGAACGACGGGCTCAGCCAGTACGCCGGCGTCGGCGTCCCGGCCGCGTACTGGCGGAGACCCTGCACCGCCTCCCAGCACGCGATTCCGACGAGGCCGGCGAGGAAGACGTGGGTCTTGACTCCGTCGTTCAGCACCATCAGCAGACTCAGCGCGAACGTCGCGAGGGCGACGATCAGAAAGATCTCTTCTCTCGTGGAGTAGAGGTTGGTGGTGTGGGCGATCGACAGGAGGCACAGCGCGGCGACGGCAGCGAGCGCGACGAGCGCCCCACCCGGCAGCGCCCGGCCGCCGAGCAGCCAGCGAATGCCACCCGCGGCGCCGATCGCGAGCGCGGCCTGCTGGAACACCAGCAGCGGGAGGCGGTGCGTGAGAAAGCCGGCCGCCGGCATGAACGTGAGGCCCGTCACCGCCGTCCAGCCCAGCAGCCCGAGCGCACCCAGCAGAATGACCCAGTCCAGGACCTCGCCGGCCGCGGCACGAAACGGCGGCGGCCCCTCAGGTCCCGGGGCCGCGGCGGGGTCCGGCCGGCGGCCGTCTACCGGGCCAGCCATCCACCGTCCACGGCCAGCACGTGGCCGTGCACGTAGTCGGACGCGCTTGACGCGAGGAAGACGACCGCCCCGGCCAGGTCGTCCGGCCGGCCCCAGCGTCCGGCGGGGATCCGCGCGAGGATCGCCGGATTGCGGGCGGGATCCTCTCTGAGCGGGCGTGTCAGATCGGTCTCGATGTACCCCGGCGCGATCGCATTCACATTGATGCCCTGCGCTCCCCACTCATTGGCCAGCAGCTTGGTGAGCTGCGCCACCGCCCCCTTGCTCGCGGTGTACGCGGCGATGAGAATGCCGCCCTGAAAACTCATCATCGACGCGATGTTGATGATCTTGCCGTGCCGGCGCGGCAGCATGTCGCGGGCCGCCTGCTGGCAGAGCGTGAAGACGGCGTGCAAATTCACCTGCAGCACGCGGTGCCAGTCGTGGGGGGTGACCTCGAGCGCCGGGCCCCGCGCCGTGACGCCGGCGTTGTTGACCAAGATGTCCACGCGCCCGAGCGCCCGCACCGCGTCCGGGATCACCCGGTCGACCTGCGTCGGGTACGCGAGGTCGGCCGCGATCGGGATGCACCGGCGGCCGAGACGCTCGACTTCTCCGGCGACCTCCTCGGCCGGGGTGCGGCTCACCAGGGCGACGTCCGCGCCCGCGCGCGCGAGGCCCAGCGCCAGGCCGCGTCCGATCCCGCGGCGCGCGCCGGTGACGACGGCCACCCGGCCGCCGAGGTCGAACCAATCGAAGCCGCTCACGCGTAGAAAGGTTCGGACCCATCCGCGGCGGTCCTCCGCACTGCGGTTGCTGAGGCCGCGTTCGCGTATGGTACCATCTCTGGTAGATGGTCCGGAGGAGTTTCCGCATGACACGCACCCTTGCCCGCGCGGCCGCCGTCCTCGCCGTCGTGCTCGCCGTCGCCGTCGCCGGCGCCGCGCCGGCGGGCGCCGGCGGCCCCACGACGATCGAGTTTTGGACGATCTCCCTGCAGCCGTTCTTCACGAAGTTCATCAACGGCATGATCGACGAGTACCAGCGCCGGCACCCGGACATTCGAATCCGCTGGATCGATGTGCAGCCGCAGGCGCTCGATCAGAAGCTGCTGTCGTCGATCGCCGGCGGCGTGGCTCCGGACGTCGTCAACCTCAACACCGAGACGACGCTGCGGCTCGCGGAGGCGCACGCGCTCGTCGACATGGACGCCGCGGTGCCCGCGGACGCCCGCGGCCGGTACTTCCCCAACATCTGGGCCTCGCTGCGGGTCGACGGCCGCGCGTACGGGGTGCCCTGGTATGTCACGCCGGACGTCCTCGCGTACAACCAGGCGCTGTTCCGGAAGGCCGGCCTCGATCCGGCGCACCCGCCGGCGACGACCGATCAGTTTATCCGCGCCGCGGCCGTCGTGAAGAAGAAGGCCGGCGTCTACGGATTCATGCCGAACGTCGACGGGATCCGGTTCCTCAAGGTGTTTCAGGAGGAAGGACTGCCGGTGCTGAGTCCCGACCGGCGCCACGCCGTTTTCGCGAGCGCCGCGCACGTCGCGCTGCTCGCGCGGTACGTCGACCTCTTCAAGCACGACCAGTTCCCGGACGACACGCTGCGGCGCGGCTACCTCGGCGCGACGGAGCGCTTCGGCGACGGCCAGCTGGCGATGCTGACGACCGGGCCGCAGTTCCTGCTGCGCGTGCGCAGCGACAACCCCGACGTCTACAAGGACACCGCGGTGGCGCCGGCCCCGATGGGCCGAGGACAGGTGCTCGACCTCCCGACGATGGACCTCGCGGTGCCCGCGGCGAGCCGGCACCGGAACGAGGCGGTCGCGTTCGCGCTCTACGTCACCGACGATGCCAACCAGCTCGCTTTCTCGAAACAGGTCGTGATCTTCCCGTCGACGCGCGCCGCGGCGGCGGATCCGTACTTCACGCGCGGCGGGACGAGCCCGGAGGACCGTGCGCGCCTCGTCGCCGTGCGCGAGCTCGGCCAGGCGCGGGATCTCACGATCGCCGTGCCGCACAGCGACGAACTGTACCGGGTCTTCCGCGAGGCGGTCGAGAGCGCGTTCTACGGCAAAATGAGCGCGGGCCAGGCCCTGGAATGGGCCGCCCGCGAATGGAACCGCCGGCTCTGACGCGGCCGCGCCGCCCCGGGGTCACATGGCGCAGGCCGTAGGCACCCGGCCCCTCTCCGGCACGCGCCGGGCCGGCCGCCGCCAGGCCTTCACGCGCACCGCGATCGCGTACCTCTTCCTCGCCCCGGCGCTCGTGCTGCTCGCCGTCTTCACCTTCTACCCGGTCATCTTCGGCACGGCGCTCAGCCTGTTCGACTACAACGTCATTTCGCCGCCGCAGTACGTGGGCCTGAGCCAGTTCGCGGCGCTGTGGCAGGACCGCTATTTTTGGACGGCGCTGCGCAACAGCGCGATCTACCTCGCGGTGGTCCCGGCCCTCCAGCTGTCGGCGATCGTGCTGGCGCTGTGGGTCAGGCGTCCGCTCCGCGGGATCGCGTGGTTCCGGGTCGCCTACTACATCCCGGTGGTCACCTCGATCGTCGTCGTCGGATTGATGTGGCGCTGGCTGTATGACGAGGCCGGCCTCATCAACTACGTGCTGCTGCGGATCGGGCTCATTCACGCGCCGATCCACTGGCTGAGCGATCCGGGGCTGGCGCTCTATTCAGTGATGCTCGTGACGTGGTGGAAGGGCATCGGCTACTACATGGTCATCTATCTCGCCGGGCTCGAGGCCATCCCGTCGTACTACGATGAGGCGGCCGCCCTCGACGGCGCCGGGCCGGTGGCGCGGTTGTTCCGCGTCACCATTCCGCTCCTGCGGCCGAGCATTCTGCTGTGCAGCACGATCTCGATCCTCGCGGCGCTGCGCGTGTTCGAGGAGGTCTACGTCATGACCGGCGGCGGGCCGATCTTCTCGACCTACACGATCTTCTACTACATGTTCGACCAGGCGTTCAATTCACTGCACCTCGGCTATGCCGCGGCGATCGGGGTGGTGCTGGCGGCGATCACCGCGCTGTTCTCCGCGGTCAATTTCCGGCTGATGCGGCAGGGAGGGCTGTCCTATTACTAAGGCGCGCCGACCGCGTCTGTCCCGCACCGCGCAGACGGCCGGCATGTATCTGCTGCTCGGCGCGATCGCGGTGGTCACGGTGTTCCCGTTTCTGTGGCTGCTCGCGACGGCGCTCGGGTCGCGCGGGGCGGTGTTCGCCTTCCCGCCGGCCCTGATCCCCCACCCCGCGACGCTCGCGAATTTCGCCGGCGTGTGGCAGACCATGCCGATCGGCCGGTTCTTCGCGAACACGGTGTATATCACCGGCGTGGGCATCGTCCTTACGCTGCTCGTCAGCGCGCTCGCGGGATACCCGCTCGCCCGCATGCGCTTTCCCGGCCGCGATCAGATCTTCTATGCGATCGTCGGCAGCCTCATGCTGCCGCAGCACGTCGGGCTCATCCTGAACTTCGTGACGATGATGCGGCTGCATCTCGTGGATACCTACGCGGCGGTGTACCTGCCGAGCCTCGCGAGCATCTTCGGCATCTTCCTGCTGCGGCAGGCCTACCTCGTGGTGCCGGCGGAGATCGAGGACGCCGCGCGGATCGACGGCGCCGGCGAGCTGCGGCTGTGGGCGCAGGTCATGCTGCCGCTGGTCACGCCGGCGCTGGCGACGCTCGCCATCGTGGAGTTCTCGGGCTACTGGAACTCGTTTCTCTGGCCGCTGATCGTGTTGAAGTCGCCGGACCGCTATCCGCTCGCCGTCGGCCTCCTCTACCTCTCCGGCCTGTTCGCGCACAATACCCGCTACGTCGCCGCCGGCGCGGTGCTCATGACGGTGCCCGTGATCGTGGTGTTCGTCGCCCTGCAGCGGTACTTTCTCCGGGGTATCATGCTCGGCGCCGTCAAGTGAAGATCACGTTTCTGCCGCTCGACGAGCGGCCCGTCACCCGCGACGCGTTTCTCAATCTGGCGGCGATCGCCGGCGCGGAGGTCGTCACTCCCCCGCGCGAACAGCTCGGCAGTCTCAAACGTCCCGCCGACGTCGAGGGGATGTGGGCGTGGCTCGAGGGGCCCGGGGCCGATTCGGAGCTCGTCATCGCGTCCGCGGAACTGCTGATCTACGGCGGCCTGGTGCCGTCTCGGGTGGGGCACGAGCCGCTCGACCGGTGCCTGGCGCTCGCCGCGCGGTGTGCCGGCCTGCGCCGCGCGGCGCCGCACCGCCGCCTCTATCTGTCCGCGAGCAATCTGCGCCTTCCGAACAGCGCGGACGCTACCGAGGAGCCCGACTACTGGGTCGAGTACGGGCCGTGGATCTTTGCCCTCAGTTTCCACGAGGACCGCTACCAGGCGACCGGCGATCTGGCATCGCGGGATCGGGCGGCGGCGGCCGCCGCCGCCGTACCCGCGGGCGTGCTCGCCGACGTGCGGTGGCGCCGGGCGCGGAATCTCGCCGTGCTGCGGCGTCTCGTCGACTTCGCGGGCGGCGAGGTCTTCGACGGCCTGCTCATCGGGCAGGACGACGCCGCAGAGTACGGGTGGACGCGGCGTGATCTTCGGGCGGTCACCGCCGCGGTCGAGGAGCACCGGGCGGCGTCTCGGGCGTGGGTGACGTACGGCACCGACGAGCTCACCGCGCGCCTGCTCGCGCGGGCGGTC
>DASYXS010000147.1:0-18515 GCA_035934535.1 bacterium
GACGGCGAATCCGATGTTCGCGATCGTCATCAACCCGTACCCGACCCCCGCGGCCGGAATGCCATGCAGGACCGCGAGGATGATGCCGCCGGCGCCGAACAGCACCACCGACGCGGCGTAGACACCGACCGGCCCCCGTTCGTCGACCAGCGCCCCGGCGTGGATGGAAATGGCGAGCGGCACGATTCCGGCGAGGCCGACCACGGTACCGACGACGCCCGTGGAGGCGCCCTGCGAAACGAGGTAGAGCGGGAAGAACGGGATCGCGACGTACCAGGCGCCGTTCGACAGAAACTGGAGCGTGTTGTTCAGCCGGAGGGCGATCCGGGGATCGCCGGCGGTCCCGCCGGCATGCGGCCCCGCCGTGGAAAGCTCCTGTACCGTCCCCATCGCGTTCTCCGTGGCTTTCTCTAGGGCCGCGGCCGGGCCCTGCGGTGGTCTCTCCGGGGCCCCAAATGGGCATGAGGTACATCAACGGATTCCCAGAAGGTCGCGGAAGGGAGCGGAGACGGGCCCGATGGAGTTCGACTATTTCGAGTACAAGTTCTCCGCCGACGGCGCCGGCCAAGCCCGGCGCATCGCCTCGATGCTGGCCGAGCAAGGGTACCAGAGCCTGCAGCGGGATGCGCTCGACCTCCTGCGACGGTACCTTCCGAACGCGACTCCCGCGGGCCCGACCGAGGCGCCGCCCGCGGGCGCCCGGACCGTCGACGTGCTCGTCCCGGCGGCCGACCGCATTGCGCGGATTCTGGTCTGCGAACGGCCCGGCGCCGACGGCGGAATTACGGCCGCGGTGGTCGCCGTCGGACGGACCCCGGAGGAAGCGCACCGCGGCCGCACCGCCGCCAAACTCGCGCTCGACACCAAAGGCAACGGCGACCGCGGTCTGGCCGGGCACCTCGCCGGCGACAACGGCCGCGCCCGTCAGCCCCGGTTCCGCGAGGAGTGGGCGCGTGCCCTCGGTCTCGTGCAGGCCGACGCGCCGGAGGCGGCCGGCTCTTCGCCGCGTCCGTTCGCGTCGTCGCAGGCGCTGTTCGCGCTGCAGGGCGCGCAGCCGATGCTGGGCCGCCCGTCGCTGCTGCGCTCCAAGCTCGGCGCGAACGGCGGGCGGGCGCTCGATCCCTCGCAGCTCGATGGACTCTCGAACGAGGGCCTGATCGACCGCAGCTTTGTGCTGATGTGCCGCGAGAGCGGCCAGGTCGTCGGGGTGGGCAAGGACGCGGCGGAGGTACAGGCGGCGATGCAGCTCTCGCTCCGCTGCCCGCATTGCCGGCGGCCGCTCAGCGAAGAAGTCCAGGACGTGCTGTACAGCCTGAGCCCGCAGGGCGAGGAGTTCATCAAGAGCACGCGGTGGATGCGGGACGCGGTGGAATCGTCGCTGCGCCGGCGGAACTGCGACGCCGTGGTCTTGTCCGACACCCCGAACGGCGGGGTCGACGGAGCCGCGTACTTCAGAGACGCCGTGCTGCTGTTCCGCCTTCGGGAGAGCGCGCCGGGCGATGAGGACCTGCGCACGCTGCAGCAGGCGGGGGCGGAATTCGAGAAGGTCGCGCCCGGCGTGCCCGTGCGCAGCGTCGTCGTGACGGCGCAGCCGGCGGCGGCCGCGACATCTTCGACCGCCGGCGGCGCGCCCCACGTGTTCCTCAACGCGTCCCAACTGGAAGACGGCATGGACCGCCTGCTCGAAGAATTGAAGCGGGACGCCTTCACCCGCCTGACCGGCACGACCTTCGAGTTCATGCGGCCCGATCCGAGCACGCTGCTCTCGCGCCCGGGCTGAGTCCGCGCGAGAGGAGGATGAGATGAGCGCACCGTTTGATTCGCTTGGCGTCGACGTGGTGTTCGCGGGAGTCGTCATCGCGCTCGCCGGCATTTTCTTGACGCCGATGCGCGGCGTGGTCTTCCCCGCGAGGCGTCCCGCGGAACGCGGGCAGGAGCCGGCGGCCGCGGCGCCGGCCGGTGCCGCTCCCCAACCTGCCAAACCGGTCGCGAAACCGGCGATGAAGGCGCTCGACGCCGATCCGCGCGTCGACTATCGCGAGCACGAAGCGTTGTTCGCCCGCACCCTGCTCACCGCCCAAAAGACCGCGGAGGATCTCGTCCGGAACGCCCAGGCGGAGGCGCAGGACATCATCGCGCGGGCCGAGGCGGCCGCCGCCGAGACCGCCCGCGCCAGCCGAAAGAACGCTTCAGAAACGATCCAGAAAGCCCAAAGCGACGCCGACGTCATCGTGGCGAGCGCCAAGCAGAAGGCCACGGCGTGGCTCGCGCTGCTGCAGACCGAGGCGGACAAACTGGCGGTCGACGCGCATCAGGCGTTCCAGGGCGCGCAGCGCACCGTGGAGCAGAACGTCGCGACGCTGGCCGCGCGGTTCGAGCGGCGCATGGCGGAGTGGGACGCCGATCCGTGGACGCAGCAGCGGGCCACGGCGGATCTCGATGGCGCCGCCCGGCCGGCGGCGGAGCCCGCGTCGACCCGGATCGCCTAGACTCGACCGCGTCAGTACAACGGCGCCGCGTCCAGGTCGAAGTACACCCAGTACGGCCAGAAGCCCGGGAACGTATAGAAGGGCTGCAGGAAGCGCGTGTGACGCTCCGGCGCCGTGTCCAGAATTCGAAAGCGCGCAGGCCCCTCCTGAACGAGCCGGTCCGCCGGGTCGGCGCCGTCCTCCAAGGCGAACGGCCGCCGGCAGCACGCCTCGTCCTGGGCCAACACGAGCGGTCCCCACAGAATCGCGGCGCGGTTCGGATGCTGCCGGTCGACCGGCGACGTCCGCAGGCGGAGCGGGATCGTCACCGTCACCCGGTCTCCGGGGCTCCACTCGCGGTCGATGCGTGCCCACGTACCGGGCTCGGCGTCCAGCAGGACCGGCGACCCGTTGACGGCGGCCCGGCCGCCGGCCGACCAGCCCGGCACCCGGAAGGCCAGCGTCATCCGCACCGGACGTTCCATTCCCAACGTGAAGGTCGCGGTCTCGGCCTCCGGATACGCCGTCTCCTGGCGCACCGCCACCCGCTCTCCGCCGTGCTGCCACGTCACCTCTGACGGGACGAAGAGGTTGACGAACAGACCGGACCGGTTCTTGAAATAGACGACGTTGTGATAGTCGGCGACCGTCTGAATGTACGTCCCGGAACAGCACGGCCACTCGTGCCAGTAGTACTGCTTGATTCCGCTCGAGAGACGGTAGTCGCCGTAGTAGAAGGTTCGCCCGTCCGGCTCCGTGGGGAGCGCGGCGCCGATCCCGTTGTACAGCAGCGTCTCGATCCAATCGCCGAAGCGCGCCTCGCCGGTGAACGTGATCAGGTAGCGCGACAACTTGAACGCCGCCCACGAGCCGCACGGGATCTCCGCGTGGCCCGCGTACAATTCGAGCGCCCGTCCGAGTGCGCCGTCCGGAGGCATCAGCCGCTCGTCCGGTCCATAGCCGCCCGTCACATAACATTGGGTCCGCTGCAGAAAATCGTACGCGTTCGTGCAGACGGTCAGATATCGGCGATCGCCGGTGGCGGCGTACGCCATCGCGGCGCTGCTGAACGAGTTGACGTGGCTGTACGCGTGCACCGGCACCACGTCGCCGGGATTCGCGGTCTCCGCAAACCGGCTCCAATAGTCCTCATACAGCCAGACGCCGGCGAACGCCCTGAACTCGGAACTCCCGCCGAGCAGGTACGCCCGGTAGAGATTTTCCGGCAGCGTGTACCACTCGATCGTTTGCGTCGGTCCGCCGCCCTGGAAGTCGAAGTTGCCGGCGGATGGACGCGACCGGTCGAACGTTCGCGCGGCCCACGCCATCGTGTGCTCGAGCACCGGCAGCGCCTCGCCGCTGCCGGCGTACGCGGCCAGGTCCACCAGCCCGCAGACCAATTTCTCCCAGTCGTACAGCCGCATGCGGGCGTCCCCGTCCGGCCCGATCGTCCGCCTCCAGCCGTCGAACAGCGCGAGCGCCTTGTCCCGGAGCGCGACGTCGCCGGTGGCGCGGCTCATCCGGGCCATGCCGCTCAGCAACTGACCGAAGATGCAGGCGCTGGTCTCCACGCACCATCCGCGCATGCCGGCGCCCGGGGCCGGCAGCCCCGCCGCGCGCCGAAAGCCCTTCAGGATGTCGTCGTCCGGGACGGAACAGTAGACGTCCCGGGCCCGCGCCGCCTGCGCCTCGAACCGGCCGGGCAGCAGGCGGACGCCGTCGTAGTCAAACGGCTCGAGGATCGGGGTCGCGGCGGCCATGCCGTCACTCTTTGCGCCGCGACCGCCGATCGCCTCCCGGCAGGGCATTGTCCCGACCGGTAGAACAGGACCGGTGGTGGGAGACACACGTCGAACCGCAGTTTCACGATGACCGGGGCCCGGCGCCGCCTTTCGTGGTGGCTCGTCGCCGGCGCGGTTCTCGCCGTTGTCACGGTGGCGGCGGCCGCCGCGCCGTTTTTCGTGCCGGTGGACCGCTATCGCGGGCTTCTCGAAGAGTACATCCGGTCGGCCACCGGCCGCGACGTTCGAATCGCGGCCCTGCGCCTCCAGGTATGGCCGCGTCCCCACGTGCGCGCCGCGGACGTCCGGCTGATGAACCCCGCCGGCTTTCCCGAAGGCGCCGCGGTCGAAGCGCAAACCGTCAACCTCGGCGTCGATCTGCGCGCGCTGCTCCACCGCCGCCTTGAAATCAAGTGGGTCGCGCTGGACCGCGTGCGCGTGAACTTTCTCACCAACACAGCCGGCCGGTCGAATTTCGAGCTGCCGGCGCAGGACCGCCGCCGTCCGTCAACCGGTGGCGGCGTCCTGAGTCTCGCGCCGATCGGCGCCGTCGCCATCAAGAACGTCGACCTCTCGGTCGGCTCGTACGATTCGGGACGCCGGCACACCACGGCGTCGTTTGCGATCGCCGGACTCACCGCGGCAAGCCGCTCCGTGCAGGCCACCGCGCCCGACCTGCTGCAGCGGATCGCCGCGACCGTCGATCTCAAAGGGGCGCGCCTCAGCGTGCCCTCCCTTCGCGTTCCGGTAGAGGTGAGTTCCGGGACGCTGGTGCTCGCGAACGGCGGGGTCAAGGCGACGTTTACCGCGGTGCTCGACACGACGAGGGTGACGGGAACGGCACAGGTCCCCCGGATCTATGCGCCCGTGATATCGTTTGGGCTCGCCGGGAACGAACTCGACGTCAACCGGCTGCAGCGCCTGCTGCGCGCGACGGCGACGCAGGGCCCCGCGGGACCCCCAGGTCCGCACCGCCTGGTCGCGGCCGGAACCGTTGACGTCGACAAGTTCGCGTTCGCGCCGTTCACGGTGTCGCGCGTGCGCACCCGCGTGGGTGTATATACCGACGCCGTCCGCGTGGACGCCTACTCCCTCGTCGCGTACGGCGGCACGATCACTGGGGCGGCGGCAGCCAAGACCGCCGTGCCGGGTGCGCCGGCCTCGTTCACCGTGCATGCCCGCGGGGTCGACGTCGGCGGACTGCTGGGCGGAGTGGGGGCGGCGGCCACCGTGACCGGCGCCCTGGACGCGGACGGAGCGCTCCGCACGATGCTGACCGGCAATCCGCGCTCGACGCTCGCCGGAGCGGGCACGTTCGCGATCCACAACGGATCGTTCCCCGGGCTGGACGTCCGGAGCGGCCTCGCGCAACTCGCGCGGCTGCTGCAGGCGAACGTGCCCACCGGACAGACGCGGTTTACCTATTTTGGAGGCGACGCGCGAATCGCGCGGGAGCGCGTGTACAGCAGCGCGCTGCGGTTGGACGGGGAGAACCTCCAGGCGGCGGGACACGGCAGCGTCGGCTTCGACGGCAGCATGGATTACGTGGGAACGGGCGTCATGGCGATGGCCGCCGCGGGCTCGCCATCCCCCGGACCGATTCCGTCGGCGGCCACGCTGCTCGGAAGGTACGTGCCCGGTATGGCCGGCGCCCGCGCCACGAACATCCCGTTCAAATTGACCGGGGCGCTCTCGAACCCGCACTTCGCGCTCGGCGGCGCGCCGCAGTTCGTCGGCGGCACCGGCTCCGCGGCCGCGCCGGCGCCGCAGCGCACGGCGCCGGCGTCACCTCAGAATCCGGCCCTCCCGGGCTTCTTGCAGAACCTGCCGAAGCTTCCCTAAGGCCGATCCCTCAGTACGGGCCGAGGGCGCCGTTAACCCGAGGTCACTGTCCTCCGGTTTACGGACGGCCAGATTCGGGCGGGCGCGATGGAGAGGGCGCGGCGGGTGCGGTGGTGCCGCCGCTCGTCGCCAACACGTCGATCGCGACGACGGTGGCAAAGGCCGGCGATTGCTTGTCAAGTTGGATTTCGAACCACGCGCCCAGGTCATCGTAGCGGAGGGTTTCCCTCTGCGATTTGGCGTCGATATTCACGGCGGTCGGTGGCCCGAGCGCTGCGCGGATCTCCGCTTCGGAGCTCCCGACGCGGAGTCCCGTGGCAGTTACGTAGCTCGCGTCGTTCATGATGGACAGACGATCCAGCCGCTTCCCGCTCGAGACCTGCGCCCCGAATCCCTGGCGCTTCGAGGCGTCGAGCCACCAGTGCGTGACGGTCCCGTCGCGCGAGCGCACGATTTCCGTTGCGGCACCAAAAAGTCCGGTGACATCGGCAAGCGTCATTCCCAACCGCACGGCGCCGATGCTCTGGCCGGGTACGATCACCGCGGGACTACCGGGCGCGGGCTGAATCTGGACCCGCGGCGCGGGTTGCGCCGGGGGCGCCGGCTGAGTCTGAACCGGTGGCGCGGGTTGCGCCGGGGGCGCCGGCTGAGTCTGAACCGGCGGTGCGGGTTGCGCCGGGGGCGCCGGCTGAGTCTGAACGGGCGGCGCGGCGACATCCGTGGGCGCGGCCGCCACGATGATTGAATACACTTTCCCGTCCAATGTGGCATCCTTGGCGCCGGAAGGGATGTAGAAGAGAATCCCCGGATAGTGGAGGACTTCCAGACGCCCGAGCGTCATGCTCGGAAGCGACCCCGTATCGGGCGGCGCGCCCATGACCCCGCGGACCTTGTCGGCCGAGTCCCCGTCGCGCAGACCCTGCGCGGTCGCGTAGCGCGGGTCGCGGTTGATCGCGACATTGACCGCCTTCCCGTCGCTGAACCACACCCCAAACCGCCCGGCACCCGCCGTCTTCCAATTCAGGACCGTCGTGCCGGTGATCGGATCCGCGGTGGTGCCGGCTTCATGTCCCAGCGCCGCCCGCACCTGCTCGACGGTCATCCCGAGTCGAACCGGGCCGATTCCCCGGCCGGGGGTAATCAGAAAAGACGCCGGTACTGCCGGAGCCTGTCCCAGGGCAAGCGCGGGGAACGACAACACGATCGCGAGCGCCGTCAAGGTCTTCATGACCCGATCCGCCTTCATCATCCCGCCCGCCGCTTCCTGTCTATCGAGGTGATTTAGGGGGTATGAGACCCACCGTCATGAAGCCTCTCACCCACCGGCACATGCCGGCGTTACTATGCTGCGCTGTGATGCTCGGCCTGTCCCTGCCGGTGAACGCCGGCCCGCCGCTTCCCGGTCTCTGTGCCGCCGATTCGCTGTTCGTGAGCGACAATCCTGAGGCGGTGCGCGCAACGCGCGGACTGTTCTACGCCCAAACGGATAACGCCAGGTGCGTGCGGCTGCTGTACCATCACGAAAATGCGCGGTCCGATTCTCCGATGGCCATCCAAGTATGGGCGCGCGACGACGAGGATGTCCCGGCGCACCTGGCGGTAACCTTGGGGGCCGGCGGTCCCGCTCTAGACCCGATGACGGTGGGACATGGTGCCATTCTCCGGTTCTGGCACGCCGTCCTGTCCGGCACCGCCGTGCCGGTGGAAATCGCGCCGCACCGGTGGAAGCCGCTCGTCGAGACGGTGCTTCAACCCCACGATGTCGTCAGCGGGCTCGCTCAGGTGCAGATCCTGGCCGGCCGGCTCACCATCGTCGTTCTCGCCTATCTCCCCGGCGAAACGGAAGCCGACATCGCCCCGTCAAGCTTCGTCACGCGGGTCGGCACGCACCCGTTCGGCGTCTTCAAATCGCCCTTCATCGAAGAACGCCTCGAGGCACGATTGGATCAGCCGCGCGGTCTCCTGCTTGCGGGTGCCGGCTATCTCCGCAGCCCGGAGCACGGCTTCACGCTGAAGGGCAACTACGGAGTCGTGTACCATCTCCGGGTCGAGTGCGTCAATCCGTCCAGCCATCCCGTTCTGTTGACCGTCAAGTTCTCTCCGTTTCACGGACCGGCGGCCGCCACCCTGATCGTCAACGGGACGCTCGTCGACATTCCGCCGCTGGGCCGTGATGCCACCCGGGAGATCGGCCGCTATCCAGTTCCTCCCGGGCGTTGGCCTTTGGACATCTGGACGACGCCCGAGGGCGCGTCCGCGTATCCTGTGCGGCTGGAGTTTCTACCGGGCGGGTAGATTGTTCAAGGCGGCCGGCACGATGTTTTGGTTCATCCGGAACAGATTGTCCGGGTCATACGTTGCCGCTTCAGTCTAGGTCATAAGGGCAGACCCTTTGAGGCGGTCAGCCGCCTTCATCTCATACAACCGGACGTCCGCGGCGTGCAACAGCGCGTCCGGCGTCGTGCCGTCATCCGGCCACGCGGCCGCACCCCAGGCAAACCGCAGCGCCACTCGGACACCCCGCTCGTCGTGCACATACAGATCCGCGGCGGCGATGCGTTCGAGCAGCAGTTTCGCCTGGGCCAGGGTGGTTCCCGGCAGCAGCAGCGTAAACTCGTCGCCTCCCACCCGCGCGGCGAGGTCCGAGGCGCGGATACCGCGGGCGATGCACCGCGCCAACTCGACGAGCGCGCGATCGCCGGTGACGTGCCCAAACCCATCGTTGATCATTTTGAGGAAGTTGAGATCGAGCAGGACCACCGTGCACGTCTCGCCGCTTCGCTGGGAGCGCGCGATCTCGATGCACAGCCGGTCGAAGAACGCGCGCCGATTCGGCAGGTTGGTGAGCACGTCGGTGGCGGCCGCGCTCCTGAGTTGATCGTACAGCCGGGCGACCTCCACGGCCCCCGCGAGGTAGCCGGCCACGACCGTCAGCATGTCGAGATCTTCCGCGGCGAACGCGAGGGGCGTCGAACGGTGCGCGCTCAGAACACCGACGACGCGGCCGCGGACGACCAGCGGAGCATAGATACCGCAGCGCATCTTGGAATCGCGGACAAAGACCCGTGGATCGGCGTTCATGTCCGGAACCAGGAGCGGTTGTGCCGTGGCGGCGACGAAACCGTGCAGGCCGCGGCCGGCGGGGACCACGTTCCCGATGTGCGTCTCACGGGCTCCCGACGCGGCCCGGATCACGAACGCGGACTGAGACGCGTCGGCGGTCTCCTCAGCGAGCGCCACCGACGCCGATTCGAACCCCAGCTCATCGTGCAGCAAGCGAATCACGTGCGCGAGCAAGACGGGCAGGTCGAGCACGGCTGTAAACTCCGATGCGAGGCGGGCGAGGAACCGGACGACCGGATTCGAGGTACTTCCGGAATAATCCGGCTGCTGCCCCCCGGACGGGTGCGCCGCGGCTGACGCGCCGCTGTCATCGCCGAAAGGCAAGACGTATCACCTTTTGTGTGCCCTTGGGCTATGTCATGCCCCGACGGGCGGCGGATCAGACTCGGGACGGCCATCACCGGTCGTCGGAACTGCAGTCACCGCCCGGCCGCCGGCCTCCCGGCTTCCGAGAGCAGGTTATGGCGACTGCCCGGAACTCACCCTGAGATCGATCTTCGGGTCGATGAGCGCGTAGCTGAGATCCGTCAGCAGGTTAGTCCCGATGACGGCCGCGGCCACGACGATCGTGATCCCCATGATGAGGGGGTAATCGTGCGAATACGCGGCCTGCACCGCCAGCTGCCCCATGCCGGGCCAGGCGAAGACTGTCTCGGTGATCGCGGCCCCGCCGATCAGGAGCGGCAGCGCCAGGCCCACCATCGTCACCAGCGGGATCAGGCTGTTGCGCAGCGCGTGCCGGTAAAGCACCACCCGCCCCGAGAGCCCCTTGCTG
Organism: bacterium; assembly: GCA_035934535.1. Taxonomy (GTDB): domain Bacteria; phylum Sysuimicrobiota; class Sysuimicrobiia; order Sysuimicrobiales; family Segetimicrobiaceae; genus DASSJF01. The sequence goes on from DASYXS010000147.1 coordinate 9,990, forward strand.
TGGGCGGTGCGGATGTACGGCTGCGCGAGCACCTCGATCATCGCCGTCCGCACGTAGCGCGAGAACCCGGCCATGAAGGCCGTCGCCAGCACGAAGGCGGGCATCACGAGGTGACGCAGGAGATCCGGCGTCGTCGGGGCCGCCCCCTGGGTTCGCATGCCCGCCGCGGGCATCACGCGGAGGTCGACGGCGAAGACAATGATGAGCATGAGTCCCAGCCAGAACACCGGCGTCGACACTCCGACGAAGCTCGCGGCCGACACGACGTTGTCCAGCAGGGACCGCGGCCGGATGGCCGTCACGATACCGACCGGAATCGCGATCGCCAGCGAGAGCAGCAGCGCCGAAGCACCGAGCAGGAGAGTCGCCGGCAGCCGGACGGCGATCATCTGGCTGACCGGCAGGTCCGACGTATAGGCGATCCCGAGATTGCCGCGTGCGAGTTGCGCGAGCCAGTCCGCGAACTGTACGTAGAGCGGCCTGTCCAGACCGAGGGCGGTCTCCATCTCCTTGATCTCGGCCGCCGTCATCTTCTGGTCGTTCATCAAAATGCCCGCCCCGCCCGGCGCCAGGTGGATCAGGACGAAGGTGATGAGTGCCACGAGGAAGAGCAGTACCAACGACTGCGCCACGCGGCTCAGCACGTACCGCGACATGTCCCGGGGACCTCCTCGGCGATCGGGGGCTCCGGCGGGCCGGCTTCACGCGTCCGTGACCCGCCGGAGCGTGCGTCAGGACCGGGCTAGCCGATCGTCCACTTGTACGTCCAGTACAAGGCGTCCCGAATGCCGACCGAGCCGAAGCCGTGGACGCGCGTGCTGAACGCGCGGACTTCGTTGGGGAAATTCAGGAACAGGTCCGGCTGCATTTCCTTCAACCGCGCCTGCAGCTTGTCGTAGACCGGCTTGCGCTGCGCCGGGGTCGAGAGCCGCACCCCCTGATCGAAGAGGCCGTCGGTCACGGCATCGGCGAAGTTGGGATGCTGCGGGTCCGTGCCGTCGTGCCGGCTGTCGTAGCCGCCCCTGAGCGCGTTGGGGTCGTTCGGTGTGATCCACCATTCGACCGCCGTATCGAACTTCATGTTGTTCGTCAGGTCGTACCAATTGTTGAATTCCTGAAAGTCCATATCCGGCTGCATGCCGAGGGCCTGCCACTGTTGCTGGGCGATCAGGCCGAACTGCTTGCGCGTCGGATTGCCGATGTCGACCAGGATCTTGAACTTGTACGGTTGCCCGCCGAGCGCCAGCGCGCCGTTCTCCATCTTGGCCCCGGCCTCCGCCATCAGCGCCTTGGCTCTGTTGAGATCGTACGGCAGCGGTGCCAGGACGCTGTCGAACGCCCACCGCATCGGCGGCGAGACCGGGCTGGCAATCAACCGGCCGTGCCCCAAGAGGACGGTCTTGACGATCTGCTCCTTGTCGAGCGCGAGCGCCATGGCCTGCCGCACCCGCGGGTCCTTGAACAGCGGGTTCTGGTCGTTGATCCCGAGGTAATGGTAGTTGGTCTGGTTCGCGTAGGACATTTGCACGCCGCCGAGTGACGCGATCTGCGAGGGCTCGACCATGACGAAGTCCAGCTCGCCGGCCTTGAGCTTGGCGATCTGGGTGTTGACGTCCGGGATGATTTCGTAGATGACTTCGGCGATCTTCGGCCTCCCGTCCCAGAACTTGTCGAACTTGGTAAGGGTCAGATGGTCGCCCTGCACGAATTCCTTCCACATATACGGCCCGCTGCCGATGGGGTGCTCGACGAACGCGGTCGGCTTGTTGAGATCCTGTCCCTTGAGCGCGTGCTCGGGCAGGATCATGATGTTGTACTGCAGCATGGTGAGCAACGGCCCGTAGGGCTCCGAGAGCGTGACCTTCACGGTGTGCGCGTCGAGGGCCGTGGTTGCCGCAACCGGGCCCAGATTGGTCCGGAAGGTCGCTTTGATCTTCTTGTCCATGATCGTGTCCAGCGTGAACTTGACGTCCCCGGCCGTCACCGGCCGGCCGTCGTGGAAGAGTGCATCCCGCAGGTGGAAGGTGTAGGTAAGCCCGTCCTTGCTGATCTCCCACGACCTCGCGAGATCGGGAACGGGCTGGTCCGTGTGCGGGTCGGGCCGCACGAGCTGGCTGAAGAGGTTCTTGTTCAGCAGGATCGAGGACAGCCCGCCGGGCAACCCAATTGGATTGGGAGTCGGGTTGCTGATCAGCGGGAACAGCAGCGCGTTGGCGGTGGGCGCTTGGGCTGTTGCGGCTTTGGCGGCGGGGAGCGGGTTGAGGGAGCCGCCCGCGGCGGTGAGGCCGCCGATGAGCGCGGCCTGCCTGAGGAAAGCGCGGCGAGAAAGACGGTGCCGATTGACGCTCAGAGCGATCACCCCTTTCGATGCCGCCCGTTGGGCGCCGACGCGGCGGTGCGTGGCGGCAAGTCGCACCGTCGACGCGTCGGCTTTCGACCGGGTCGAAACTCAGTCCTCCACCGAGAACACGTCGCGGAAGCCCTCCCCAAGGAAGTTGAACGCGAGGACCGTCAGCAGGATGAGGGCGCCGGGGTAGACGGCGAGTTGCGGCGCCTGCCAGATGTAGTTCTGGGCGCCGCTCAGCATGTTGCCCCAGGTAGCGACGGGCGGCTGGACGCCGAGGCCGAGGTAGCTGAGGGCCGACTCGGCAAGGATGGCGCCGCCGGTGCCGAGGCTCGCGGCGACGATTATCTGCGGACCGGCCTGCGGGAGCAGGTGCTTCGTCATCATGCGCCCGGCCGACGCGCCCATGGCACGCGCGGCCTCCACGAAATCTGTCACCTTGACGCGCAAGATCTCCCCCCGCACGAGCCGCGCCACCCCCATCCAGGACGTCAGGCCGATGGCGAGGATCACGTTCCGCAGGCTTGAGCCGAAGAAGGCCATGACCACCAACAGCAAAAAGAACGTCGGGATGGTGAGCATCGCGTCGGTCAGGCGCATAAGGCCGATGTCGACCCAACCGCCGAAGTAACCGGTCGTCAGGCCCACGGCGACGCCGGCCACCACCGAGACGATCACGGCGGCCAGCCCGACGGCCAAACTGACCCGCCCGCCGTAGATCAGCCGACTCAGCACGTCGCGGCCGTTGTCGTCGGTCCCGAGCGGGTGCGATGGGTTCGGCGGGCCGAGGAAGGCGCCGAGGTCTATCTTCGTCGGCGAGTGCGGCGCGATGTACGCGGCCAGAATCGTGCTCGCATAGGCCAGGATGAGGTACGCCAAAGATGCGACGGCCAGGGGGTTGCGCCTGAGCCGCATCAAGGCATGGGATAGTCCTCGCGTCGGTCTGTGCAAGATTCTTGGACACATTCGTTGGCGAACCCGCTAAGGCCCTGCCATTCGCCATACCTCGCCGGGGACCGGGAGGCGGCGGGGCCTATGTAGTCACGACCGCCTATGGCAGATACCTGGCCCGCAACGTAAAGCAGGGTCCCCACGCGCTTCGCGGGCACATAGTTGGCGACAGGCTTCGGCGGTGCCGGAACCGCCACGCCGAGTTCGCCCAGCCGATCGTCAATCCGACCCCTTGGCAATAGTCCCGGACAATGCGGCGCACGGGGAAGGTCTTGCACCTGGCCGTCGCGTGCCCTGCCGAACGAACGCCAAACCCGCAGAAGGGACCATTCCTACCAGCCGGAACCTACCCTCAGACGAGGGTAAAGCGAGCATCGGCACGGCCCGACTGCAACTCGGGGCGGCACGATATGACGCGTTCGATGGCATCGCCGGGGACCATTCGAAAGATCGGCGCGGCGCTAGGTGCGCTTACGACATCTGCGGTGATGCTGGCGTCAAGCGTGACGGGCGTGACGGCCGCCGTGTTGCTGCGCTTCCAGGGTCACGGAACGTTCTTCTCTTCGGAGACCCATCAGCCCGGTGCGATCGATCCCCAGGTCTTCGTGCAGATGCCCGGCGCGCTGGGCGGCCCGGGGCCGCAGGACATTCCACACGCGGCGGGCCTCGTTCCGGCGCCGCTGTCCGCGCCGCCTGACACGCTGCTCTACAATGCAGAGGGGAAGCCGCTCGGCACGACGCTGGGCCGCTGGCTCACAGCCTCCGGCACGGGGAGCGTCACGCCTGCGAACGATCGCGCTCACGCCGACCGCGTGAGCGTCTCCTTCACTGGCCTGATTCCTGGCGGTCTTTACAGTCTGTTCGAGGTCACCTTCCGGCCATCCGGCAACACGTTTGCGCCGATCGACGGCAGCGGCCTGCGGCACAATTTTGTGGCGCTTGGCGACGGAACAGCCCGGGCCACGGTGCTGACGCCAGCGCCGTTGACGCACTCGAATGCCGTCCTGCTCGTGTATCACAGCGATGGGCGCACACACGGGAGGTCGCGGGGCACGCCCGGCGTCACCGCGCATCATCAGTTGATCGCCCCGATTCCGTAGCACACGACTGTCTTGACCGCGCTGGTCCGGACCCCGAGGCGTCCTGAATGCGCCGGATCTCTCAGATCGATGTAGAAAGGGCCCTATTGTTCGCGTTTCCGGGGGCCGCCGGGGACTACCTTTTTGCGCGGGCCCGGGATCGCCACTGTCTGGCTGCGCGCCGACGCACTCGGCGATGAGGCCGCCGGCGAAGGTGGCGCTGTGGGAGGCAAGTCATGACGATACCTCATGATACCTTCGGGGCCGGGAAGACCGGGAATGCGGCCGGCCGCGCTGTGCAGCCTCGGCGCCTGCGCCTTCCCGGTACGGACGGGTCATCCGGGAAGCGCGGGAGGGCAACCGGGAATGCCGCCTTCCCGCTCACCTTCCCAAGGCGAGGACCGCGCCGGGAAGCAGCTGCGCGGGGCGTTTCACGGGTTCCAGGATGTTCTTCCCGGTCTTCCCGGTGGCCGGCGGAATGGGGGGCATGAACACGCAACGCGCGAAGACGCCGCCACCGCTGGCGCTCGCCGTGCGGCTGACCGCCGGCCGGCACGCGCCCGTGGCGGATCCGACAGCCTGGGACGATGCTGTGGCGGAGGACCGGCTTCATGAGACACTGTCTCGGCTGGCCCAGGCCTGTCCAGCCGGCTGGAAAGTGGACGCAGACGATACCGACGAATGGCACGACGCCGAAGAAGCCGTGGATCGGGCGTTCCGGGATACTGACCCAGAAGGCTTGGCCCGCGCTCTCGACGTGGTGCGCGCTTCACCGGCGTCGCCGGCCGTGCCGACATGCAGGACATGCGGCCACCAGTCGTGGTCGCCCAACGTCGACGGCGTCCCCGTCTGCGGCGTCTGTCACCCCGTCGCGGACCCTTCGGCCGTCATTCAATGGGAAGGAGCGGCGCCGCCTCCAACACCTCGGTACGCCTCCATCCCCCTCGGGCCGGCCCCGTACCTTGACCTTCATGCGCCCAGCTACATCTGCTCGAGCTGTAACACACGGTGGTCCGAGGTCCAGATCATCCACGTGTTCGATGCCGGATATTGTCCGCGGTGCGGCGGGCCAACTCAGGGCGTGGACGTTGCCGAGTCGGGGGAGGCAAGTGATCGCAGGTGAAGGGCCACGGCGCGAAGCTCCCGCGAAGCCGATGCGACGTCCAGCGACGCCGCCGTGCACAGAACCACTACGCCGAACCTCCTCGACCAGCGTACGGGCCAGGGCCTTCGCTTCCTGGTCGGTCATGCCTCTAGGCGCCATGCCGTCCTCTTCATCGGCCGCGTCGCTACCTCGGCCACGCCTCCCAGTTGGAGCATGTGGGACGCTGGATCTGCTGGCAAGTTACCTGTACCAGACTGCAACGCCACCATGATGCGAACACGCACCTTGATGATGAGCCGCGTAACTGTAAGTTCCATCGTTGCAAAGGGCTGTGGGCCCGACGCCACTGCTACTGTTGCTTTGCAGCGCCTCAATCTTCTGCGCCTGAATCTCGTCGTAGAACGTGTAGGCCCCGACATGGCTCACCTTCTTGAATGCACCAATCACACGGACCCGCTCACCTTCATGAAGCCCCTGGTATTTCCACGCGAAGACGGAGACGCTGCTGCCGTTCTCTTCCACTCGAAATGTGGTGTAGGCATTTCCATTCCCAGACACTCGTTCTCGATAGGCTACGACAACCCCGGTTACGGTCACAACCTTTCCATCGTATTGGGTAGCATGCTGGATAAGACTGGAGACGCTGATCGCTTGCTGGGCCAAGGCAGGACGCACGGTAATGAAAATGCTTAGGATGACAAGGGAAAACCAACGCCGGGGGGATGGCATCATCGGTCACCTCCTTCGAAACGTCCCGATTCGGCTGAACCCTTCACGCGTGGCGGGTGACGGGTCAAATCTAGGATCGGCAAGTGCCCCGAAGGACCCGGTTACGAAGCCCGCCGTCATCGGAGGCGCTGCCCGTAGGCGACCTCGTTATCTTCGTCCGTGTTGATGAGCCTGTACATCCCTCTCCTGGAAGTCGGACAGACCAATAGATCATCGGCGGGTAACCATATTGCGACGTCCGAGGCACCGTCATAAATGTCATAGACGTGCCCGTAGAGAGTCTTGAGGATGGAGCCATCGTCACTAACCGTGTCTACGGAGTCATCATCGCAATTACTCTGCATACGGACGACTCGGGGTGCCGCTCCAAGCGTCGCTGCCCGCTGGGCGACTGCCGGAAGACCAAGCAGAGCCACGCACACGATGGCGAGCGCGAAGCGCACTATGAGCCACCTCTTCGCATGGCTTCCCTCAAGGGTCGCAGTCGATCCATACCCACCGGCCAGTGTTACCGGACATGACGCCCGCAATGCGAATTTCCTAGGAACTTCCATAGACCTTGCTGGACAACGGGACGGGATCGCGGCGGCAAATGCGGCTCGTACCTCAGGAAAAGGATCGGCGGCACGCCACTGCGTGGACGTCAGGCGGCTTCGTGGTCTTCACGCGAAGCGTTCGATACCAGGCGACCGGCAGTCTATAAGTGGCCGATCATCCGCGCCTGCGCGACCCAGAGGGGCTTCTCCGGCTCGCTCAGCGGCCGCCCCTCCAGGCGCTCGGCCGACGCCAGGAACTCCAGTTCCTCGGCCGTCCACTCGTGACCGTCGAGTTCGTGGAGGTACGGCAGAATCTCGTAGCCCAGGCGCGTCTGCGGGTGCATCGACCAGTATTCCGACGGCGGCCGTTTGGCCGCGCCGTCGCGCCTCTCTCCCATCGTGATCCTCGGAAACCCGACCTCGTCCCACGCTTGGGACGGCGCTCACATATTGGCCGCCTGCAGGCTGACTGCCTTGTCGCGCCGGAGGGCAGTCTAAGAAGTGCGCCGAACGGTGAGGGCGAGCGGCCAAGCCGTCGGAAGGAGGGTCGCGGTTATCTCAGACACGTACCTGACAGTCGAGGCCCGCGCCCGCGTCGAGATCGACCGGCAACTACAGGCGGCGGGATGGGACGCGCAGGACTTCAAAGCGGTCAATCTCGCCGCGTCCCAAGGCGTGGCCGTCCGAGAGTTTGCCCTCAAGCCGCCGCACGGCCGCGCCGACTACCTGCTCTTCGTGGACCGCCAGGCCGTTGGCAGCATCGAGGCCAAGCCTGCCGGAACGACGCTCACCGGGGTCGAGATACAGTCGGCCAAGTACCGCGACGGCCTGCCCGATCTGGACGTTTCCATTCGGCCCCTGCCCTTCGCGTACGAGTCGACGGGCGTCGAGACTCGGTTCACCAACCGGGCGGACCCTCGACCTGCGAAGCCGTCTTCTATTCTCCTTCCACCAGCCCGCCACGCTCGCAGGGTGGCATGAGTAGGCCGTGACCTTGAAGAACTGGTCTGCTACACCGCAATTCCCGGCTAGGCCGGAAGGAGGGTACGCGTGGCCAGATATCTCGTGACCGGCGAATTCGTCGATGCGGGTCCGTTGCTGCCGCCCCAACAAGTCGTGCAACTTGTTGAACAGGTGCTGTTGCCTAGTATTGAGGCGTTGGCCAAATTGGAAGACCAAAAGAGAATCGTGGCTGGAGGAGTTATCGCGGGGGCGCGTGCGGGAGCCTTCATCGTGGAGGTTGCGTCCAACGCAGAACTGAATCGCCTGCTCATGGAGTTGCCCATGTGGGGCCTCATCAAATGGACTACGACGCCGTTACTGTCGTTCCGGGAACGCGCTGCCGATGAGAAAGCAGCCATCGAACGCGTGAAAGCAATGATGCGCTGACGCAACCAATTACGAAGAACAGACAGGGAAGGGCGGGACAAGTGCAGTTCCGCCCTCCTGTGTTTGGGGCGACGGATTCCTAAGCGCTAAATCCGCTCGATGCGACGCGCGCCAAGATAATCACTTTGAAATCGTCCGAGATCACCATGCAACCAGGGCGCGCGCATCGCGGAGTTGGAGGAGCGGCTGTGGCGGGACAAGTGGGTGTTCTCGCCGCCGTGACCCGTCCGAGTTTACCATCGACGCCCTGTCCGGATACTCTCAGCACGCGCGTCCGCGATCGCGACACGGGCGCAGGGTTGCGGACACTCGTCCCGCGCCTCCTCGGCGCAACCGTGCCGCACAGGAAGTGAAGGGGAAGAAGCCCAGGGCGACTTTCGCGGAGTTGCTGGC
>DASYXS010000175.1:0-2034 GCA_035934535.1 bacterium
GACGGCGCCGACTATCTCGGCGTCGGCGCGGTCTACGCCACGGCCACGAAGGCGGATGCCGGCGCCGCCGTCGGACTCGCGCGCATCCGCGAGGTCGCCGCGTCCTGCGATCTGCCCGTGGTCGGCATCGGCGGCATCACCGTCGCGAACGCCGCCGCGGTCATCCGCGCGGGGGCGGCCGGCGTGGCCGTGATCACGGCGGTGACGATGGCGGAGGATATGGCCGAAGCGACGCGGCTCCTCAGGCGGGAGGTCGACGGGGCTCGTGGCGGCACAGCGTGACGGCGGATCGCGCGGGGCCGCACCCGACGCCACGCGCGCGGCGTGGGAGCGGCCTGGGCCGGCACTCGGCGAGTTTGCCCTGATCGAACGGCTTCGCGCGATCGTGCCCGGCGGTGCCCCCGGTGTGATCCTCGGCATCGGCGACGACACCGCGGTCTTGCAACCCGGCGCCACGATGCTGGCCACCTGCGACATACAGGTGGAAGGCATCCACTTTACCCGCGAGACATGCACGCCGGCCGACGTCGGCTGGCGGGCGCTCGCGGTGAACCTCAGCGACATCGCGGCCATGGGCGGGACGCCGCGGTACGCGCTCGTCTCCCTGCTGATCCCGTCTTCGGCCCGATCGGCGGCGATCGAGGATCTGTACGGGGGCATGGCCGAACTTGCCCGCCTCCACGGGGTCGCCGTGGTCGGCGGCAACGTCTCGGCGACGCCGGGTCCCCTCGCGGTCGACGTCACGGTGCTCGGCGAAGCAGAGCATCCGGTGCCGCGGAGCGGCGCCGGGCCGGGCGACGGGATCTGGATCACGGGGCAGACCGGCAAAGCCGCGGCGGGCCGGTTTCTGCTGGAGCACCGCGGCGCGACCGTGCCGGCGCGTGAGTCGCTCGAAGCGGCATATCGCCGCCCGGTCCCGCGCGTCGCGGCGGGACGGGCGCTCGGCGCGCTCGCCCGCTCGGGCGTCGTGACCGCGATGATCGACACGAGCGACGGCACGGCGAGCGATCTGCTGCATCTCGCGGAGGCGTCCCACGTCGGGGTCCGCCTGGACGCGGGGCGCCTGCCCGTGCCGCGCGGGCTGCCGGAGGCCGCCCGCGCGGCCGGGGTCCCGGCGGAGAGTTGGACGCTCGGCGGCGGCGAAGATTACGAGCTGCTCGTTGCCGCCGGGCCGGCGTTCGACGGACGGGCGGACGAGATCGCGGCGGCCGCCGGCGTCGCGATTACCCGGATCGGCCGCGTGCTGCCGGAAGGCGAGGGCCGGTGGATGATCACGGCCGCCGGAGAACGGCAGCCGCTCCTGGCCGCCGGTTGGGACCACCTCGCGCGCGGGAGCGCGCCGAGATAGGGCGGGAGGAAACGGACGATGCCGATCGCACGCGCGCTGACCATCGCCGGGTCGGATTCCGGCGGCGGGGCGGGCATCCAGGCCGACCTGAAGACGTTTTCCGCTATGGGCGTGTTTGGCCTCACGGCCGTCACCGCGGTCACGGCCCAGAACACGCGGGACGTCACGGGCATCACCGAGATCGCCCCCGAGATGGTGGCGCGGCAGATCGACGCGGTCGTCACCGACATCGGCGTCGACGCGGCGAAGACGGGGATGCTGAGCAGCGCCGCCATCATCGAGGCGGTCGCGGAGCGCATCCGGCATCACCGTCTCGCGCGGCTGGTCGTCGATCCGGTGATGATCGCCAAGGGCGGCGCGGCGCTGCTGCGGCCGGACGCGGTCGACGCCCTCCGGCGCCACATCCTGCCGCTCGCGCTCGTTGTGACGCCGAACCTGCCGGAAGCGGAAGCGCTGTGCGGCGCGGCGATCACGACGCGGGCGCAGATGGACGACGCGGCGCGGCGGATCGCCGCCCTCGGCCCGCGGTACGTCGTCGTGAAGGGCGGCCACCTCGAGGGCGCGGCGGTGGACGCGGTGTACGACGGGCAGCGCCTCGAACACCTCGAGGCGCCGCGTGTGGCCACGCGGAACACGCACGGCACGGGCTGCGTGTTCTCCGCGGCGATCGCCGCCGGTCTCGCGCG
>DASYXS010000013.1:0-33144 GCA_035934535.1 bacterium
GGCGCGACGATCCCGCCGTCCTCGATCTCGTGCGGCTGGTCGACGATCCCGCGACCCGCGAGGCCGTGACCGCGGAACGCGCCTTCGTCGCCCGGCTCGGCACGGGATGCCGCGCCCCGGCCGGGGCGCTCGCGTCGGTGGACCACGGCCGCGTGGCCCTGGAAGGTCTGCTGGCGAGCGAGGATGGACGCGTCGTCCGCCGGCACCGCGGCGCGGCGCCGGTCGGCGCGGCGCGGTGGTTGGGGCTCTGTGTGGCGGACCGCGTTTTCGCCGACTCGGCCGACATTACCGCGGAACGGCGGGCGGCGTCCCCCGCGCCGGAGCCCGTGCGGCACGCGCCGTGAACCGCGCGCTCGACGGCCGCCGGATCGTGGTCACCCGACCCCGCGAGGACGGCCGGCTGCGGCGTCTCCTCGAGGCCGAGGGCGCCGAGATTCTCGAATTTCCGACGATCCGGATCGTGCCCGCCGCCGATTACGGCCCGCTCGACGGCGCCCTGCGGCGGATCGGCGACTACGGCTGGATCGTGTTCACGAGCCGGAACGGCGTCGCGGCCGTCATCGGGCGGCTGACGGCGCTCGGCGCGACGGCCCGGGCGCTCGGCGGCGCCCGGCTCGCGGTGATCGGACCCGGCACCGACGAAGCGCTCCGGGACCACGGCCTGCGGGCGGCCCTCTCACCCGGGGAGTTCCGCGCGGAGGCGCTCGTCGCGGCGTTCGGCCGCCACGATCTGCGCGGGGTGCGCATCCTGCTTCCCCGCGCCGCCGTCGCGCGGGACGTGCTGCCGGAAGGGCTCCGCGCGCTCGGCGCCGCCGTGGACGTCGTGCCGGCGTACCGCACCGAGGTCGACGACGCGCCCGCGGCGGCGGTGCTCGCGGCCATCCGCGCGGGACGCATCGACGCGATGACGTTTACCAGTTCGTCCACCGTGCGTTCTTTTCTGCAGCTCGCCGGTCCGGATGCGCGCCGGGCACTCGACGGGGTGCTCGTGGCGTGCATCGGTCCGGTCACGGCCGAGACGGCGCGCGCCTCCGGCCTGCGGGTCGGGGTCGTTGCGACGACCTACACGCTGGCCGGCCTCGTTGACGCGCTGCGCGCCGCCCTCAGCCCGCACCCGGGGCCGGCCGTGACGTCCGGAGGCCGGTGAGCGGCATGGGGTTTCCCGATCGGCGGTTCCGGCGGCTCAGGCGCACCGAGCGTCTGCGCGAGATGGTGCGCGAGACGGCGCTCGCGCCGGCGGACTTCATCGCGCCGCTGTTCGTCAAGGAAGGCGTGTCCCGGCCCGTGCCGATCGAGGCGATGCCGGGCCAGCTGCAGCACACGGTCACGAGCGTCGTCGAAGAGTGCGGTGCCCTGGCCGAGGCGGGCGTGCCCGCGGTGATGTTGTTCGGGATTCCGGCGCACAAGGATGAAGCCGGGACCCCGGCGTGGGACGCCGACGGCGTCGTCCAGCAGACGCTGCGCCGCCTGCGCGGCGAGCTCGCCGACCGGCTCGTGCTCATTCCCGACCTGTGCCTGTGCGAGTACACCTCGCACGGCCACTGCGGCATCATCCGGGACGGCGCCGTCGACAACGACGCGACCCTCGAGATCTACGCGCGCATCGCGGTGTCGTACGCGGACGCGGGGGCGGATCTCGTCGCGCCGTCCGGCATGATGGACGGCCAGGTAGGGACCGTTCGCCGCGCGCTCGACGCGGCGGGCCGCGCTGACGTGGGAGTGCTGGCCTACGCGGCCAAGTACGCGTCCGTCTTCTTCGAGCCGTTCCGCCACGCCGCGGAAAACGCGCCGCGCTTCGGCGACCGGCGCGCCTACCAGCTGGACCCGGCCAATGTCTCGGAGGCGCTCCGCGAGGTCCAAAGCGATATCGAGGAGGGCGCCGATATCGTGATGGTCAAGCCCGCGCTGCCGTACCTGGACGTCCTCAGCCGGGTCAAAGCGGCGTTCGGGATGCCGACCGCCGCGTATCAGGTGAGCGGGGAGTACGCGATGTTGAAGGCCGCGGCGGCGAACGGCTGGCTCGATGAGACGCGGGCGATGCTGGAAGTGCTGACGGCGATTCGCCGGGCCGGCGCCGATTTGATCCTCACGTACTTCGCCCGGTCCGCCGCGGACCGCCTGCGCCGGGGCTGATCGTCCTCCCGGCGGGGCATAGCCGCTGCCCCGCCGTCGTTTCACCCCTTAGCCCATGACGGAGACACCGACACCGCCGCGCGCCGTTATCGTGATGCCGCTCTACAACGAGGCGGCGACTCTGGCCGGGGTGCTGGACGAGGTGCGCCGCCATACCGCCGCGCGCATCCTGGTCGTCAACGACGGGTCGACCGACGGCTCCGCGGCGATCCTCGCCGCGGCGGAGACGCGCCTCGCGGATGTCCACGTCCTGACGCACGCGACGAACGAGGGCTACGGCCAGTCGCTGATCGACGGGTTTCGCTACGCGATCGACGCCGGCTTCGACGTCGCGGTGACGATCGACTGCGACCGTCAGCACGAGCCGTGGCTGATCCCCGATTTTCTCGCGGCGGCGCGCCGGTTTGACATCGTTTCCGGCAGCCGCTATCATCCGGAGGCGCCCGGGGCCCAGGATCCCGCGCCGCCGGACCGGCAGCGGCTCAACGAGGAGATCACCCGGATCGTCAACGAGCTCACGGGATACCGGCTCACCGACGCGTGGTGCGGGTTCAAGGCGTACCGCGTCGCGGGCCTGGCGCGCATGCGTCTCGACGAGCGCAGCTACGGGTTGCCGCTGCAGGTGTGGCTGCAGGCCGCGCGGCTCGGCCTCGCGGTGACGGAGATTCCGGTGCCGCGCATCTACAAGAATCCGGAGCGGCGGTTCTGGGGCGGCCTCGACGACCCGCAGGCGCGGCGCACGTACTATCTCGCGATCATCGACCGGGAGGTCAGCCGGTGGCGAACGTCCTCGTAATCGGCGCGCACCCCGACGACGCCGAGATCGGGATGGGCGGTACCGTCGCCTCACTCGTGGCGCGCGGCGAGACCGTAACACTGCTCGATCTGACGAACGGCGAACCCACGCCGATGGGATCGCCGGAGCGCCGGCGCGCCGAGAGCGAAGCGGCGGCCCGGCGCCTCGGCGTCGAGCGCCGGGTGACGCTGCCGCTGCCGAACCGGTATCTCATGGACACGGTCGAGAACCGCGTGGCCGTGGCCGAGGTGATCCGCGAGGTCCGGCCGGACCTGCTGTGCATCCCGTACTGGGTGGACGCGCATCCGGACCATCTGGCGGCGGAACGCCTCGGCGAGGCGGCCCGCTTCTACGCCAAGCTGACGCGGACGGAGATGCGCGGGACCCCGCACTATCCGGAGCGCATCGTGCACTACTTCTGTACGCACTACCGGCTGCAGGTCGTCCCCGCGTTTATCGTCGACGTCTCCGAACACATCGAACGCAAACTCGAGGCCGTGGCGTGCTACCGCTCGCAGTTCAACGAGGAGCGCAACAACCTCGGCATCTTCGACACGATCCGATCCGTCGCCGCGTACTGGGGCAGCCGGATCCGCCGCCCGTACGGCGAGCCGTTCGCGACGAAGGAGCCGGTCGGCGTGGCGAGTCTCGGGGACGTGCTGTGACTCCGTCCGCGCGGGGGGGCCCGGCCCCGGAGTCCGCGGCCGTGGAGACGGACTACGCGATCCCCGAGCGCTCCGGCGAGACCCTGCTCGTCCCGCCGCCGGAGCGCCTGCCCTCGCTGCTCACGGTCTACGATCCCGGCGCCGGCGGCGCCGTATTCGGCGTGCCGCTGCGCGACTTTCGCCGGCGGACCCGGGAGCGTGTGGCCGGGCTCGTGGGGGCGCCGGACGCGGACCGGCCGCTCGTCCTGATGGGCCACCAGCCGATCTTCTTTCACCCCGGCGTTTGGATCAAGTACTTCTTGTTGACCAAGTTGTGGGGGATCAACGGCGCGGCCGGCATCCACTGCGTCGTCGACTCGGACGCGACGGGCGCGATTTCCGCGGTCATTCCGACCGGAGACCACGGCCTGCGGCGCGCAACCCGGACGCTGGTCCCGATCGCCGACGACGTGCCGCTCGAGTCGGCGGCGGTTCCCCCGGCGGACGCGTGGGACGCGTTCGCGGCGGCGGTGCGCGGCGACCTCGAGGCGCTCCGGATGCCCGCCCTGCTCGACCGGTTCGCCGCGTTCGCGGCGGCCGAGCCGGCCGTCCGCCGGAGCGCCGCAACGCTGGCCGCGTATCTCGACGGTCTGCGGCGTGCGTACGAAGCCCGCGCCGGCGCGCCGCGGTACCTCGACGTCAGCGTGTCGACGCTCGCGTCCACTCCGGAGTTTCAAGCGTTCGCGCTGCACCTCTTGCAGGATCCCCGCGGACTGCTCGACGTCTATAACGGCTGCCTGGACGACTACCGGCGCGCGCACCGCGTGCGTTCGGCTGCCAATCCGTTTCCGAATCTCGTCGAGGCCGGCGACCGGACGGAGACGCCGTTTTGGATTCTCCACGGCGGCCGCCGGACGAACCTGTATGCGTCGCGCGAGGGCCACCGCCTGATCCTCGGCTCCGCCGAGCGTCCGCTGACGGTGGTGCCGGCCGGTCCCGGCGGCGTCGAGGCGCTCGCCGGATCGGGCGTGGCGCTGCGGCCCAAAGCCCTCACGCTCACGTTGTTTACGCGGCTGTGCGTCGGCGACTTCTTCATCCACGGCGTCGGCGGAGGCCGGTACGACCGCGTGACGGGTCCGCTCGCGCAGCGATTGTTCGGCACCGCGCCCGCGCCCTACGGGGTCGCCACCGCAACGCTGCACCTGCCGTTCGGCGGGGACCGCCATCCGGCGCAGGAGCGCCACACGCTCGAGCGCCGCCTCATGGACCTCCGGCACAACCCGGACCGGCATCTCGCCGCGGCCGGGGAGGCGGAACGGCGCCTCGTCGACGAGAAGTGGCGGTTGATCCGCGAGGTCGAGGCGATGCGCCCGGGCCGTGAGCGGCGCGCCGCGACGCACCGGATCCGGGAAGTGAACGCGCTGCTGGCCCAAACGCTCGCGCCGGAGATTGCGCGCATCGAGGCGCAGCTCGCGGCCCTCAGCGGGCAGCCGGCGGCCGAGGAGGCGACCGGGTTCCGCGGCTACCCGTTCTTCCTGTTCGACCCGAACGAGGTCGCGGCGCTCGTGCCCGATCTCGGCCGCTGCTGACGCGCGCGAGCGTGAAGGCGGCCGCCGAAGACCCCTCCCTCACTCCGGCCACCCGGGCGGCGGTTGCCGCCCGCGATCTATGGCGCGGCTTCGGCCGCGAGCGGGTGCTGCGCGGCGTCTCCCTGGAGGTCCCGGCCGGCGGCGCCCTCGCCGTCTTCGGTCCGAACGGCTCGGGCAAGTCGACGCTTCTGCGTGCGCTCGCGGGACTGCTGCGTCCCCAGCGGGGTGCCGTCCTCGTCGCCGGCGAGGAGCTCTTTGCCGATCCGCGCGCGCGGCGCCGCATTGGCTACGTCGGGCACGAGCCGATGCTCTACGGCGGTTTGACCGTGGAGGAAAATCTCCGGCTGTTCGCGGCGCTCTACGGCCTCGCCGCGCCGCGGCCCCGGATCGACGAGGTCTGCGCGCTGCTCGGGCTCACCGGGTACCGGGGGACGGTCGCCGGCCGGCTCTCCCGCGGGCTCAGCCAGCGCGCGGCGGTGGCGCGGGCCATCTTGCATCGGCCGGTGGTGCTGATCCTCGACGAGCCGTTCGCCGGTCTCGATCCGGACGCCGCCTCGCAGCTGGCCGCCCACCTCGACCGGTTTCGCGGGGACGGCGGAACGGTGGTGCTGGCCACCCATCAGGCCGCTGAGGCGATCCGGCTCGGCGGTGAGGCCCGTGTGCTCGCCGGCGGACGTCTCGGTCCGCCCCTCCCGCTCGACGGCCTCGACGCCGCGGCGGTCGACGCCTGGTACCGGGCGCGATGAGGGCCGCGGCGGCGCTCGTCTGGAAAGACGTGCTCGCGGAGCTGCGCACGCGCGAGCTCGTGACGTCGATGAGCCTGGTCGCATTCCTCGCGCTGGTCGTGCAGGGCGTCGCGGTCGGCACCGCCCCGGCCCCCGCCGTCACCGCGGCCATTCTATGGATCACCGTCATCTTCGCGGCGACGCTCGGTCTCGCCCGCTCGCAGGCGCTGGAGCAGGACCGTCAGGCGTTCTCGGGCGTGCTGCTGACCCCTGTAGGCCGCGGCACGCTGTTCCTGGCCAAGGCCGCCGCGAATCTGCTGCTCACTCTCATGGTCATGACCGTGATCGTGGTGGCGGAGACGGTGCTCGTCACGCCGGATCTCGGCCGGCGAATCGCGGGCGTGGCACTCCCGCTCGCGCTCGGCGGCGTGGGGTTCGCGGCAACGGGCACGCTGCTCGGGGCGATGGCCGCGGCGACGCGCCTGCGCGAGGTCCTGCTGCCGATTCTCCTGGTGCCGGTGACGCTGCCGGCGATCGTCGTCTCACTGTCGGGGGTGAGCGCCGCGCTCGAAGGCGCGCCGTTCGGCGCGGTCCTCGGCCCCGCCGGCTTTCTCGCGGCGTTCGACGTGATCGTGCTCGTCCTCGGGGTGTGGTTGTTCGAGTACGTTGTTGACGAATGACGGCACCCATTGTTGGGCCTCGCGCCGGGCTCAGGCTACGAACCGATGCGGTATCGGTGTCCGATCCGATACCGCCCCCGCATCGGTGGCATTACGATCGTGTTCAAGCGTTTTGCACAGGCATCCTATAACGGGAGCGAGGTGATACCTTTGAAACACGACCAGAAAGCAGCAGGGGCCGCGGTGCGTTCGTTGCGATCGGGATTCGTCGTCCTGGCGCTGGCGGCGGCCGCGGCCCTCGGGGCGCCGGTTCTTCACGCCGCGACACATACCGCCGAAGTGACGATCACCGCGAATAAGACGGCGAGCGGGGGCTTTGCCTTCAACGGGTTCCAGCGCGGCGGGATGACCATCACCGTGCCGGCGGGCTGGCAGATTATCGTGCATTTTGAAAACGCGGACACCACGGCGCATAGTCTTGCGGTGTTGCCGTCCGGCGCCCATACGCAGATGCCGCCCTCGACCGGCCCCGCGTTTCCCGGGGCGACCACGCCGAATTTCTCCTCCGGGATAGCGAAGGGCGTCCCACAGACGTTCACGTTCGAGGCGAGCAAGGCCGGCACGTACGAATTTATCTGCGGCGTGCCGGGGCACGCGATGGTCGGTCAGTGGGACACCCTGGTGGTCTCCGCGACAGCCGAGGCACCGAGCGTGACGCCGTCAGGCGCCGCGACCATCACAGTCAAGTAAGACCTTTCCCTCCAACGGTCCATCAACCGATGGTACGTCTGCGGATTCCACTCGCGGCGGGCGCGATCGTGATGGCGGCTGTGTTGGAGGCCGGTGCGAACCCGGCGGGGACGGCTCCTGAGGCGCGCGGGCCGCTGCCCGTGTCCGGCACGGTTGCGTTCATGGCCGTTGAGCCGGCCGGCCGCCTGCTTCGCGTGAGTGTCATCCAAGGCATGGCGGCGGCGCCCGATCACGTGATCCCGGGTACGGGCCACGACCGTGTGGCCTTCCCGCTGCCGGAGGTGGCCCCGCCCCCTCGCCGTTCGGAGGCGGTCGATCTTGTCGGCGGATGGCGCCGGCCGCAGGTGGTCAACGGCGTCATCACCGACGCCGTGCCGCCGCTTTCCGGCGGGGCCGAGGTGGCGTACGCGTGGGTCTTCGAGCCGCGCGGTGAGACCGCCACGCTGCGCTGGGTCCTGCCGTACGGGGCGACCGACATTGTGCTGCTCGTCCCGGAGCACGGCATCCGGGTGTCGGAGACCGGCCTGCATGCGGACGGCGTCGTCACCGAGCGGGGGCGACGCTACGCCCGGTGGTCCGGCGGTCCCGCCGCGCCCGGGGACGCGGTCTCGGTGCGTCTTGACGGGCTGTCGGCGCCGGACGGCCGCTGGCCCGAACTGGCCGCGGGCCTGCTCGCGGTCGTGCTCGCCGGCGGTCTCATCGCGGCGCTGCGCCGCCGTTCCGCGTCCGCGCAAACCGAAGGGGAGTGGGCGGTGTGAGGCATATCTGTTATGATTTTTAGCGTGCGTCGAATCTCGGACGGCTGGCTCGCGTGGGCGATGGGCGGCTTGATGCTCGCCGCCCTCTACGGGGCCTTTCTTTATGCGCCGCGTGAGAGCATCATGGGCGACGTCCAGCGGATCTTCTACGTGCACCTGCCGCTCGCGTGGGTGGGGTTCGTCGCCTTCGGCCACTCCGCGTGGGCGGCGCTGCAGTACCTGCGGACCGGCCGGCGGGGCTGGGACGTGGCGAGCGGGTCCGCGGCCGAAATCGGGGTGCTGTTCGCGAGCCTCGTCATCATCACCGGATCGCTGTGGGCGCGGCCGGTGTGGAACACGTGGTGGACGTGGGATCCGCAACTCGTGACGTACCTGATCCTCTGGTTCATCTACGTGGGCTACCTGCTGCTGCGGGCGGCCGCGGGTGACGACGATCGGCAGCGGCGCATCGCCGCGGTGTTCGCGATCGTCGGCTTCGTCGACGTCCCGCTGGTATGGTTCTCGGCCCGGTACCTGCGCGCGCTGTCGCCCGTGATCTTTACCTCGCACAGCACCGGCCTCGCGCCCGCGATGGCGTGGGCGCTTCTCGCCGGGCTTGTCGCCTGGAGTCTCGTCTACGTCCTGCTCGTGCGCCTCCGGATCCGCCTCGGCATCATGGAGGCGGACGTCACGGCGCTCGCCGACGACCGCGCAGGCACGGCATGACGTATCTCTTCTGGTCGTTCGCGATCGTGTGGATCGGGCTCTTTCTCTACGTTCGCGCGTTGATGCGGCGCGCGCGCGCGCTGGAAGACGAAGTGCGGCGGCTCGGCGGGGGCGCCTCATGAACCCCGCCGGGCGCGGAGGAAGCGCCGGTCGGCGCACCCTGGTGTTCGCGGGCGGGACGGTGCTGATCGTCCTGTCGCTGGCCTACCTCGTGTACGGTGGAATCCAGCAGGGGGCGACCTACTGGGTGACCGTCGGGGAACTGCGGCAGCGGGCGCACTCGCTGCCGGCGCGGGTGCGCCTCGGCGGCACCGTGGCCGCGGGAACGGTGCGGTGGGACGACGCGCACCGGCACCTTTCCTTCGTGATCACCGACGGGGCCTCCACGCTGCCGGTCCGATACACCGGCGTCGTCCCGGACATTTTCGCGGAAGGCCGGCAGGTGGTGGTGGAAGGCGGCATCGCCCGCGACGGCGCCTTCGACGCGACCACGTTGCTCGCGAAGTGTCCGACGAAGTACAATCCCGCCGATCCGAAATCCCCGCGATGATGCGTGGCTAACGTCGGCCGGTTCGTTCTCCTCGGGGCCCTCGTCCTGGTGCTGTACGCCGTCGCCGCGGCGGTGCTCGGCGCGCGCGCCCGTCGCTCGGATCTCGTGGCGAGCGCGGTCCGGGCGCTCGGCGGGTCCGCGGCCCTGCTCGCGGTGGCCGCCGTGGTGCTGTTCGTCGCGCTCGCGACGCGCGACTACACGTTCCAGTACGTCGCCGCCCACGTCGACAACGCCCAGCCGCTCGTCTACGATCTCGCCGCGTTTTGGGGCGGCATGGAGGGGTCGCTGCTGCTGTGGGCGCTCGTGCTCGCGGGGTACACGCTCGTCGCCGTGCGCGCCGTCGGCCGCGCGCAGCCGGCGCTGGTACCCGGAGTCGTCGTGGTCCTGGCCGGTGTCTCGGCGTTCTTCCTCGTGCTGCTGACCGCGGTGGCGTCGCCGTTTACGACGGTGCCGTTCCCGGCCGCCGACGGCGCCGGCATGAACCCGCTCCTCTTGAACCCGTGGATGGCCATTCATCCCCCGACGTTGTACCTCGGGTACGTCGGGCTGACGGTGCCGTTTGCCCTGGTCGTCGCGGCCCTCGCCTCCGGGCGCGCCGCGGACGGCGGGGTGCTGCTGGCCCGGCGCTGGATGGTCTGGGCGTGGTATTGCCTCAGCATGGGCCTGTGGTTCGGGGCGAAGTGGTCGTACGTCGTCCTCGGGTGGGGCGGATATTGGGCGTGGGACCCCGTGGAGAACGCGGCCCTGATGCCGTGGCTCGTGGCCACCGCCTTCATTCACTCCGTGATGATCCAGGAACGGCGGGAGATGCTGAGCCGGTGGAACGTCGCGCTCGTGATCCTCGCGTTCGGCCTGTCGATCTTCGGGACGTTCCTCACGCGCAGCGGGGTGCTGAGCAGCGTGCACTCCTTCACGCAGTCGTCGATCGGCACGCTGTTCCTGGTGTTTCTCGCGGGAGCGATGCTCGCCGCGTTCGCGATCGCCGCGTGGCGCTGGGACCTCCTGCGCAGCCGGTACGAGCTGGACGCGGCGCTCTCGCGGGAGAGCGCCTTCGTGCTCAACAACGTCCTGTTTCTGGCGATCGCGCTGGCGGTGTTTCTCGGGACCGTCTTTCCGGTGATCTCCGAGGTGCTGACCGGCCGTCGCGTCAACGTCGGACCGCCGTTCTTCGACCACGTGATCCCGCCGATCGCCGTCGGCCTCCTGGTGCTGATGGGCGTGGGGCCGCTGCTGGCGTGGCGGCGCTCGTCCGCCGATCACCTGCGCCGCAACTTCCTCGCGCCGGGGGCGGCCGGCGTCGCGCTGGGGGCCGTGCTCCTCGCGGCGGGGCTGCGGGCGTCCGGTCCGCTGCTCATCTTCACGCTGGCCGGGTTCGTCGCGGGGACGATCGTGCTCGAGTTTGCCCGGGGCATCCGCGTGCGGCAGTCGCTGCAGGGCGAGGCAGTCCCGCGGGCGTTCGTGGCCCTCGTCGCCCGCAACCGGCGGCGCTACGGCGGGTACATCGTGCACTTCGGGATGCTGCTGCTCCTGTGCGGCCTCACCGGCTCTTCGGTCTTCGCGACGCAGCGCCTCGCGACGCTCGCGCCCGGTGAGAGCGCGGCGGTCGGACCCTATCGCGTGCGGTACGACGGCCTCGGACAGACGACGGCGCACGGCGCCCTCGTGGTGGGCGCGCGTCTTCGGGTCTTCGAGGGCGCCCGTGACGACGGTCCGCTGACCGCGGCGCGCAATCTCTATCTGAACGGCCGCGACTCGACGAGCGACGTGGCGCTGCGCAGCACCCCCCGCGACGATCTCTACATCACGCTGGTCGGATGGGCGTCGGACGGCCGCGCCACGCTGCGCCTCTTGGTGAACCCGCTCGTCATGTGGATGTGGGCCGGCGGTCTCGTCCTGAGCGCCGGCGCGATCGTCGCGATGCTGCCGGAGGCGCGTCCGGGGACCGCGCCCGCGGTGATGCCCGCGCGCGTCCTCGGCACCGCCGGGCGGTGACCGCCGCCATCGCGGTCATCCTGGCCGCCGCGGCGGTCTGGTACGTGCTCGCGCCGCTGTGGCGCCGCATCCCGGCGCCGGACCGGACCGCGTCCGCCGAACGGGCGCGGCTGGTGGAGCAGCGTGAGACCGCGCTGCGCGTCCTCCGCGATCTGGCCCTCGATCATGCCACCGGCAAGATGAGCGACGGGGACTACGAAACGCTGCGCGGCCGGCAGGAGGCCGCGGCCATCGACGCGCTGCGGCGTCTCGACGCGATGGACGCGTCGAAGTCCGGCAGTGAACCGGCGGCCGCGGACACGCGGGGGCCGGAGTAGCCCGGATGCGCCGCCCGAGCCGGTTCGCGCCGGTTCTCGTCGCCGTGCTCGCCGCCGCTGCCGTGTGCGGGCCGGCGTTTGCTGCATCGCGGCCCGCGGCGCCGTCCGCCGTCCCCGCGGCCGACGCGAACGGCATAATCCGCGGCCGGGTGGTCGACCGTACGGCGCCCGCGCATCCGGTGGCCGGGCAGCCCGTGCACCTGCAGATCGTGGAGCGCGCCGCCTCGTCCGAGCGGGAGACGCGAACCGACGCGGCCGGTTCGTTCGTCTTCGCCGGTCTGCCGGTCGGGGGACTCCGGGTCTACCTCGTGTCCACGCAGTATCAAGGCGCCTCGTACGAGGGCCCGCAGCGCATTCTGCTGACCCAGGAGGCGCCGGTCCGCGATCTGCCGATCGCGGTGTACGACGCCGGCGCCGGCCGCCGCGCGCTGCGCGGTGCGCTTCTGTTTGCCGTCGTGGACGTCGTCCCGGGCGCGCTGCGCGTGACGACGGTCGAGCAGGTGCAGAACGCCGCCGACCGCACGGTCGTGGCGACGTCCACGGACCCGTTCGCGTTCCCGCTCCCACGTGAGGCCGTCGCGGTCCAGACGCTCGACGGGTGGCGGGATCCGCACACGGAGGAGGGCCGGATCACCGACGCGCGCGCGATCCCGCCCGGCGTGGCCCAGGTCACCTACGCGTATCAGGAACGGCCGCGCGGCGGCGGCGCCGCGATCGTGTGGGTCCCGCCGTTTGGCGCCGCGCGCGTCGAGGTCCTCGTCGCCGACGCGCACCTGCGCGTCGCCGGAGACGGCTTGCGCGCGTCGGCGCCCGTGACCGCGTCGGGAAGGCACTATCTGCATTGGTCCGGCGGTCCGGTGGCCCCCGGTGCCACAGTGGCGCTCCGGATCGGCGGCCTGCCCGCGGGTGGCGACCGCTGGCCCGGGATGCTCGCCGCGGCCCTCGCCGCGGTGCTGGGCGTGGCGCTCGCGACGGCGCTCCGCCGTCTGTAGCCTCGGTCCGGGGGAAGGGGAGCCGCACGACGGCGTGGAAGCGAGATTCCCCGCGCACATTTCGCCACGAGCGGCCGTGCGATCTACGAGTACGAGTTCGGGCATGGAGGAGAGCGAATCCGCATGTCCACCGGGTCCTGGGGACGGCGTGTCACCGCGGCGTTGGCTGTGCTGACGGCCGCCGTGGTCGCCGCCGGCTGCCAAGGCCGGGTCAACGTCACGGGCGCCAAGGTCGATCTACGGCTGCCTCCGCCTCAGGAGGTCGAGATCCCGCTCGTGACGGACGAGAACGAGCAGCCGATCGTCCCCGATGCGATCGAGGGGAAGAAAGTGTTCGATGCCAACTGCGCCGTCTGCCACGGCCCGAACGGCGACGGCAGCGGGCCGATGGCGGCCACGCTCACGGCGCCCGACAAGGACGTGCTGACCGCGCTGCTCAGCGTCTTCCACATCGAGCTGCACCGGCCGCCGCTGCCGAGCAAGCCGATCAACTTCCACAACCGCGACCTCGAGGCGGTGATCACGCCGGCGATCATGTACGAGACCGTGACCGGCGGCCGCCCGCACACCGCGATGCCGGCGTTCGGACCGGAGGCGTCGTTCGGCGCGAACAAGGCGCAGACACTGACCAACGCCGAGCGGTGGGACGCCAACGTCTATGAGATGATGTTCCGCACCACGCCCGCGGAGCTGAGCGCGGCCAAGCAGGTCTACGACCAACAGTGCGCGGTGTGCCACGGCATGAACGGGGACGGCAAGGGGCCGCGCGGGCCGGAGATGGCGGTGCAGCTGTGGTCGTGGGCCCGCGGCGAGGGGCCCGGGATCTTCACGGACCGCAACCAAATGGTGCAGCGGGACGCCAGCCAGCTCTCGAACGCGATCCTCGACGGGCACGGCCTGATGCCGTCGTTCCGGGGCAAACTGACGAAGCAGCAGCTCGACGGGCTCGTGGACTACGTCTACACGTTCTTCTACACGCATCCGCCGATCAAGTGACTCCGCCGTCGCGGGGCGCGAAGCGGGAGAGTATGATGGCGCGTGGGGGTACCAGGAGGCGAGTGAGGCGATGAAATTCGATCGGCGGCGGCTTATCAAAGCGCTCACGGCGATCCCCATCGTCGGGGGTATTTTGGTGATCCTTTCGCCGCTGCTGCGGTACCTCAAGCCCAACGACGGCCCGTTTCAGATCAACATGACGGCGCGCGACACGCCGTCCGGCGGTGCCCAGGTGGTCGGGTCCACCGCGACGCTCCAGAAGCCGTGGGACTACTTTTACTTCACCTACATCCAGTCGTACCCGCAGTATGACGTGGACGGCTCCAAGAAGGCCAACATCGCGGGCGTCGCGCTCAAGCTCCCGCAGAAGGTCAAGTTCGTCAACGCCTCGGGCTACGTGGGGTTCGACGGCGAGACCGACGTCGTGCTGTTCCAGCGGATCTGCCCGCACCTCGGCTGCATTTTCAACTTCATCCCGGACTGGCACGAGGTGACGGCTGGTTACGGCGGCTTCGTTCCGCCGAAGTGGGAGCAGCACTCGCTCATGGCCTGCCCCTGCCACCTCAGCATCTACGACCCGACGTACCCGAGCGACCCCGGCAACGTGATCTCGGGCCCGGCGCCGCGGGGCGCCCGCTACTTCAAGTTCGAGATTAAGGGCCAGGACATCGTCGTCTCCGGTGCGGAGACCGGCGGCATCGCCGAGTGCCCGACCGCCGGCCGCGCGGAGGCCTGACGCGTGGAAGCGGTGCTGGCCAATCTCCGGGAGTGGCTGCAGGATCGCAAGCAGCACCTGGATCTGTTCGACGAGACCAAGACCACGCTGCAGGACAACCCGCTCTACATCGTGGGGGGGTTGGTCTGGCTGTCGTGGATGGTCGTCATCGTCACCGGCATCATCCTGATGGTCTGGTACATCCCCACGACCACCGGCGCCTACCGATCGATCTTGCATCTGACGGAAGACATCCCGTTCGGCTGGCTCATGCGGGGCATGCACAAGTACGGCGCCGACATGCTCGTCATCACGATCACGATCCGGATCTACCGCATGTACTTCGCCGGCGAGTACAAGAAGCCGGGCGAGCTGTCGTGGATGATCCTCTTCGCCTCGCTCGTGCTGGCGATGATCTCGGGGATCACCGGCTACGCGCTGATCTGGAACCAGCGGGCGTTCTGGGCGGCCAAGACCGTGCTCACGGTGCCGACCTACTACGACGAGATTCCGGGGCTGAGCAAACTCGGAATCGGGCACGCGATCGCCTACATCTTCCTCGGCGGGCCGGCGCTCGGCCAGCCGACCCTGACCCGGTTTTACTCGATCCACTACGGCATCTCAGTCGTGTTTGTGATCCTGGCGGAGATCTTCTTCTACCGGACGCGGCGGCGCCGCCTCAACCTGTCGTTCTTCACAATCGGGCTGGTGCTCGCGTTCCTGGCGTACGTCAGCTTCGACCAGCTGGCGGCGATGGGGCGGTGGGCCAATCCCAACCGGACACCGCTGCCGATCCTGTCGGACTGGTACTTCCTCGCGCTGTATCAAGTGGTCAAATACATGCCGCCGTTGTGGGCCGGCATCGCCCCGGGCCTCCTCATCGGATACGGCATGATCGTGCCGTTTCTCGACCGCACCAAAGAGACGCGGCCGCTCGAGCGCCCGTTCTTCTTCGTGGTTGGCGCCTACGCGTTGGCGATGTTCATCGGCTTCACGGCGCTCATCATGCTCAATATCGCGGTGATCAGCCGCGACCCGCCCATCATTTTCGCGATCACGGTCGTTGTGATGACGCTCGCCTTCGTCTGGGAGATGATGCACCGCCGGCGCAAGGCGGCGGCGCGTACCGGCGGCGCCGCAGGCCCAGGCGCGCGCCCCGCGCCGCCCGCCCGGGCTGCGGGCCGGCCGGCGGCCGCGTCGTAGACGCATGTCGAAGCGGAAGCTGACGTTTTGGAGCCTGCTGGTCGTCGCGGTCCTGGCGCTGAGCCAGTTCCTCGCCGCGTGGCGTGAGTGGCGGGCGGCGCCGACGCTCGGACACGCCGCCGCGGTGACGGTGCTGGGGGTGGGACTGCTGGCGGTGATGGGGTGGCTCGGGTTTCTGCTCTACGAGGTCGACCGGGCGGCCGGCCGGGTCCGGCACCAAGTCGGCGTCTATGAGTGGGTGATCGCGATGCGGAGGCAGGCGGGCCGATGAACGACCGTGAGGCGCGCTACGGCGTCTGGATCGTGATCCTCGCCCTCGTCAGCCTGGCGGCGGTCGTGGCGATCGCTTGGGGCGAGGTCGCGGGGCAGCGCCTCGTCGGCGGCGCCGCGGTCGGCGTCATCTTGCTGGCGTACTCGTTCATCCTGCTCTTTTTGCGCAAGGGAGGGTTCACGGGTGTATAGCCGGGCGCTCGCCCGCCTGCTGGCCTGGACGCTCCGGCTCGACGTCGCGATCAACCGCGTCTACCCGGAAGACTTCAACCCGCTCTACTACACCGGTGGGCTCTCCAACCTGTTCCTGACGGTGCTGGTCCTCTCCGGCATCTTCCTGTTCCTCTACTACGTGCCTTCGTTCAACGACGCCTATATCTCGGTGCAGTTCATCACGGACCAGGTGCCGTACGGGCTGATCATCCGCGGCATCCACCGCTACGCCGCGGACGGCTTCATGATCGCGGTACTGCTGCACTTCTTCCGCAACTGGTTCACGGACCGGTTCCGGTTCTCCCGCGACGAGCCGTGGATCAGCGGGATGATGCTGCTCCTTTTCGCCGGCTTCCTCGGCGTCACCGGGTACGTGCTGGTGTGGGACCAGCGCAGCCAGCTCCTTGTCGCGATGACCGGGCGGACGCTCGGGGCGGTGCCGTGGATCGGCGGGTGGCTCGAGACCCAGTGGCAGGGCAGCGCCGGCATCTCCAACCTGCTGCTCCCGCGGATGCTCTACCTCCACGTCGGGCCGGCGGTGATGCTGTACATTCTGCTCTGGTGGCACTACGTGCGGATCCGTCATCCCAAGGTCTGGCCGCCCGCCGTCTGGACGCTGTTCTCGCTCGGCCTCGTCTTCCTCCTCACCGGCCTCCTGCCGGCGACCAGCCAGCCGGCCGCGCGGCCGGAGACGGTGCCGACGACGCTCGCGGTGGACTGGCTGTTCCTGCTGCCCTACATCGGGCTCAAGGTGCTGTCGCCGCTCGCGCTCATCGCGCTGGCGGTCGTGATCACGCTCTACGGCCTCTACATCCCGTACCAGCTGCCGGAGACCCCGGCCGCGATGGGCATCCGCGACTCGGGCATCGCGCAGGTGATCGACGCGAACTGCACGGGCTGCGAGCTATGCTACTTCGACTGTCCGTACAACGCGATCGTCATGGTGCCGAGCCCGCATCCGGGCGTCACGAAGGCGGCGCAGGCGCGGAAGCTGTTCGCGATCGTGCTGGAGTCGCGATGCGTGGAGTGCGGCATCTGCATTGGCGCGTGCCCGTTCGAAGCGCTCGAGCTGCCGCGGCTCCTGGAGCGCGACATCCAGGAGAAGGTGGTGCAGGCATGCCGGAGCTAGAGCGTCCGACCGCGGCCCCCGCGCCGGGCACAGGCCGCCGGGCGAAGATCGTCGGGTTCCTCTGCGACTTCGCCGTCGACGCGTCGGCGTTGACGGCCCCGGACGGAACGATGCGCGACGCGCCGAACGTCACGCTGATCAAGGTGCCGTGCTCCGGTTTCGTGCGGCCCGCCTGGCTCGAGTTCGCGCTGCGCAACGGCGCGGAGGGGACGTTCGTCTGCGGCTGCCCGCTCGGCGACTGCTTCAACCGGCTCGGCAACAACCTGATCGGCGACCGCGTCGTGCAGCTGCGGCGCCGGTTCGAGCGGCAGAAGATCCACCCGGACCGGATTGCCGCGATCTACTTCGGACTGCACGACCGGGAGGAATTCCTCCGCGCGGTCAAAGCATTCAGCGAGCACGTCGCGCAATTGCCGGGTCCTGTGGTGCCGGCGCCTCGCGCGCCCGGCGGAGGTCCGGTGCGGCCGGCGGCACGCCCTGCCGCCGGCAGCCATGTCATCGAAGCCGGCCAGACCCCGCCGAGTGCGCCGCAACAGGCGGGGCCGCCGCCCGAAGCCCGGGAGGGATCGTGATGGCAGAAGAGCGCCCCGCAGGAGCCCGCGAAGCGGGCGGCGCGCGCGCAGCGCAGCGCGACACCGGCCCGCGTCAGTCGCAGAGCGTGATCTACTGGCGCTATCTGATCTTCTGGCTGCTCTTCTTCGCGCTGGTCTACTTCGTCACGCTCTACGGGATCGTCGCCGAAGCCTAACGTGGGGCGGCCGCGGCTCCCGGTGGAGGCGCCGTCGTGACGCAGGGTGCTGCCCTCGAGGAGATCTACGCGCCCGTCCGGCCCGACCTGGACGCGCTCGAGCGCCTCTTTCACGCGGAACTGTCGTCGGAAGATCCGTTCGTCGGCCAGCTGGTCACGCACGTGCTCGCGACGCGGGGCAAGATGCTGCGGCCGGCGCTGGCCTGCCTGTCCGCGCAGGCGGCGGGGGACGGCGCCGGGACGGCGGAGCAGACCCACGACCGGCTCGGCGTGGCCGGGGCGGTCGAGCTGATCCACGTGGCGTCGCTGATCCACGACGACGTCATCGACGCGGCCGACCTGCGCCGCGGGCAGGCCTCGGTCAACGCGGTCTGGGGGAACCAGGTCGCGGTGCTGCTCGGCGACTTCCTCTTCAGCAAAGCTTTTCACATCCTCGCGCGCATTCGGACGGGTGATGTCGCGGCCGCGATGGCGGCGGCGACGGTGCGCATGGCGCAGGCCGAGATTATGCAGATCAAGCACGGCAACACACCGCACACGGACGAACAGATTTACTTCGGGATCATCGACGGCAAGACCGCGGCGCTGACCGGAGCGGCGTGCCGGTGCGGCGCGCTCACGGCAGGCGCGCGGCCGGACGTCGCGGAGGCGCTCGCGGCCTTCGGGCTCGAGTGGGGTATGTCGTTCCAGATCACGGACGACGCGCTCGACATCACGGCGACCGCCGATCACCTCGGCAAGCCGATCGGCAGCGACATTCAGACGGGCAAGGTAACCCTGCCGATTATCTACGCGCTGCGCGACGCGCCGGAGCGGGACGGTCGGCGTCTCCGCGAGATTCTGAGCGCGGACGGGGATCACGCCTCCGCGCCCGCACGTCCCGCCGTGCCTGTGTCCGCCCTGGACGAGGTGCAGGCGATTGTCGCCAGCACCGGGGCGGTCGACCGGGCGCTCGGCGTGGCGCGCCAGCGCGCGCAGCGCGCCGCGCGCGCCCTCGAGGGGCTGCCCCCGTCGGCGGCGCGCGACAGCCTCGCGGCCCTCGTGAAGTTCGTCACGGTCCGCACCCGATGACCCCCGGTCGTCCGCGTCTGGGCCTGCGGGCATCTTTGGCTCACGCCGTAGGCACAGGGCCAAAGATGCGCCTCTCGCTGGAACGCGTCGGCGCCCCGCGACGTTCTTGGTGTATAATTGAGCCACTCGAGCCGGAGGTGCACCATGGGCCCCAAGTTCTGGGAGCTGATCATTGTACTGGCGATCGTCATCCTGCTGTTCGGCCCGAGCCGGCTCGCGGGACTGGGCGGCGCGGTCGGCAAGGCGATGCGGGAGTTCAAGGACGCGACCAAGCCGGAGGAGCCAAAGGTGCCTCCGGCCGGCCAAGGCGGTGGAGCAGGCACCAAGGCCTAGCGGTCGCCGGGATGCGTCCGGTGTTTGCCGGACGCGACGGCAGCAATGCAGCGCGGGAGCGGCCCATCGCCGCTCCCGTTTCATGTGGGCGGTGAATCGTGGCCAGAGCGGCAAAACGGACGGCCCGCGACCCCTGGTGGATATTCATCGTCGTGGTGGTGGCCGGGGCGATGCTCGGCAGCGTCGTGGCGGACGAACTTGGGCAGTTTACCTACTTGGCGCCGCTCGGACACTCCGTCGCGGTCGGGGTGGATCCACCGGTCACGCTCGATCTCCGCGTGCTCACCTTGACGTTGGGTTTCGTGGTTCGATTGAACCTGGCCACCGTGCTTGGTATAATCGCGGCGATATACGTATTCCGGTTGTTGTAGCGGTCGGAACATCGAGGGGGTGGGGTGCGCCCCGTGGGGCGCGGCTCCGCCCCGTTCTTGTCTGCGCGGCACGACCCACGCAAGTTTCCGGGCCGCCGCGGACGCTATGGCTCCGCCCGCGGGGCAGGAGGACGGCGGTGGCCACCCCGGCACCCACCAGGCGGCGGATCAAGGATCTGCCGGACGAGCTCCGGCCGCGGGAACGGCTGCTGCGGCACGGGCCGCACGCGCTCAGCACGGCGGAGCTCGTGGCGGTGCTGCTGCGGACCGGCTCGCCCACCCGAAGTGCCCTCGATGTCGCATCGGACCTGATCGGGCGGCACGGCGGCCTGGTGAGGCTTGCCGCGGCCGGGGTCGGCGAGCTATGCGGCGTGGACGGGGTCGGCGAGGTGAAGGCGCTCAATCTCCTCGCCGCCTTCGAGCTCGGCCGGCGGCTCGCTACGCTGCCGGGGCGCCGCCGCGCGCTCGTCGCCGGCCCTGCAGATGCCGCGCGGGTGGTGATGGGCCGGCTGCGTTTCGCGGAGGCGGAGCGGTTCGTGGTGCTGCTGCTCAACACGCGGCACGAGGTGCTGGACGCGGTAGAGGTGACGCGCGGCGGCCTGGCAAGCTCGCCGGCGCACCCGCGGGAGGTCTTCAAGCCCGCGGTGCGGGAGGGCGCTGCGGCGGTCATTTTGGTGCATAACCATCCGTCGGGGGATCCGACACCGAGCCGGGCGGACCTTGCGATCACGGCCCGCCTCTGCCGCGCGGCGGCGGTGATGGGCATCCCGGTACTGGATCATCTCATCATCGGCGACGGCCGATGGGTGAGTCTGCGGGAGCGGGGCGTCGCGTTCGAAGGGCCGCCGTCCGCCGACGCCTAACTGGGGCACAATTAAGGAAGGTTTTGCCGGCCGGACACGGCCGGAGACCCCGCGTCCAGACGGGGGGAGGAGCGTGAGGGGAGTGCTCAACGGGTTGCTGGCCCGATTCACCAGGGACATGGGGGTCGATCTTGGAACCGCCAACACGCTGGTATACGTGCGGCGCGAAGGCATCGTACTGCGGGAGCCGTCGGTCGTGGCGCGCCGTGTCGATGGCGGGGAAGTGCTGGCCGTCGGCGAGGAGGCCAAGAAGATGATCGGCCGCACGCCCGGCGACATCATCGCGACCCGGCCGCTGCGCGACGGGGTGATCGCGGACTTCGACACGACCGCCTCGATGCTGGCGTATTTCATCCGCCGCGGCTCGCACGGGCGCAGCCTGATGCGTCCCCGCGTCATCGTCGGAATCCCGAGCGGCGTGACCGAGGTGGAGAAGCGCGCCGTGATCGACGCGACGCTGCAGGCCGGCGCGCGCGAGGCCTACCTCATCGAGGAGCCGATGGCCGCGGCGATCGGGGCCGGACTGCCGGTGTCGGAGCCGATCGGCAGCATGGTGGTGGACATCGGCGGCGGCACCACGGAGGTGGCGGTCATCGCCCTCGGCGGCATCGTCACGGCGCGCAGCATCCGGATCGCCGGCGACGAGATGGACGAGGCGATCATCCAATACGCGCGCAAGGCCTACAACCTCCTCATCGGCGAGCGGACCTCGGAGGATATCAAGATCAAGATCGGCTCGGCGTATCCGCAGAAGGACGAGCAGTCGATCGAGGTGCGGGGTCGCGACCTCGTCTCCGGGCTGCCGCGGACCGTGCGCATGACCAGCACGGAGATCCGCGAGGCGATGGCGGAGCCGATCGCCGCGATCGTCGAGGCCGTGAAGATGACGCTCGAGCGAACGCCGCCGGAGCTTGCCGCGGATATCGTCGACCGCGGCATCGTCATGGCCGGCGGCGGATCGCTGCTGCGCGGGCTCGACCGGCTGCTCAGCGAGGAAACGGGCATGCCGGTGATGCTGACGGAGGATCCCCTCAGCAGCGTCGTGCTCGGCACCGGCCGCGTGCTCGAGGAAATCGAAATCCTGAAGAAGGTGCTCATCACGAGCAAGAAGATGTAGCGTGTTTCCGTCGCCCGCGCTGGTTCGCCGCAGGCTGCTTGTCTGGAGCCTGCTCTGCGTCATCGCGCTCGTGATCCTGACGGCGCAGATGCGTTCGCCGGACGGGCGCCGCATCGGCTGGATCGGCACCGCGGTCGAGGCCGTGCTCGCGCCGCCGGCGACGGTGCTGGCCCGAGTGAGCGGCGTGTTCGCCGACGCGTGGGGTTTCATCTCGGAGATCGGCACCCTCCGCATGGAAAATCAGCGGCTCACCGTCGAGGTGGCCCGGCTGCGCGAGGAAAACGCCCGCCTGCGGCCGGACGCGCGGGAGAACGCGCGCCTGCGGGCCCTCCTCGGATTCAAACAGCAGCTGCCGTATCGCTCGCTCGCGGCGCGGATCGTCGGCCGCGACCCGAGTCAGTGGTTCAGCACGGTCCTCGTCGACCGCGGCGCGTCCGAGGGCGTGGCGCGGGACGATCCCGTGATCACGAGCGACGGCGTCGTCGGCCACGTCGTCGAGACCCAGGGCTCGTGGGCGCGGGTGCTCCTCGTGGCCGATCCCCGCAGCGCCGTCAGCGTCGTGCTCGACCGGTCGCGCGAGGTGGGCGTCGTCCTCGGCAAGGGCCAGACGCTCCTCAAAGTTACCTACCTGTCCCGCGACGCCGACGTGCGCCCCGGCGACCTCGTGCTGACCTCGGGGCTCGGTCCGATCTACCCGCGGGGGCTCCCGGTCGGCAGCGTCGTGAGCGTGTCGCGCACCACGATGTTCCAGGAGGCCGTGGTGCGGCCGACCTCGGACCTGGGGCACCTCGAGGACGTGCTCATCGTCCTGCGCGGCGGACGCCAGCCGGCGCGCTGATGCGGTTTCTCGTGTACGCGGTCAGCGCGGCGGCTGGCACTGTGGTGCAGACCGCGTGGCTCGCGTACCTGCCGCTCGGCGGCGGCATCGCGGATCCGCTGCTCCCGATCATCATGACCGTCGGGCTGCTGCACGGGTCGGAAGAGGGCGCGATCGTCGGCGCCGGGGTCGGCCTCCTTCACGACGTGATGTCGGGCTCGCCGCTCGGGCTCGGCATGGCCGCTGGAGTCTGCGCCGGGTTTGCCGCGGGGCTCGGCGAGCGGAGCCTGTCGCTCGAAAGCGTTTGGCTCCCGGCCGTCGGCGGCGCGCTGCTCACGGTGCTGGCGGGCGGTGTCACCCTGATCGGGGCGCATCTGGTCGGAGTCGCGGCGGTGCCGCTGCCCGACGCCGTCCGCGCGGTGCTCGGGAGCGCATGCTATAATGGCGTCATCGCCGTGCCTATCTTCGCCGGACTGCGCCGGCTCGATGCCGCGGTTGTCCGGCTATACGAGCGGTCTCACCCCGCCTAGCCATGGACCGGGACGTCTTTGAACGCCGCCTCGCCACGCTGGCCGTGCTGGCCGCCGTGATGCTCGTCGTCCTGGTGATCCGGCTGTGGCAGGTACAGATCGTTCAGGGCGATTACTACCTGAAACTCTCCGAAGAGAACCGGCTCCGCGTGACGCCCGTACTGGCGCCGCGCGGCACGCTCGTCGATCGGCGCGGCCGCACCCTCGTCGCAAACCGTCCCGCCTTCACCGTGGCGCTGCTGCCGCTGGAGCTGCGCCACCCGCGCGCCGAGGCGCAGGCCGTCGGCAAGCTCCTCGCCATGGATCCGGCGGAGATCCTCGCGCGGCTTGCGGCCGGCCGCGATCGGCCGTTTGAGCCCGTGCGCCTCAGGCGGGATGTGCCGATCGAGGTCATCGCCGCGATCGAGGAGAGCCAGCTCGATCTGCCCGGCGTCCTGGTGGAAGTCGAGCCGGTCCGCCAGTACGTCTATCACACGCTCGGCGCCCAGATCTTCGGATACGTCGGCGAGATCAACGAGGACGAGTTGAAGCGCCTCCGGTCCGCCGGCTACGAGCTGGGCGACCTCATCGGC
This sequence comes from bacterium, assembly GCA_035934535.1. GTDB lineage: Bacteria > Sysuimicrobiota > Sysuimicrobiia > Sysuimicrobiales > Segetimicrobiaceae > DASSJF01. The sequence continues at coordinate 23,520 of DASYXS010000013.1, forward strand.
AAGGACGGCATCGAAGAGACGTACGACGCGTACATCCGGGGCCGGAACGGCCAGATTCAGGCGGAGGTCGACGCCCAAGGCCGGATGGTGCGCACGCTCGGGACGGCGCCCGCCGTGCCGGGCAACGAAATCGTGCTCGGGATGGACCTGGCCATGCAGCAGACCGCGGAGGCCGGGCTCGGCGACCGGCCCGGCGTCGTGGTCGCGATGGATCCCCGCGACGGGACGATCCTGGCCATGGTCAGTCACCCCGCGTTCGATCCGAATGTCTTCTCCGGCGGGATCAAAACCGGAGTCTGGAACGGCCTGCTCAAGGATCCGCAGCGGCCGCTGCTCGACCGCGCGATCCAGGGCGCGTACCCGCCCGGCTCGGTGTTCAAGGTGGTCACCGCCTCGACCGCGCTGCAGCTGGGCCTGGTGACGCCCGACACCGGCTTCTACTCGCCGGGCTACTACAACCTCGGCGGCTGGACGTTCCACGAGTGGAAGGCGCTCGGCCACGTCAACTTCATCGACGCGATCGCGCAGTCGTGCGACGCGTGCTTTTACGATCTCGCCCGGCGCGCGGGGCCGAACGCGATCGCCAAGTTCGCGCGGACGTACGGTCTCGGCGTGCGGACCGGCATCGATCTGCCGAACGAAGGCGACGGCGTCGTGCCGGATCCCGCGTGGAAGAAGCGCGTGTGGAAGCAGGATTGGTACGGCGGCGACACGCTCAACATGGGCATCGGCCAGGGCTATGTGCTCACGACGCCGCTGCAGATCGCGCGCATGATGGCCGCCGTCGCGAACGGCGGGACGCTGGTGACGCCCCACCTTGTGACGGACATCCGCAGCGTCGACGGCCGCCTCGTGGCGCGCATCGCACCGCCGCCCGGCGGCCACATTGAGGTGACCCCGCAGATCCTGGACATCGTGCGCACGGGTCTCGCCGCGGTCGTCAGCCGCGGGACGGGGACCGCGCTGCAGATGCCGGGTCTCACGGCGGCGGGCAAGACCGGCACCGCCGAGGCCTCGCACGGCAAACCGTACGCGTGGTTTGCGGCCTATGCGCCGGTGGACGCGCCGCGGCTCGTGGTGGTGGCGATGGTGGAGAACGCGGGCTTCGGCGCCGAGAACGCGCTGCCGGTGGTCAAACAGGTATTTCAGGCGTGGCTGGCCGAACAGAACGGCGCGGCCCCGGCGGCGCCCGCAGCCGCGGCGGGATCGCGGCCGCAGAAGGACAATCCGCGTCCCGAGCCGGCGGTCCCGTCCGGCCCGCAGAAGACCGGCCGGCAGTGAGCATCGGACTCGACCGGCGCGTCGTTCGGAATCTCGATCCGTATCTTGCGGCCGCCACCCTGTTGCTCTGTCTGTTCGGCCTCGTGATGGTCTACAGCACGACGCGCTACGGGCTGCACCCGCTGGTCTTCGTGCGCAGCCAGGCGCTGCACTTCGTCGTCGGCGTGATCATCGCCGGCGCCATCCTCGCCGTCGACTACCGCTCCTTCGCCTCCGGGGCGCGCGCCCTCTACATCGTCAACCTCATCCTGCTGGCCGCGGTGCTGGTGGCCGGCCGGTCCAGCCTCGGCGCGCAGCGCTGGATCCCGCTCGGCCCGCTCGGACAGTTCCAGCCGTCCGAGTTCGCGAAACTGGCGATCGTGGTGACGCTCGCGCGGCACCTCTCCGACCGGCCGGGCCCGTACACGTCGGTCCGCGATCTGCTGCCGTTTCTCGCGCACATCTCGATCCCGATGATCCTGATCTTCCGGCAGCCGGACCTCGGCACCGCGCTGGTCTACGGCGCGATCTTCGCCGGCATGCTGTACGCCGGCGGGGCCCGGCGGCGCGACCTCGCGCTCCTCGGCGTCGCCGGCGCCGCGGTGACGCCGCTCGTGTGGCACATCCTGAAGGGCTATCAGCGTCGGCGGCTGCTGTCGTTCCTCGACCCGTCGCTCGACCCCCTGGGCTCCGGGTACGGCATCATCCAGTCGAAGATCGCCGTCGGCAGCGGCCTCTTGTGGGGCAAAGGACTCTTCGCCGGGACCCAAAACGTCCTGCAGTTCGTTCCCGAGCATCACACCGACTTCATCTTCTCCGTCGTCGGCGAGGAACTCGGGTTCATCGGATGCGTCGTGCTGCTAACGCTGTTCTACCTGTGGCTGGTGCGCGGCGTCCGTGCGGCCGCAGTCGCGCGGGACCGGTTCGGCGCGCTCGTCGCGGTGGGGATCGTGTCCATGGTCGCGTTCCACGTCTTCGTGAACGTGGGGATGACCGTCGGGATCATGCCCATCACCGGCATTCCGCTGCCGTTCATCAGTTACGGGGGGAGCGCCCTCATGACGATGCTCTGGGCGGCGGCGCTTTTGTTGAACGTCGGGATGCGGCGGCAGAAGATTCTCTTCTAGGCACTGGAGCGCGCATGGGCAAAGAGATCATCGCCAACATCGAGCCGTTCGAGGTCCGCGTCGCCGTCGTCGAGGACGGCGTCGTCGTGGGCCTCCTCATCGAACGCGGCGAGCCGCTCGCCGGCAACATCTACAAAGGCCGGGTCGCAAGCGTGTTGCCGGGCATGGAGGCCGCGTTCGTCGACGTCGGGCTCGACCGCAACGCATTCTTACACTTGTCGGACATCCGCACGCGCCGCGTCACCGCGTTCGGCGCCACCGAAGAGATCGAGGACCAGATCGGGCGGGGGGCCGCGATCGCGGAGCGGGTGCGCGTCGGTCAGGAAATCCTGGTCCAGGTGACCAAGGAGCCGCGCGGAAGCAAGGGCGCGCGGGCGACGACGTACGTGGCGCTCCCGGGGCACTACCTCGTGCTGACGCCCACCGTTCCCGGGATCGGCGTCAGTCGCAAGATCGAAGATGAGCAGGAGCGGCGGCGGCTGCGCGCGATCGCGGACCGCTTGAGGCCGGAGGGCATGGGGCTCATCGTGCGTACCGCGGCGGAGGGGGTGGGGGAGCGGGACCTGGCCGACGACGTCCGCTTCCTGCTGCAGTTGTGGAACAGCGTCGCCGCGCACGCGCGCGACGCCCGCGCGCCGGCCCTTCTCTATCAGGACCTCGGGCTGATCCGCCGGGTCGTGCGGGATCTCTTCACGGGCGAGGTCGAGCGCTTTGTCCTCGATTCGCCCGACGAGTGGCAGCGGGTCCGCGACCTGATCGGCGCCTTCGCGCCGGAGCTCGCCGGCCGCGTCCAGCTGCACGACGATTCCGCGCCGATCTTCGAAGCCCATCACGTTGAGCGCGAGATCGAGCGGGCGCTGCACCGCAAGGTATGGCTCCGGAGCGGCGGCTATCTCGTGTTCGACCGGACCGAGGCCGCGACGGTCATCGATGTGAACACCGGCAAGTACGTCGGCAAGACCGACCTCGCCAGCACGATCCTCAAGACGAACATCGAGGCGGCTCGGGAGATCGCGCGGCAGATCCGGCTGCGCGACGTCGGGGGCATCATCCTCATCGACTTCATCGACATGGAGTCGCTCGCGCACCGCCGCGCCGTCCTGGACGCCCTCGGCGAAGCGGTCCGCGCGGATCGCACCAAGATCCACATCATCGATCTCACCGGTCTCGGGCTCGTCGAGATGACGCGCAAGCGTGTCTATCAGGATCTCGAGGAGCTGATGCGGATCCCGTGCCCGTACTGCGAAGGCCGCGGGCGCGTGCTGTCGCCGCGCAGCGTCGCCGTGCGTGCGCGCCGGGAACTGCGCCGGCTTGCGCAGACGGCGCGGGCGGCCTGCGTCGTCGCCGAGGTGCACCCCGAAGTGGCGGCGCTGCTCGAGGAGGACCTCTCGTGGCGGCAGGCGCTCGAGCAGGCGACCGGCAAGCGCGTGCTCGTGCTGCCGCGTCCGGGGATCCATCTCGACCGCGCGGTCGTGCGGCAGGCCGACACCCCGGAGGCCGCGGCGCGGCAGGCCGCGCAGGGGGACGGTGCCGGCGAATCAATCTGGCTCGACCCGGTGCGCGGCGAACCGCTGCACGTGCCGGACGACGAGACGGTGGATGCGCGGATGCTGCGGCCGGTGGAGGCGCCCCATCCCGGTGCCCTCGCGCGGCTCTGGAACTGGCTGCGCGGCCGGCGCGCGGAACCCGTGCCGGTCCCGCCGCCGATCGAAGCGGAGCCGCTCCCGATGCTGTCCCCGAACGGGCCGGTGCGCCTCAGGCGCCGGAGCCGCGGAGGCGGCCGGCGCCGGCGGACTCAGCCGCCGGCCACGCGGTAACTGAGGCCGGCGGGCCGCGTTTGACGCCCATCGGCGCCAATGATATGATTTCGTGGTGCCCATGAAGGACGGTGGAGTAGGGATGTACGCGGTCATCGATAGAGGCGGCAAGCAGATGCGCGTCGAGGAAGGCCAGGTCCTGGAAGTGGACCGCCTCGCCGCCGAGAAGGGCGCCGAGGTCGTGCTCGGGCGGGTGCTGATGGTTGTCGACGCCGACAACGTCCGGTGCGGCGCGCCGGTCGTCGAAGGCGCCCAGGTGACGGTCAAGGTGCTGTCGCACGGGCGGGCGCGCAAGGTGACGGTCGGCAAGTTCCGGCCGAAGAAGCACTATCGGCGCCGGGTCGGACACCGGCAGCCGCTCAGCCGCGTGCGGATCGAACGGATCGAAGTGGGAGGGGCCGGCAGTGGCGCATAAGAAAGGCGGCAGCAGCTCCCGGAACGGACGTGACAGCAACGCGCAGCGGCTCGGGATCAAGCGGTTCGGGGGCCAGCTGGTGCCGGCCGGCAGCGTGCTCGTGCGGCAGCGGGGAACCCGGTACCGTCCCGGTCAAAACGTCGGCATCGGGCGCGACGATACCCTGTTCGCCCTGGCGAGCGGCGTGGTGCGGTTCGAGCGGCGCGGCCGTGACGGGCGGCAGGTATCGGTCTACCCGGCCGGCGCATAACGGCGAGGATGGCTGCGAGGCCCCGGACGCGTTCGCGTCCGGGGCCTCCATGTTATAGCGATGTTCATTGATCGTGCCACGATCCAGGTGAAGGCCGGCGTCGGCGGCAACGGCGTCGTCGCCTTCCGCCGGGAAAAGTACGTGCCGAAGGGCGGTCCGTCGGGCGGCGACGGCGGACGCGGCGGCAACGTGATCATGCGCGTCGATCCCAACCTCAACACACTCCTGCCGTTCCGGTATCGGCGGCTCTTTCGCGCGACCCGCGGCGCGCACGGCGAAGGCTCCCGCCGGAGCGGCCGGGCCGGGCGGGACGCGGTCGTCGCCGTGCCCGCCGGGACCATCGTCGTCGACGCCGCGACGGGAACTGTGGTCGCCGACCTCGTGCGCGCCGGCGATGAGGTCGTCGTGGCCCGCGGGGGCAAGGGCGGCCGCGGCAACGCCCACTTCGCGACCCCGACGCACCGCGCGCCGCGGCAGGCCGAGCCGGGCGAGCCCGGCGAGGAGCGCGCGCTGCGGCTCGAGTTGCGGCTCCTGGCCGACGCGGGGCTGGTGGGACTGCCGAACGCCGGAAAATCGTCGCTGCTCGCGCGTCTCTCGGCCGCCCGGCCGAAGATCGCGGACTATCCGTTCACGACGACGGAGCCGATGCTCGGCGTCGTGCCGCTTCCCGATACCGACGGCATCGTCGTCGCGGACATCCCTGGTCTTATCGAGGGCGCGCATCAGGGCGCCGGGCTGGGACACGAGTTTCTCCGGCACATCGATCGCACGAGGGTCTTGGTGCACATCGTCGATCTCAGCGCGGCGGACCCGGATGCGGCGGTGGCGACGGTCACGCGCGAGCTCGAGCAGCACTCCCCGGCGCTCGCGGCCCGGCCGGTGGTCTTGGTCGGCAACAAGGTCGACCTGCCGGAGGCCCGATCACGCGCCGCGGCGTTCGTGGCCGCTGAAACCGCGCGGGGTCACCCGGCGTTGGCGGTCTCCGCGGCTACCGGCGAGGGCATCCCGGCGCTGATCGCCGCGCTCGTGCGGCTGCTGCGGGCGTCGCCTCCTTCGGAGACCGGCTTGCTCGAGGTGCGCGATGCGCAGGCGCCGTCCCCTTCGGGGACTAGCCCGCGGGACGCGCAGGCGTCGCCCCCTTCGGGGACTAGCCCGCGGGACGCGCAGGCGTCGCCGGAGGAGGAGGTCGGTGCGGGCGAGAACTCCGCCCGGGGCGCCGTCCCGTCCCGTTCGACCGAGCCGGGCGCGCGGAGGCGGCGCCGGGCACGGGCGCACCGCGGTGCGCCGGCAGGAGGTCCTGCGCAGGACAGGGGAGGTGGCCGTGGGTAGGATCGGGATCATGGGCGGCACGTTTGATCCCGTGCACTACGGCCACCTGGTGACGGCAGACGAGGCCCGCTGGCGGTTCGGGCTCACGGCCGTCATCTTCGTGCCCAACCGGCATCCGCCGCACAAAGATCCGCGCGATGTCTCCGCTCCCGAGCACCGCTACCTCATGACGTTCCTGGCGACCGTCACGAATCCTCGGTTCTCGGTGTCCCGCCTCGAGATCGAGCGACCCGGGCCGTCGTACACCATCGACACGATCCACGAGTTGCGCCGGCAGTATCCGGACGACGACCTCTACTACATCACCGGGGCCGACGCGCTCGAGCAAATCTTGCGTGGAGAGTGGCGTGAAACCGCGCAGCTCCTCGGGCTGTGCCGGTTCATCGCCGCGAACCGGCCGGGTTACCGGCTCGATCCGGAGCTGTGGTCCTCGGTCACCGGTCCGCTGCGGGAGCATCTCCACAACGTGCACACGCTCGAGATTCCGGCGATGGCTATCAGCAGCACCGACATCCGCGTCCGCGTGCGCGACGGACGTCCGATCCGCTACCTCGTTCCAGAGGCCGTCGAAGGCTACATCGTCAAACACCGTCTGTACGCGAAGGCGCAACCTGCCGGCCGGACGACGGCCGCCGGCGACCCTGAACCGACCGCCCGAGCGGCCGAGGGGTCCGGGGCGGATCGCGGCGGGGACGCCTAGTGGATTCACGCCGCAAGGCGCTCGTCGCGGCCGACGCCGCGGAGTCCAAACTTGCCGGCAACGTGATCGTGCTCGACCTCCAGGAACACACGCCGGTCACCGACTTCTTCGTGATCGCCAGCGGCACCACACGGGTCCAGATTCGGGCGATCGTCGAGGCGATTGAGGAGGCCCTGAAGGAGGCGGGCGCGCCGCGTCCGCGCGCGGAGGGCCGGGACGACGGCCGCTGGGTGCTGCTCGATTTCGGCGACGTGGTGGTGCACGTGATGAATCCGCGGGAGCGCGAGTACTACAACCTCGAGCGCCTGTGGGGCGACACGCCCATCCTCGAGCGGTAGGATGCTGCTGACGCTGCGCTCGGCGGAGAGCGGCGACGCGGAGCATCTGTTGCGGCTCTATGAGGGTGTCTACCACGGCGGTTACTCCGCGTGCTTCGGCCGGTACGGTGCGATCGGGCCGAAGGACGTCTGGTGGATTCAGTCCGAGAAAGATGTCGTCGTGATCGAATTGAACAAGGAGCCGGCCGGCCTGCTCGTGTTCGGCCGCGACAAAAATCGGCTGCTCGCGGAAGAAGTGCTGCTGGTGCCGGACGCCCTGCGCCATACCCCCACGGCGCAGGCGCTGCGCACAGTGGTCGATCGGGTGGATGCCGAGCTGACCCGGCGATTCCAGGAGGCCCGGCAGGATCACCTCCGCCTCCGCACGATGGAGCGTAATCCGCTTGGCATGCTCCTTGTCATGGCCGGGCGCTTCACTATCGCCGATGCGCTCGTGATCTCGAGTCTTGACCTGCCGTCCGCGGCCGCCGGCGCCGAGCCGGCGCCGGACGTGGGCGCGGAACCCGAGGGCTACGTCGTGCGGCGGGCGTTCGCCGGACAGGACGAAGAAGCCGTCGCCCAACTCGACGAGGAGTGCCTCGGCGGCCGCGCGGAGCGCCACGAGCTGGCCCACCATCTGGCCGGCCGGGACATCCGCACGTTTCTCGCGACCCGCGACGGCTACCCCGTCGGCTTTGTGATGGCCGCCGCGCGCGACGGGGTTGGCGAATGGCGGCTCGGCGTCCGCGAGACCCATCGCCGCCGGGGGCTCGGCACGGTGCTCGCCCGCACGGCCCTCGCCGCGCTCGGCGCCCGGGGCGTGCACATGGTCGTCGGCACGCACTGGGCCGGCGACACGGTCGCGGAGGCGTTCGGATCCGCGCTCGGCTTCACCACCGAACGCGTGTATCTCTACGCTGAACGGCCGCTGTGAGGGTGGTCTCGATCGGAAGTCCCGATGGTGCGTATGGTGCGTGCGGGGCGTAGACCGCATCCGCGTCCAGCGGTATAATACGCCTTGTCCCGTCCGTCACGCGTGGGGCTGTAGCTCAGCGGGAGAGCGCCTCTTTGGCGTAGAGGAGGTCGAGGGTTCAATTCCCTCCAGCTCCACCATATTTGCCAACGTTTCTGAACGATCGCTCACGATCCCGCCGACCCCGTTTTCGTTAGGAGGCCATGATAAAAGTCAAAGTGTGCTCGGTGTGTGATATCCTGCGCCTCAAGGAGGCGTGGGAGGAGAGGGTGAGGGTCGACTAACGAATTGGGGCCCGTAAGGGCAAACCCGTTTAGCAGTGTGATCTTAGACCTTCATCCGAATCATGGAATGGGCCCAGAGCCCGAATAGGAGTGTGGTTGCATACCGAGCACGCTCTTCTCATGGACCTCCAAGAACAAACGGGGGGTCGGGCATGCGATGCATCGGAGTGGATCTTCACAAGACCAATTTCGTGGTCTGTTTTCTTGATGAGCAAGACGTCCCCAAACTCGAGACCCACGCTCTCACGGAATCAGGATTGGCCGCTTTCTGCCGCCGGCTCAGCCCCAGCGATCACCTGGCTGTAGAAACAGCTCAGAACGTCTACTATTTTAACGAGCGCATCCGCACCTTGGTGGATCGAGTGGTCCTTGTCGACCCTTACAAGTTTGCAATCATTGCGATGGCTTCCCAGCGTCCCTGTGCCGAGTGAAAAGATCCGCCGGTTCCGCGTCCTGTGTCAGGCGAGAGAGAATCTCGTTCAAATGGCCACTCAGCTGAAGAACATGGGACATGCCGCTCTCACTCGCAACGGCGTAGCGCTTCGGCGCGCAGCCTTTATGTCCGTAAGCAGCCGGCGGCGGCTTCTTCATCTTGGCGACCTCGCTTCAGTTGATCAACAGATCTTAGAGGCTGTCCTTCGCCAACTCGACAGCCTTGAAGGGGAGATCACGAAGCTGGACGCAGAGATCCTCCGCCGCGGCCGTGACCTGCCCGGACTGGCTCGACTGCTCCAGATCCGGGGCCTCAGCATACTCACAGCGATTATTCTCCTGGCCGAAATCGGGGACATCGCTTGGTTTGAGAGCTCGAAACAACTCGCCGCCTATGCTGGGTTGGCCGTCTCGGTTCGTCAATTGGGTGGGACCGAACGCCACGGAAAGATCACGAAACAATGACGCAAGCGACTCCGAACCATCGCCATCCGCGCCGTGCTGGCAATGGTCAATGGGAAGAGGACCCCGTTGATGGAGTTCTATGCTCGCAAGAAGCAAGAAAAGGGTGCTGGCAAAGCACTGTGCGCTACAGCGAGGAAGCTTCTCACGATCATCTACGTGATGCTCAAGAAAGATCTGGATTACTGGTACTTGGAGGATCGCCTGTATCAGCGGAAGGTACAGAGCCTGCGGGCAACCGCATAGACTCTTGACTTTC